>NZ_JBEZXE010000008.1:0-194149 GCF_040637885.1 Kitasatospora sp. NPDC028055 | reverse complement strand
CGGTCTTGCGCAGGTCGTGCGGCAGGCCGGTGGCGCGCAGGATCGGGCCGGTGGCGCCCAGGGCCAGGCAGCCGGCCAGGTCCAGGAAGCCGACGCCGACCAGCCGGGCCTTGAAGGCCGGGTTGCGGGTCGCCAGCTTGTCGTACTCCGGCAGCCGTGCGCGCAGCAGCTTCACGGCCTCGTGGATCTGGTCCACCGCGCCCGGGGGCAGGTCCTGGGCCAGGCCGCCCGGCCGGACGTAGCCGTGGTTCATGCGCAGGCCCGTCACCAGCTCGAAGACGTCGAGGACGACCTCGCGGTCCCGGAAGCCGTAGACCATCAGCGTGGTGGAGCCGATCTCCATCCCGCCGGCGGCCAGCGCCACCAGGTGCGAGGAGACCCGGTTGAGCTCCATCATCATCACCCGGATGACGCCGGCCCGGTCCGGGACGTCGTCGGTGATGCCGAGCAGCTTCTCGACCGCCAGGCAGTAGGCGGTCTCGTTGAACAGCGGGGTCAGGTAGTCCATCCGGGTCACGAAGGTGGTGCCCTGGACCCAGTTGCGGAACTCCATGTTCTTCTCGATGCCGGTGTGGAGGTAGCCGATGCCGCAGCGGGCCTCCTTCACCGTCTCGCCGTCGATCTCCAGGATCAGCCGCAGCACGCCGTGGGTGGACGGGTGCTGGGGGCCCATGTTGACGATGATCCGCTCGTCGTCCGCCCGTTTGCGCGCCTGCACGGCATCGGCGACCTCGTCCCAGTCACCGCCGGTGACGGTGTAGACCCGGCCCTCGGTCGTGTCCCGTGTTTCTGCCGGCTCGTGCTCGGTGCCGCTCATCAGTCGTCCGACCTCCGCCCGGGCCGCCGGTCGCGCCCGTCCTTCGATCGTGCCTCCGCGGCCCCGGCGGGGGCCACCGCTGGGTCGCCGCGGGGCCACCGCTGGGTCGCCCGGCGCCGGCCGGCCCGGGTTCAGGCGGCTCGGCGTGTGTCGGCCACGCGCTTGGACAGGCGCACGCGCACCAGGGCGGCCGCCAGCCGCGCCGAGTCCGCCGCCGGTACGAGTTTCGCGAGGCCGTCCGGGGTGTGCGGCAGGCCGAGTTCGGCGGCGGTCGCGCACGCGCGCTCGTCGAAGAACGGGCGCAGGTCCGGCCAGACGGCCTGGGCCTCGCGGCAGAAGATGTCGGCGCCCACCGGTCCGATCCTCGGTACCTCCTGGAGCAGCTCGCGCAGCCTCCCCTGGTCGCCGTCGGCCCGCGCGTGCAGCTTCCGCAGGTCGCCCGCGTAGCGGTCGAGCAGCAGGGCGGCGCCGTCCCCGAGGGCGGTGGCGGTGCTCTCGTCGTACCGGACGTAGTGCGCCCGGCCGAGCGCGTCCACCCGGTCCTGCCAGCTGGAGTCCGCCATCGCGCGCGGCGTCCGGAGCCCCGCGGCGAACAGCTCGCGGGCCGCGGCGGTGGCGATCTCCGCCTTGATCCGGATCGAGCAGAGGACGGTGAGGACCAGCAGCTGGTACAGCGGGGCGGGCTTGTCGCGGAGGGTGATGCCGGCTTCTTCGGCGTACGTCCGCCCGTGGTCGCGCAGCAGCGTGGCGGTCACGTCGGCGGTGTCCATCGGACGGTCCTTTCCATGAGTCAGGCAGGGCGCAGTTCGAGTACGCAGCACTTCGGCCCGCCGCCGCCCTTGAGGAGTTCGGGCATCCGGACCGGTACGGGCACGTACCCCTCGGCGTGGAGGCGGCCCGCCAGCCCGTGCGCGCCCGCGGGCAGGACGACGTGGCGGCCGTCGCTGACCGCGTTGAGCCCGAACGTCGCCGCGTCCTGCGCCGAGGCGAGGATCGCGTGCGGGTAGAGCGTGTGCAGCAGGCGTCTGCTGGCGGGGGCGAACGCGGGCGGGTAGTACATGATCCGGTCGTCGTCCAGGACGGTGAGCGCGGTGTCGAGGTGGTAGAACCGCGGGTCGACCAGGGTCAGTGTGACCACGGGCCGGTCCAGCAGCCGACGGGCCTCGCGGTGCGCCGCCCGACTCGTGCGGAAGCCCGTCGCGGCCAGGATCCGCGGCCCGGCGAGCAGGAAGTCGCCCTCGCCCTCGTTGATCGGCCCCGCCGTGTGCACCGGCCGGTAGCCAGCGGCCACGAACCAGCGCCGGTGCGCGTCCGCTTCCGCCGCGCGCTGGTGGTGCCGGAAGCGGGCGACCAGGACGCGGCCGTCGACGACCGTGGCGCCGTTCGCGGTGAAGACCATGTCCGGCAGCCCCGGCAGCGGAGCGAGGAGTTCGACGCGGTGCCCGAGGGCGAGCAGGACGGTGCGCAGCCGGTTCCACTGCCGCAACGCGGTACCCGGGTCGACCGGCCGGGCCGGGTCCATCCACGGGTTGATGGCGTACTCCACGGCGAAGTGCACCGGAGGGCAGAGCAGGTAGCGGCGGCGCCGGGCCGTCCGAGGGGAACCGGACTTGTCCATGCGCCGCGCGTGCCCGGACCGGCGGGCGGGAAACCTGGTGGCGGACCGGGAGCGGGGCCGCGGCCCGGGCGTTAGTCCTCGGCGGGGTGGGGTAGCCGCACCGGCGGGTGGGCGGGGGCAAGGGTGTGCGAGGAGGCGGGAGCCGATGGGCGGAGCGGAGTGGGCGGTGGACGGGCGGTGGGGCGCGCGCGGGCCGTTGTCGGCCGCGGTGCTGGGGCTGGTGACCGCGGGGCCGCCGGGGGCGGGGCGGTTGCTGGCGCCGCCGGGCCCGTTCGCCGACCCCTGGGGCGAGGACCACCAGTTCGCGCTGTACCTGTGCTACGAACTCCATGACCGGGGGCTGCCCGGGGTCCTTCCCGGCTGGGAGTGGGAGCCCGAACTGCTGACCCTGCGAAGGGATCTGGAGCGCTCGTTGCTCGCTGCGGTGCGCGCCGAGGCGGAGCCCGTCCGGTCGGTCTCGGACGCCCTCGACCAGCTGCTGACGGAGTCCCCGGACGACATCGGCCCGTCCCACTTCCTGCGCGACGAGGGCGGCCTCCGGCACGTCCGCGAGTACCTGGTGCACCGCTCGGTCTACCACCTCAAGGAGGCCGATCCGCAGCTGTGGATGCTCCCAAGGATCCACGGCCCGGCGCAGGCCGTCCTGATGGCGATCGTCTACGACGAGTACGGCGCAGGGCGCCCCGAACGCGCCCACGCGGGGCTGTACGCCCGGATGATGGCGGCCTTCGGCCTCGAACCGGACTACGCCCGCTACCTGGACCTCGTCCCGGCCCCCGCCCTGGCGGTGGTCAACCTGATGACGCTCTTCGGCCTGCACCGGGCGCTGCGCGGAGCGGCCGTCGGGCAGTTCGCCGCCCTGGAGATCACCTCCTCGCCGGGGTCCGCACGGCTGGCGGCCGCGCTGGAGCGACTGGGCGGCGGGCCGGACGGCACCCTGTTCTACCGGGAGCACGTGGAGGCCGACGCCGTCCACGAGCAGCTGGTCCGGCGTGGGGTCGTGGAGCAACTAATCGCAGACGAGCCGGAGTTGGCACCGGACATCGCCTTCGGTCTGGCTGCCGCGCAGGTCGTCGAGGGCCGGTTCGCGGACCACCTGCTCGGCTGCTGGCGGGCCGGACGCACGTCCCTGCGCTCAGCCCTCCCCGCCCTTCCCGCGCTCCCCGCGGGAGTCACCGCGGCTTGAGCTGCCCCTGCGGGGGCGACGGTGGCTGGTGTCGCAGAACGGGTAGCACCGGCTGCGGTGGCACGCGCAGAGCGCCACGACCGGTCGCTCGGAGCGCCGGACCTCCCCGTTCGGCAGGACCACCTCCACCGGTCCCTCGACCAGCAGCGGACCGCCGGGCACCACGACCACCCGGGTCGTGGGCCGGTCAGCGTTCCCGGACACCGCGCACCACCACCAGGACCTCGTGGCGCTCGCCCGGAGCGATCAGCCCGAGCCGCTCGAACAGTGCGGCCCGCGCCGTCATCACCGGACCGAAGGCCTGCCGGCGCCGGGCCGCCACCGCCGTCCGCAGCCCGGACGCGCCGAGGGCCGCCAGCGTGGCGGGGACGTCCGCGAGGGAGGACTGCACCAGGAGCAGCACGCCCCCGGGGGCCAGCCGCCGGGGTGCCTCCCGGCAGATCCGGTCCAGGACGAGCCGTCCGTCCGGCCCCGCGTCCCACGCGAGCCCGGGCCCGGGTCGGCCGCCCGCGGGGGCCACGGCCGGGACGTAGGGCGGATTGGCGGTGATCAGGTCGAAACGGCGCTCCGCCACCGGGGCCAGCAGATCGCCCCGGCGCAGCCGGACCCGGCTGCGGTGCAGCCGCGCGTTGAGCCAGGCCGTGGCCACGGCCCGGCGGGAGAGGTCCACCGCCGTCACCCGGGCGCCGTCGTCCGCGGCCGCCAGTGCGACCGCCCCCGTACCGGTGCAGAGGTCGAGCACCCGGCTGGCCCGGCCGAGGCGCTCGCGGTGCACGCAGGAGACCAGCAGTTCGGTGTCGCCCTGAGGCCGGTAGACACCCGGCGGTCTGATCAGCAGCACGGCGTCCGGTCTCCTCTCGGGGGAGGCGGCGCGGCGGGGCCGGCCGGCGGTGTAGTGGGAACACCCATGACCGACGGCTTGCCGGTTTCGGGGCGGCGAAACCGGTCCGCCCGGTTCCGTGCGAGGTTTCGGACCACGGGCCCCGGGAAGCCGCCCGGCATCGGAGCCCACACCACCCTGGACGCATCATGACCACACCCGACCCGGACCCGGCCCACACCCCGGCGCTCAACGAGCACGGCACCCTGCCGGGTGGGGACACCCCGCCGGCCGAGGGGGGCACGTCCGGCATCTCCCATCCCGAACCCGTGGAACTCCGCAGGGCCTGGGGCATCTGGCCCGCGGTCGTGATCGTGGCGTTGGCGCTGGCCGTCGCGGTCATGCTCGTCGCCATGATCTTCGTACTGGCCTGACCGGATCCGGGCGTGCCGGCCGTATCCCGCGGCCCGGCGGCGCCGCACCCGACCACGACCCGCAGGAGGTAACCGTGAACCGCGACACCAAGGCCCTGGCGATCGTCACCAACTACGGGGTCGAGCAGGACGAACTCCTCGTCCCCGTCAAGCACTTGCGCGAGGACGGTGTGCACGTCGACATCGCCGCCCCCACCCGGGACGACATCCGCACCCTCGTCGGCGACAAGGAGCCCGGCGAGACGGTGAGCCCGACCCACACCCTCGAGGAGGTGGACGCCACCGGCTACGACCTGCTCCTCATCCCCGGCGGCACGCTCAACGCCGACACCCTCCGGACCCACCGGGAAGCCGTCGACATCCTGCTCGCCTTCACCACGTCCGGCCGCCCCGTCGCCGCGATCTGCCACGGTCCCTGGCTGCTCGCCGAGGCCGGGGTGGCGCACGGCAAGGAGCTCACCTCCTACCCGTCGCTGCGCACCGACCTCGCCAACGCCGGTGCGACCTGGACGGACGCCGCGCTCGTGACGGACGACACCGGCGGCTGGCGCCTCGTGACCTCGCGCAAACCCGACGACCTCGACCAGTTCCTGCGCGGGATCGACGCCGCGCTCAAGCTGGGGGCCACATCGTGAGGTCCCACTGAGCTTGCTCGTGAGCCCGTTGCCCGGCCCGCCGAGTCGGGGACCGCCACCTCGGCCCGACCGGTGGCGTCGAAGCCGGGCTCCGCGAACTGCAGCGCGGGAGCGGATCATGTGATCATCGCCCGGGCTACCTCTACAGCCCGGGCCGCCGCTCCCGCGCCGGCCGCCGGTGTCGTCAGCCGCGCTCCGGTGGAGCGGGCTGGTGTTCGTCCGCGGGCTCGGTGACTTCGTACTCCGGGCCGTCCTGCGGGCCCTTCTCCTCGTGTTCGGGCGGCGGTCCGCCCTCGCCGGTCATCCGCGACTCGGGAGTCTCGATCGGGGACGCCGGTTCTGTCGGCGCGCGGTCCTTCCCGTCGCTCATCCTGCTCACCTCCTCGAACGTCCTCCGCCCCGACGCGATGTCAGGGCCGAACAGCACCTTCATCACACGGACGTCTCGGCGTACGTGCCACGTCACGGTCTTCCGGGCGGCGTCTCAGTGCTTGCCCGCGTCCTTGAGCTTCTCGGCGGCTTGCTTGAGGTCGCCCTTCACCTGGTCGACGCGGCCCTCGGCCTCCATCGGGCGGTCGCCCGTCGTCCGGCCGACGGCCTCCTTCGCCTTGCCGCGGGCCTTCTCGGCCATGTTGCGGATCTTGTCCGAGGTACCCATGCCGTACGCTCCTTTCGCCGGTGGGGCGAGCTCCGCCCCTTGCGGCGCCTGCCCGGGCAGCGCGGTTCCATGCGCGCCGTCCGCCGACTCGTCGTCCGGCGGTTCGGCGTCCGGCGGTTCGGCGTCCGGCGGTTCGGCGTCCGGCGGTTCGGCGTCCGGCGGTTCGGCGTCCGGCGGTTCGGCGTCCGCGGGGAGGCCGGCGGCGGGCCGCTCGTCGGGGGCGGTGCGGGAGCCGCCGGAGGGCCTGTTCCAGCGCGAGCTCCTCCTGGTGGGGAACCGGGTGCCCGGGCCGGAGTCCGCTCAGGCATGGGCGGACCCGGCCCAGGCGAGGAGGCGCTCGCCGGACCACGTGGTGACGAGCCGGTCCCGGGTGAGGCCGACGCGTGCGGCGCGGGCGTAGCCGGTGGTGTGCCAGTGGAGTTGGTCCGGTGCGTGGGCGTCGGTGTCGACGGCGAACAGGCAGCCCGCGTCGGCGGCCAGTCGCAGCAGGTCGTCGGGCGGATCACGGCGCTCGGGGCGGCAGTTGATCTCCACCGCCGTGCCGTTCTCGGCACAGGCGGCGAACACGGCCTCGGCGTCGAAGCGCGACTGCGGCCGGCCGCGCCCGGTGACGATCCGGCCCGTGCAGTGTCCGAGCACGTTGGTCCGGGGGTTGCGGACGGCCGCGAGCATCCGGCCGGTCATCGTTTCCGGGTCGGAGCGGAGCTTGGAGTGCACCGAGGCGACCACCACGTCCAGGCGGTCGAGCAGGCCGGGCTCCTGGTCGAGCGCGCCGTCGTCCAGGATGTCGCACTCGATTCCGCTCAGGAGGCGGAAGGCGCCGTCCCGGCCGTTGTACGCGGCGACGGCGTCGAGCTGGTGCCGCAGGCGTTCCGGGCTGAGCCCGTGGGCGATCGTGAGGCGCGGGGAGTGGTCGGTGAGCACCGCCCACCGGTGTCCGAGAGCCCGGGCGACGGCCGCCATCTCCTCGATCGGGTGGCCGCCGTCGGACCAGTCCGAGTGCAGGTGGCAGTCGCCCTGCGCCGCCGACGCCAGCTGCCAGCCGGAGCGGGCGGCCGGTCCGGCGGCCTCCTCCAGGCGGCGCAGGTAGCCGGGCGTACGGCCGTCGGAGGCCTCCGCGATCACCTGGGCGGTCACCGGGCCGATCCCGGGCAGCTGCCGGGCGCGGGCCGGGTCCACGGGGCCCGGGGGCAGGCCCGTCAGGGCGCCGGCCGCGGTGTGGAAGGCGCGGACCCGGTAGGGGGAGGCGCCGCTCCACTCCAGCAGGAACGCGATCCGTCGCAGTGCCTCCGCGGGGTCCATGACGATCCGTCCCGTTCGGTCACCGCACCGGCGGGGACCCGGCGCAGGCGCCCGTGATGACCACGGTGCGGGGTCGGGTGGGCACGCTGGTTGTCGTCATGGCGGGCGCCTTGCCGGGTGAGGGGGGCCGAAACCTCGGGTCGGTGCAAGGGTGGATATCTGGACGAATCTGCACAAGTCAGACTAAACGTGAATTCAGTGTCGTATATCTGGGTAGAACACCTGTTGCAGCGGTCCTCGGCTGGTCCGACGGCCGCGCCGGCACCTGTGAGTGCCACCGGCACCCCCGAGTGCCACCGGGACCGTCGCTTGAAGAAGCAGGGCACAGGTCCTGGGGGAAGAAGTCCTCAGCACGCGAGTGGTCACCGTTCGCGGAGCGGGGCGTTCACCCCGATGCCCAGGAGCAGCAGTGTTCACCCTTTCGAAGCCTGTTTCCCGCCCGCTGTCGAATCCCGTACACCGCCCGTCCGATCCCGTACACCGCCCGTCCGACCTGCCGCCCCGGTACACCGAGGCCGAGCTGCGGGCGATGGGCAAGGCCGAGGCGCGCGAACTGAGCGACGCGCTGTTCGAGCGGCTGGCCGCGTTGGCCCGCGAGAGCAGCGCCTACAGCTACGTCCGCGGCACCATCATCGAGCTGAACATGCCGCTGGTGCGCTTCATCGCGGCGCGCTTCCGCCACCGCGCGGAGGACATGGAGGACATCCTCCAGGTCGGCACGATCGGCCTGATCAAGGCCGTCGACGGCTACGACCCGCAGCGCGGCGTCGAGTTCATCACCTACGCCGTCCCTACCATCACCGGCGAGATCAAGCGGTTCTTCCGGGACACCTCCTGGCCCGTCCGCGTGCCGCGCAGCATGCAGGAGCTCTACCTGACCGTCGCCCGCGGCTCGGACCGGCTGGAACAGGAACTCGGCCGTCTCCCGAGCCCCGAGGAGATCGCGGAGGGCCTCCACCTCACCGTGGAGCAGGCCACCGAAGGACTGGTGGCCGGCCGGGTCTACCGCCCCGACTCCCTCGACGCGCTGCGCGACCAGGACGCCGACGAGAGCGGCAGCGCGATGCTCGACCGTCTCGGCGACTGCGACCCCGGCATCGAACTGGCCGACTTCCGCACCGCCGTGCGCCCCCTGCTGGCCCACCTGCCCGAGCGCGAGCAGACCGTGCTCAAGCTGCGCTTCTGGGACGGCCTGACCCAGTCCGAGATCGCGGCCCGGATCGGCGTCTCCCAGATGCACGTCTCCCGGCTGCTCAGCACCACCCTGAGGGGGCTGCGCGAACGCCTGGAGAACGACGACGCGCCCGGCTGGTCGGACCCGCCCCCGGACGGTCCGGTCGCCTGCGGGGCCGAGCAGCGAGCTCGCTGAACGACGCCGGGGGCGGTGGGGCCGGGCGTGGTCGGCGGTTCACCTTCCCGGGGTGTCACGGGTGGGGCCCTTCGGCGAAGCGCCGGGGTCGGGCTCCGGGGGCTCGGGGCCCGGTGGGTCGTTGTCCGGCGGGGGCCCGTGGTCCGTGAAGGCGACGTCGACCCGCTGTTCGGGGCGGCGCTCCTCCTGGCGGGCGATCGCGTCGAGCACCCGTTCGTCGGCGTCGGTGAGCGGCGGCTGGAGCAGGCTGCGCGGCCACAGCCGGCGGGCGAGGACGACATTGCCCTCGGCGGCGTACACGGTGATCTGCGCGGCCAGGTAGAGCCAGGAGAGCAGGCCGATCACGGTGGCGAAGAAGCCGTACACCTGGCCGGCGTGGCGCAGCTCGTGCACGACGAGAAGCGAGCCGAAGGCCTGGAGGACGGTGAACAGCGGGCCCGCCACCGCGCAGCCCGGCCAGAGCGCGCGGGTCGGGATCCCGCGCGGGGTGAGCACCCGGAAGCAGGCCAGGCACAGGGCGGCGTTCAGGAGCGCGGAGACGAGCAGCCCGCCCACCCGGGCGGCGGGCCCGCCGAGCGAGGAGGCGACGACCGAGGCGGCCGCCGTGCCGAGCACCAGGCCGCTGCCGAGCACCACCAGGAGCAGCAGTCCACGGGCCAGCCGCGGCCAGTAGCCGGGGCGGCGCACGCCGGGGACGTTCCAGATCTCGGCCATCGCGTGCTGCAGTACTTGGGCGATGCCGAGGGCGCCGTAGAGCAGGAACAGCATGCCGACGGCCAGGGCGAAGCCGCTGCCCCGGAGCGAGTGGACGTTCTGGCGGAGCTGGTCGCCGATGATGGGGAAGTCGGCGAGGGCGGAGTCGAGGACGGACCTCTGCGCCCCGGGGTTGCCGTGCAGCACGAAGCCCAGCACCGTGCTCAGCAGGAGCAGCAGCGGGATCAGGGCGAGGAAGCCGTAGTAGCTGATCAGCGCGGCGAGCAGCCCGCCGCGGTCGTCGCCGTACTTCTTGACCACGCCGAAGACCACGGCGGTGGGCCGATGGCGCTGCTGGAAGCCGTCCAGCGAGCGCAGCCCGCGTTCGACCGGGTTCATGCCGTCCTCCTCCGCGCCGCCGGTACGCGGACCCGCCACGGACCGGACCCGCGCGGGTGCGTCTGCCCGCTCGGGTCGTTCCTACGCCGCGGGGGCGCGAAGTCGGGGCTCGGCGCGGGGCCGGTCGCCGGTGCGGCACCTCGGCCCGGTGAACGCGTTCCTCCTGGATCCTGAGCCGCCGGCGGCGGGCTACTGGGTGCGATCGATGAGCCAGGAGCCGAGGTCCTTGGTGATCAGGGACGTGCCCGTGTTCGGGGAACCGGAGTAGTGGTCGTCGAAGTCGTCGTCGCTCAGGGTGTTCTTGAAGTCGCCGCTGACCAGCTTCAACAGCCGGGGCCTGAGGGGCCAGTTGCCCAGCTGTTCCAGCCCGGGGCTCTCCCGCTCCGGGATCGGCGCGGTGCCGTTGTAGGAGAAGTAGACCCGGGTCTGGTGGTCCAGCCTGTCGCGCTCCATCTTGGCCAGGGCGTAGCGGGCCGTCAGGGCACCCCGCCCGATGCCGCCCACCACCAGCGGCACGAAGCCGCGACGCTCGGCGATGGCCCGCAGGACGGCGAGCTCCAGTACCCGCGCCTGGCGGCTGAGTTCGGTCACGTCCTTGTCGTAGCCGACCAGGACGAGGTCGTGGCCACGAGCGCGCAGCCCGTCGAGGAACGAGTACGAGGTGCCGCCGAGGCCGGCCTCGACGGCGGCGAGGTCGGTGGGGCCCGTGCCGTCGGCGGCCAGGATGAACGGCCTGAGGATGTTGCCGCCGTCCGCGGGGAAGGCCCGTGCCGTGCCGCCGGGCAGCTCCCATTCCAGAGCCGGTGCCATTCGTCCTCCTGAAAGGTGAAGGGTGACGGCGCCACCGCTTGCGGCGCCGTCGGTGCCGCTCTTGTCTACCGTCGGGCCGCCGCCCGAACTGACCGCCGTCCGGGTGAAGCCGGCCAGCGGCCGAGGTCACCGGGCGAGCGCGGAACGACCCCGGCCCACCGGCAGCGGGAGAGGGACGTGAAGGTCGAAACCCCGGACAGGACCACCCCGGATCCGCTGGGCCCTGGTGAGGTCCGCCCCGTCGTGCTCGGGGAGGGGCCTCAGCCGTGGGCGTGCGGGACGGGCTTCCCGGTGACGGCGTCGGTCAACGCGCGTGCCCCGAGCGGGCGGTGGAGGACGGCGGTGAGCCGGGCGATGCCGCCGTCCTCGCAGCCGATGTCCGGCCCGGAGGCGTCGCGGCGGTTCAGCAGCAGGGTGACCTGGTCGGCGGATTCCTTCGCCACCAGGTCCGGCTTGTAATCGCAGCCGCTCCAGGAGGCGTCCAGGGTTATGGTGCGGTCGTCGGCCGCCACGGTGGTGTTCCTCGCGTCCGGGTCCGCCAGATCGATCCGCAGGAGGAGCGAGGCGGGGCGGCGCTTGTACGGGAGCGGGTAGTCGGATCCGCTCCCGTCGCCGCCCCACACGTAACAGGCCGCCACCCCGACGCAGATCAGCCCCACCGCCGCGATCGAGCGCCGCTCGCCCCTGGTCAGTTCCATGTCCTGCCGTTCCCCCGCTTGTCGAGCTCGTCGGGCTTGTCGAGACCGGTGCCGGGCCCGGTCACCCTGCCGAGGCCGCCGCCCGGGGATGGCGCGGCCTGCTCCGGCCGCCATGCGTCGGCCCGGCGGTCGGCCGGTTCGTCCGTGCCCAGCACGAGGCCGTCGGGCGGGAGGGGATCGGTCATCGTGACAACCTACCGGCCCGGCGCGCGGCCGTGCACCATGGGCCGGAACGGGCGCGGATCACAGCGGAGTTGGGGGGAACGGCCGGAAGTCGCGGCCCAGGCCCGTAGATTGTGGCCATGATCGAGACGACGTCGCCCGAGAGGTCAGCGCGATCCACGGGGCAGCGCCGGAGACACGCGGCGCCCAGGCGGGCCGGGGACGGCGGGGTGGCGCGGTCGTCCGCGCTGATGGCCGTCGGGACGGTGGTGTCGCGGGGCACCGGGCTGATCCGGCAGGTGCTGCAGGGTGCGGCGTTGGGCACCGGCCTGCTGGCCACGACCTACAACCAGGCCAACACGGTGCCCACCAGCCTGTACTTCCTGCTGATCGGCGGTGCGCTGAACTCCGTGCTGGTCCCGCAGTTGGTGCGGGCCCGGGTGGAGCACGCGGACGGCGGGGTCGCCTTCGAGCAGCGGCTGGTCACCCTGGTGCTGTGCGTGCTGGGCGTCGGCAGTGCGCTGGCCACCTGGGCCGCGCCCGCGATCATCGGCATCTACCAGGACGACACCCCGGCCACCCACGAGGCGTTCGAACTGACCGTGGTCTTCGCCCGGTTCCTGCTGCCGCAGATCTTCTTCTACGGGGTGTTCGCCGTCTTCGGGCAGACCCTCAACGCCCGGGACCGGTTCGGCGCGATGATGTGGACGCCGGTCCTGAACAACCTGGTGCTGATCGCGGTGTTCGGCCTCTACCTTGGCCTGCTGACCGTCCCGGCGACGGTCACGGAGATCACCGGCGCCCAGGTCCGACTGCTGGGCATCGGCACCACCGTCGCCCTGGCCCTCCAGGCGCTGGCCCTGGTCCCGTACGCCCGGGCGGCCGGCTTCCGACTGCGGCCGCGGTTCGACTGGCGGGGCACCGGGCTGCGCAGCAGCGTGGGCGCGGCCCGCTGGACGCTGCTGTTCGTCCTGGCCAACCTGGTGGCGAGCACCGTGGTGACCAGGCTGGCCTCCGACGCGGACGCCGCACTGCCCGGCGACGGGGTCGGCTACACCGCCTACAGCTACGCCCAGCAGATCTGGATGCTGCCCCAGTCGGTGGTCACGGTGTCGCTGATCACCGTGCTCCTCCCGCGGATGAGCCGGGCGGCGGCCGAGCACCGGCTCGACGACCTGCGCGCCGACCTCTCCCGCGCGCTACGGGTCAGCGGGGTGGTGATCGTCCCGGCGGCGTTCTTCTTCGCCGTCTTCGGCCCGCAGCTCGCCCGACTGCTGTTCGCCCACGGCGCCGCCGACGCCGCCACCACCGCCCCGCTGGGCCACATGCTGCAGGCCTTCGGGCTGGGGCTGATCCCGTTCTCGGCCCAGTACCTGCTGCTGCGCGGCTGCTACGCCTTCGAGGACACCCGGACGCCGTTCCGTACGGCGCTGTGGATCGGCGGCGTCAACATCGCGCTGGCCCTGGCCTGTCACCAACTGCTGCCCGCCCGGTGGGCGGTCACCGGCATGGCCGCCGCCTACGCCGTCTCGTACGGGGTCGGGCTGCTGCTCACAGCGGTGCGGCTGCGCCGCCGCACCGGCGGGCTCCTGGACGGCCGACGGATCTGCCGGACCTACGCCAAGCTGACCGTGGCCGCCGCGGTGGCCGGAGGCGTCGGCTGGGCCATCGCCCGCTCCTGCGGCAACGGCCCGCTCCCGGCCTCCTGGGCACCGGCCCTTCCGCTGCTGGCGGGCGGTGCCACGATGGCGCTGCTGTTCCTCGCCGCCGCCCGGCTGTTGCGGATCGGGGAACTGCGCAGTCTGCCGGGCCTGGGCTGAGCCCGCGGCCGAGCCTGTGGCCGGACCTGACCGTTCGTCGGAAAAGCGATCGCCATTGCATGTTCATGTCGCTACAGTGCTGCGGATCCCGAACCCCACTCGGCAGACGGAGCGTCATGACGATCGCACGCAGGTCCATCCTCAAGGGCACGTCGGCGGCCGGGGCCGCCCTGGTCGCCGGGGGCGCCGCCGCCGGAGAGGCCGCGGCGGACGACGGCGCGGACAGCCCGTCGGCCCCGCCCGCGAGCCCGCTGCTCCAGGCCCGGCCGCACCGGATCGGCGCGCCCGCGGTGAGCGGCCTGCACCTGCAGTTCGGCACCGACCCGGCCACCGAGATGACCGTCTCCTGGCTCACCCCGCAGTCCGTCCGGCGCCCCCTGGTCCGGCTCGGCACGCCCGAGGGCGGCACCGGGGCGGTGGTCGAGGCCGAGACCCGCACCTACCGGGACTCCCTCGGCAAGGACGAGGTGTACGTCCACCACGCCCGGCTCACCGGACTGCGCCCGGCCACCACGTACCTGTACAGCGCCGGGCACGACGGCGCGAACCCCGAGACCGGCACGTTCACCACCGCCCCGCGCGGCCGCACCCCCTTCACCTTCACCAGCTTCGGCGACCAGGCCACCCCCAACCTGCGCCGCAAGGTGGACTTCCCGGACGGCATGCCCTCACCGCTCGGCAAGTACCCGGTGTACACCAGCAGCCAGATCGGCAGCCCGCACGCCGCCGACATCGTCGCCGCCGTCGAACGCGTCGGCCCGCTGTTCAACCTGGTCAACGGCGACCTCTGCTACGCCTCCTACGGCGGCCGGCACGGCCAGAGCCGTACCGCCATCTGGGCCGACTGGTTCATCAACAACAGCCGCTCGACCCGGCTGCGCCCCTGGATGCCCTGCGCCGGGAACCACGAGAACGAGCGCGGCAACGGCCCGATCGGCGCCGCCGGCTACCAGGCCTACTTCACCCTCCCCGCGTCCGCCGCCGACCGCGACGAGGAGACCCGGGGCATGTGGTACGCCTTCACCGTCGGCTCGGTGCGCTTCCTCAGCCTCGCCAACGACGACGTCGCCATCCAGAACTCCGGCGAGACCTACCTGCGCGGCTACTCCGGCGGCGCCCAGCAGCGTTGGCTGGAGCGGGAGTTGCGCACGGCCCGGAGCGACCGGGGGATCGACTGGATCGTGGTCTGCATGCACCACCCGATGATCTCCAGCTCCAAGCACGGCTCCGGCAGCGACCTCGGTATCCGCGAGGCCTGGGGCCCGCTGTTCGACGCCTACGGGGTCGACCTGGTGGTCAGCGGCCACGAGCACTACTACGAGCGCTCCCACCCCGTCCGCGGCACCCTGCCGAACGACACCCGCACCCCGGTGCCCACCGGCACCGACCCCCGGCTGGCCGACACCGGCCGGGGCACCGTCCACATGGTCATCGGCGCCGGGGGCAACGCCGCCACCACCCAGGACGACCTGTTCGAGCGCCCCCAGGGGCGGGTGGTGATCGGCCTGGAGGACAAGCCCGCGCCGGGCGCGCCCTACCGGGAGTCGATCTGGCTCACCGAGGACGCCCCCTGGGCCGCCTACCAGGACCGCACCCACACCCACGGCTTCGCCGCCTTCGAGGTCGACCCCGGCGACCGCCGCGGCGGCACCACCACGATGCGGGTCACCTACTACACCTTCGACGGCCCGCACGGCGACCTCACCCCGGTGGACACCTTCACCCTGCACCGCCGCCGCACCGACGGGCACGGCTGAGGCGGGGGACCAGGGCGGAGCGGTCGGCGGGGCGGTGCCGGTGTCGTGCATTCGGGTGAACGATCGCCGGGATCGCGCCCGGCTACCCGGGGAGGGCGTCGCCCGCGGGGCCGTCCGGTGCGGCCGCGGTGCGGGTACGGGGCGCCGCGCCCTCCTCGACGGCGCGGCAGTTCCGGCAGGCGTTCCAGTGCGGCTGGGGCCGAGCGCCCTCGGTGGAGCGGCGGGGGGCGAGCGTCATGCCGGCGGTGTCCAGGCCGCACAGGGTGAGCGGGCCGCAGATGCCGGAGGGCTCGGCGGGGGTGGCGTGCGCGAGGCGCACCGGGTTCTCCGGATCGGCCGGCTGGTGGCCGGGGCCGAGGAGCCGGACATTGGTCGGGATGTCGGGTTCGAGCACGATGACGGTGTCCATCCCATCAACGTCGCCGCAGAACCGGTGCGTTGCACGCGCACCGGGGCATCCGGACGAGTCGGCGCCGGACGAGGCGGCGGAGGGTGCTCGACAGCCACCGCTTCTCACGACCGGCGCCGGGCCCCGCGTCCTCGCAGGTGGGGCCCGGCGCCGGGGTCGGTCGCCCCGGGGATCAGCCCCGGGGATCAGCGCCGGAACAGGCCGGTGAGCACATCCCACCAGCTGCGCCGCTGCGCGGGAACGGTCGCGGTCGCGGTCTCAGGCGATGCCGATGCCGAGGCCGCCGCTGTTCCCGTCGCCGTTCCCGCCGCCGCTCCGACCGCCGGTGCCGCGGCCTGGGCGGCCGCCCGCTGGGTGGCCGCCAGCGCGCGTTCGGCGAGCTTCTGCGCCTCCGCCGCCGCCCGCTCCGCCGCCCGCTCGGCCTCCGCGACCGACTCCGGGTCGGGCTCGATCTCCTGCGGCGTGAACTCCACCGGCAGCGCCGTCAGGTGGCGCGAGATCCAGGCCGCGCTCCAGGTCAACTCCTCCTCGGGGACGGCCAGTCGGAGGTCCGGCAGGAGGGTGAGCAGGATGTCGATCCCGGCCTCGGCGACGTGCCGGCCGATGTCCTGCCCGGGGCACTCGTGCGGTCCGGCCCCGAAGGACAGGTGGGAGCGGTTGCCGTAGAGCGGGGTGGTGAGGTCGGGCCGGACGGTCGGGTCGACGTTGCCCGCGGCGAGGCCGAGCAGCAGCATGTCGCCGGCCTGGATCTGCTGGCCGCCCAGTTCGGTGTCGGCGGTGGCCCAGCGCCCGGCGACCAGGGACATCGGCGGGGAGTCCCAGAGCACCTGGTCGAGGGCCTCGCCCAGGGTCATCTGGCCGCCGGACAGGTGGGCGCGGAAGCGCGGGTCGGTGAGCACCATCTTCAACGAGTCGGCGATCAGGTTGACGGTGGTCTCGTTGGCGGCGAGCAGCACCACCCGCAGGTGCTCCATCACCTCGTCGTCGGTCAGCCCGGCCGGGTGGGCGAGCAGGCGGCTGGTCAGGTCGTCGCCGGGGGACTCGTGCTTGATCGCGATGGTGCGGCGCAGGCTCGCCACCACGTACTCGTTGCTGGCGATGGCCGTCTCGGTGCCCTTCATCAAGTCCCGGGCGGCGTTGACGAGTTGGGGGCCGTACTCGTCCGGCATGCCGATCAGCTTGGTCATCACCAGCATCGGCAGGTGCTCGGCGAACTGGGTGATCAGCTCGGCCCGGCCGGTCGGCCCGACCACCTGGACCAGGTCGGTGGTGAAGCGGCGGACGTGGCGGCGGATGCCGCGCCGGTCGAAGCCGTTCAGACCGTCCAGCACGGCGTTGCGCAGCCGGCGGTGCTCCTCGCCGTCGGCGAAGACGCAGATCGGCTGCCAGGCGACCACCGGCAGCAGCGGGGAGTCGGGCGGCACCTCGTTGTTGCGGAAGGCGCTCCACAACCGGGAGTCGCGGGAGAACAGCGAGGGGGTGCGCATCGCGGTGATGTTGGCGGCGTGGCCGAGGATCAGCCAGGCCCGCTGGTCGCCGTGCAGCAGCACCGGGGCGACGTCGCCGTGCTCGGCGCGCAGCTTCTCGTACAGGCCCGCCGGGTCGGCCTCGGCCTCGGGGCCGTACAGCCGGCGCAGCCCGCCGGGGCCGGTCGGCTCGACGGCGCGCCCGTGGGCGGGGCAGCCGGGGGGCGGGGCGGGGGCGGCGGCGTCGTCGGGGAACGGGGTGGTCAACAGGGTCTCCGGGTCACGAGGTTCGGAAGCGGTACGACGGGGGTGGGCGCCACGGGAGAGTGCCCCGGGGGCGTCGGCGGGCCTCAGCCCGCGGGCGGTGCGGCCAGCTCGTACAGGTAGTGCATCAGCGTCATCAGGGTGTCCCGGCTGGACTGCCGGCTGCGCGCGTCGCAGGCGACGATCGGCACGTCGGCCGGGAGGTCGAGCGCCTGGCGCAGCTCGTCGAGGGGGTAACTGGGCGCCTCCGGGAAGCCGTTGACGGCCACCACGAAGGGCACGCCGCGGTCCTCCAGCCGGCCGATCACCTCGAAGCTGACCTCCAGCCGGCGGGTGTCCACCAGGACGACGGCGCCCAGCGCGCCCTCGAACAGGCCGTTCCAGAGGAACCAGAACCGCTCCTGACCGGGGGTGCCGAAGACGTACAGCACCAGCTTGTCGCTGATGCTGATCCGGCCGAAGTCCATGGCCACCGTGGTGGAGGTCTTGCGTTCGACCCCGGTCGGGTCGTCCACGCCGACCCCGGCCTGGGTCATGGTCTCCTCGGTGGTCAGCGGGCGGATCTCGCTGACCGCGCCGACCAGGGTGGTCTTGCCGACGCCGAAACCGCCGACGATCACCACCTTGACCGCCGTGGTGACGGTGTCGGGGAGCAGGTCCGAGCTCGCCGGGCCGACGACCGTGTCAGAGCCGCTGAAGTCCATGGATCACCGCCTCCAACAGGGCACGGTCGGGGAGTTCCGCCGCGGGCACGGCGGAACGGGCCTCGATCCGCCCGTCGTCGAGGAGGTCCGCCAGCAGGACGGTGACCACGCTCGTGGGCAGTTCGAGGTAGGCGGAGACCTCCGCCACCGAGAGCGGCGAGCGGCACAGCCGCAGGATCGCCGCGTGCTCGGGCTGCATGGCGGGGGTGGGCTCCGCGAGGGAGACGATCAGGGTGACCAGGTCGAAGACGCCCGGCCCGGAGGGGCCGCTGCGGCCGCGGGTGATCACGTACAGGCGATCGGGCTCGGGTCCGTCCCAGCCGCCCTGGTCGGCGGTCATGTCACTGCCTCACTGTGCTCGTTCATGTGCCCGCCCGGGCGCCGGGGGTGCTGGTCGGGGCCGCCGCCGGGGTCGCGGCGCGAGCCGGGGCGGCCGGGGCGGGGGCCGCGGTGCGGCGGGTCACGCGACCACCTCCGGGTTGCGCGGCGGGGTGGAGAGGTGCTCGCCGATCCGGTCGACCAGGTCGCGCATCTGGTGGCTGACCAGCCCGGCGTCCACGCCCTCGTCGGCGAGCACCGCGAGGTAGGCGCGGTCGCCGGCCGACATCAGGTAGAAGTAGCCGCCGTCCACCTCGATGACGACCAGCTTCATCGCGCCGTTGCCGTGCGGGAACTCGTGCCCGACGGCGGCGGCCAGGCTCTGCAGCCCGGCGCAGGCGGCGGCCAGCCGGTCGGCGGTGTCCGGGTCGGCGCCGTACTGGGCGATCCGCAGGCCGTCGGCGGAGAGCACGATGACGTGGCGCACGTACGGGACGCTGTGTGCGAGGTCGTTGAGGATCCAGTCCATGTTGCTGCGGTGCGGAATCACTGCTCGCCTTTCGCTGCCGTCTCTTCGGTACCGGTCTGTCCGGCGCTGTGCTGCGGGGTGGTGCCCGGGGGGTCGCCCGGGGTGGCGTCCTTGCTGCCGCCGGTGCCCTTGTAGCCCTCCATGAAGGCCTCCAGCCACAGGCCGGGCTGCTTTTTGGGGCGGGGCGCCGGGGCGGCCGGTCCGGCGGCGGGCCCGGCGGTGGGGCCGTTGGGCTGGGCGGTGCCGCGCGGGGGCGTGGTGAAGGCGGCCCGGCCGGTGGGGCGGCTGCGGCGGCGCTGGGGCAGGCCGTTGGCGGTGCGCTCGGTGACGACCACCTCGTCGTCGCCGGGTGCGGCGGGGGGCGGCCCCCAGGGGGTGGTGGCGCCGAAGGACGGCCCGATGCCGGCCGACCGCGCCGGTTCGGTGGCGGTGCCCAGGGCCTGGTGCCCCGGCCCGCCGGCGGATCGGGCACCGGCGGATCGGGCGCCGGGCGATCCGGCACCCGGCGATCCGGCACCGGCCGATGCCGTCCGGGCGCCCCAGGGCCGGGCGGCGGCCGCATGCCGGGGCGGGTTGGCCGGGAGCGGCCGCGGCCCGGAGAAGGCGCCGATGCCGTGCGCCCGCCCGGTCGGGGGAGCGGTGGTGAGCAGCTCCTGCGGCACCACCAGCACCGCGCGCACGCCGCCGTACGCGGAGCGGCGCAGCGACACCTGGAAGCCGTACGCCTGGCAGAGCCGGCCGAGGATGGCGAAGCCCAGCCGGGGGGACTCGGTGAGGTCGTCGAAGTCCTTGGAGACCATGGCCTCGCGCATCGAGCGCTCGGCCCGCGCGCGGGCCTCGTCGGTGAGTCCGAGGCCGCCGTCCTCGACCTCGATCGCTATCCCGCTCTGCACCTCGGAGGCGCTCAGGTGGACGTGGGTGTGCGGCGGGGAGTAGCGGGTGGCGTTGTCGAGCAGCTCGGCCACGGCGTGGATCAGGGGTTCGACGGCCGGTCCGGTGACCGAGATCTGGGTGACCGGGTGGAGGTCGACCCGCTGGTACTCGAGGATCCGGGACATCCCGCCGCGCAGCACGCTGTAGAGGGCGATCGGGCGGGTCCACTGACGGCCGGGCCGGGCGCCGGAGAGCACGGCGATGGAGTCGGCGAGGCGGCCGACCAGGGCGTTGCCGTGGTCGAGGCGCAGCAGGTCGTCGAAGACCGCCGGGTCGTTGCCGTGCCGGTCCTCCATCTCCCGCAGGTCCTTGGCCTGGCGGTGGATGATCGCCTGGACCCGGCGGGCCAGGTTGACGAAGGCGCGCTCGGCGGAGTCGCGCCGGCTGACCTCGTCGTCGACGGCCTGGGCGATGCCGCGCACCACCCGCTCCAGCGAGGCGCGGAACTTCCGTGACAGCAGCGGGTTCGGCTGCTGGAAGGGCTGGAGCAAAACGTCGATGGAGGAGCCGTACCGGGCACCGCCGACGAGTCGGCGCAGTTCGCCGGCGGCCATCCGCTCGATCTCGTCCTCCTGCCCGGCCAGCTTGCGGTGCAACTCCTCGACGCGCCGGGTGTGTTCGTCCCGCAGTTCGGCGAGGGCCCGCCCGCGGCGGGCGGACTCGGCGGCCACCACGGCCACCAGCACGGTGGCCGTCGCCCCGCACCACAGCACCTGGGCCCGGGCTCCGGCCGACACCACCACCGCGGCGACCGCGACCGCCGCAGCCATCACGGCGGTGGGCAGTATCCAGCCGAGCAGGGGCGCGGGGCGCCGTCTGGTGGGTGACGTACCAGCTCGAAGCATTCGGCATCCTCAAACGATCGGAACAGAAGTCGGAACACAGTGGGGTACGAACGGGGTCGGGCGACGACCGGCTCCGGAGGCGTGGTGCTGCAGCATAGCCAAGTTCAGGACAATCCTGACCGAAACTCAAAAATACTGTCCGTCAACCGACTTGTGGCAACTTGCCCGGACATGACCGACAACTCGTACACCTGTCGCAGCCCGGTCGACCACCGCCGGTCACCAGGCTTCTCGCCCGGCCGCCCGCGCACCGGCAACCCGGCCGGGATTCGCCCATGTGAAGGGTTTCCGGCCCAAGTCGCCACGATCAGCAGTGAGTTCGTGCTAAGTCGGGCTCGCGGTGCCCGGCCATCACTCCTCCGGGGGATGTCCCGGCGTGGCGCAACAACTGTTGCCCCAGACAGCAATGACTGTTGACGCCCTCGGCAGCCCGCCCCTACAGTGCGGGGCCATGGACGACGACGACCCCGGACGGCGGGTGGCGGCCCAGGTGGCCGTAGGTGGCGGGCTGGACGGCCTGCAGCGGCTCTCGGAGACGATCGAGGCACTGGAGGAACGGCGCACGGACCTGGTCGAGGAGCTCCGGCGCGGCCGACAGGCGACCTGGGAGGAGATCGGCCGGGCCTGCGGGATGACCCGCCAGGGCGCCACCCGCCGCTGGGCCGGCCGACTGCGCGCCCGCTCCTTCGGCCTCGCGGCCACCGCCTACCAGCACGGCCGGCCCGGCTACCCGCAGGCCCTGATCGGCTCCGCGGTGCCCCGCGAGGCCCGGCGGGTGCTCGACCTGGGCGCCGGCACCGGCAAGTTGACCCGGATGCTGGTCGAGGCCGGGCTGGACGTGGTCGCGGTCGAACCCGACCCGCAGATGCGCGACCGGCTCGCCGCCGCCGTGCCGAAGGCCGCCGTACGGGCCGGCTCGGCCGAACGCATCCCGCTGCCCGACGCCAGCGTGGACGCGGTCGTGGTCGCCCAGGCCTGGCACTGGTTCGACCGGGCCGCGGCCCTCCCGGAGATCGCCCGGGTGCTCGTCCCCGGCGGGACCCTCGCCCTGATCTGGAACGTCCGGGACGAGACCGAGCCGTGGGCCGCCGAACTCGGCGCCCTGATGCACGGCGCGGACCGTCAGCGGCTCGACACCGCACCGGACCTGCCGGCCCCCTTCGGCACCCCCGAGCGGCTGGAGATCCGCTGGGAGCACCCCACCACCCCGGCCGGAGTGCTCGACATGGTCGCCTCCCGCAGCTACGTCATCGCCCTGCCCGAGGCCGACCGCGCCCGGCTGCTGGCCGAGGTCGGGCAACTGCTCGCCACCCACCCCGAACTGGCCGGGCGGGAAGAGCTCGCCGTGCCGTACCTGACCAGGTGCACCCGTGTCCGCCTCGGCTGAGCCCGGGGCCGGGAGCATGGCCGAACCCGTGGCCGGGACTGTGGCCGGAACCGTGGCCGCGTACCCGCCCGTCACCGTCCGCCGCCTCGGCGTCGCGGACGCCGAACCGTACCGGGCGTTCCGGCTCACCGCCCTGCGCGAGACGCCCACCGCCTTCACCTCCTCCCACGCCGAGGAGCGGGACCGGCCGATCGCCGCCACCCTCGCCCGCCTCGCCGACGCCGAGCAGGGCCCGGGCGCCCTGCTCGGCGCCTTCGACCCGGACGGCACCCTGCTCGGCACCGCCGGACTGCGGGTCGGACGGCGCGGCCAGGAACGCCACAAGGCCAGCCTGTACGGCATGGCGGTGGCCCGGCCGGCCGGCGGGCGCGGCATCGGCCGGGCCCTGGTCGACGGGGTGCTCGCGGTGGCCGCCGAGGACGGGCTGCTGCGGCAGGTGCTGCTCACCGTCTCGGAGGGCAACGAACCGGCGCTGCGGCTCTACACCGCCTGCGGCTTCCGGGTGTGGGGCCGGGAGCCCGCCGCCGTGCTGGTGGACGGGCGGCCGGTCGCCAAGCTGCACATGATCAGGCCGCTCGGGGAGGCGCCGGACGGTGACCGGCCGCTCGGGGAGGCGCCGGACGGCGACCGACCGCGCCCGGCGGCGAGCGGCTGACAGGCGAGCGGCTGACAGGCACGGGGCTGACAGGCACGGGGCTGACGGGCGCGGGGCTGACAAATGTCACGGTCCGGGGGTGTGGCAGCACACTGCCTCCCACCCCGGGCCGGCGGTCACGATGAAGCCATGACCTCCACCGACCCGCACCACCCCGACACCCGTCGGGCCTTCCGCACCGTACGGCACTTCGTGCTCGTCTACCTCGGCCTCAGCGCGCTCACCATGCTGGCCGCCTTCGCGCTGCGCTCCCACACCGACCTGATCACCCCGGCCGTGTGGGTGCGCGGCACCATCGTCCTGATCGGTGCCGCCGTCACCCTGCTGCTCACCGTCCGGGCGGCCCGCGGCTCCCGCGGCGCCTTCCGGCGGCTGCGGATCATCTCCGGCGTCATGCTGGTCGCGATTGCTGCGATCATCGCGGTGCCGGGCGTCTTCCCGGTCTGGATGAAGATCGAACAGGGCCTTTGCGGCCTCGCCCTCGCCGGGGTGGCCGTGACGCTCAACGGACGGCAGCTGCGCACGCTGTTCGCCCGGCCCTGAGGAAGGGGCGCAAGGGTGACCGACCGGGTGGCCGACGCAAGGACCGACGGGGCGACGGGCGGGGCGACCGACCTCGACCGGGAGGGCACGCCGGCCCCCGCCCACCGCTGGGCGGGCGGCCTGCGGCGGATACTGCTGGCCACCGGGATGCTGGTCTTCCCGGCGCTGACCGCCATGGCCGTCAGCCGCAACGTCAGCGGGCCGGCGGGGGTCACCGGGTATGCCGTCGTGGTCGCGTTCAGCCTCTGCTACGTCCTCCTCGCGCTCACCACCGGGCGCGCCCCCGGGGCGCGGCGGACGCGGCGGATCAGGGTGCTGCTGGCCGCGATGACCGCGCTGTTCCTGGCCGCGCTGCCGTCCGCCCACGCGGACGCCTTCTTCCTGGCCACCGTGCTCGTCTCCGCGGTCGCCGTGCTGTGGCACAAGCACACCGTCCCCGCGGTGGCCGCCGGCACCCTCGCCGCCCTGCTGCTGCCCTGGGCGGTGCCCGCCTGGCACACCGGGCCCGGCGGATTCCAGGCGCTCGCCCTGCTGTTCACCTCGATGACCTGCGCGGCCTTCACCGAGATCGCCGCCACCAACCAGGCGCTGGTGGCCGCCCGGGCCGAGGTCGCCCGGCTCGCCTCCGAGGCGGAACGCAACCGGATCGCCCGCGACCTGCACGACCTGCTCGGCCACTCGCTCACCGCGATCACCGTCAAGTCCCGCCTGGCCCAACGGCTGGCGGTCAAGGACGTGGACCAGGCGGTGGCGGAGATGACCGCCGTGGAGACGCTCTCCCGCCAGGCCCTGGCCGACGTCCGGGCCGCCGTCTCCGGCTACCGCGAGGTCACCGTGGCGGGCGAACTCGCCCGCGGCCGCGAACTGCTGCGCGCCGCCGGGGTGGTGGCCGACCTTCCCTCGGCGGCCGACGCGGTCGGACCGGACCAGCGCGAACTCTTCGGCTGGGTGCTGAGGGAGGGCCTCACCAACGTCGTCCGGCACGCCCGCGCCGCCCGCTGCTCGGTGCTGCTGACCGCCACCTCGGTGGAGATCCGCGACGACGGCCGGGGCGGGGCGGGCGGCCCCGGTGCCGGGCTGGTCGGCAGCGGCAAGGGACTGACCGGGCTGCGCGAACGCGTCGCGGCGGCGGGCGGTACGGTCGAGGCCGGCCCGCTCGACCCGCGCGGGTGGCGCCTGCTGGTCACCGTCCGGCCGCCCGACTCCCGCTCCGAAGGGACGACATGACGATCCGCCTGCTGCTCGCCGAGGACCAGGAGCTGGTCCGCACCGCGCTGCGCGCCCTGCTGGACCTGGAGGACGACTTCGAGGTGGTCGCCGCCGTCGGACGCGGCGACCAGGTCGTCGAGGCCGCCCGCGAGCACCGGCCGGACGTCGCCCTGCTGGACATCGAGATGCCCGGACTGGACGGCCTGGCGGCGGCCGCCGTGCTCGCCCAGGAGGTGCCCGACTGCCGGGTGGTCATCCTCACCACCTTCGGCCGGGCCGGCTACCTGCGCCGGGCGATGGAGGCGGGCGCGCTCGGCTTCGTGGTCAAGGACGCCCCGGCGGAGGTGCTGGCCGACGCCGTCCGCCGGGTCGCGGTGGGCGAGCGGGTGGTCGACCCGGAACTCGCCGCCGCCACCCTCGCGGCCGGCACCTCCCCGCTCACCGCCCGCGAACGCGACGTCCTGAACGCCACCCGCTCCGGCGCCGGAGTCGCCGAGATCGCCGGGAAGCTCTACCTCTCCGAGGGCACCGTCCGGAACTACTTCTCCTCGGCCATCGCCAAGACCGGCACCCGCAACCGCACCGAGGCCCTGCGCACCGCCGACGAACGCGGCTGGCTGTAGCCGTTCACCCGGCAGGCTCCGGCGCGGGCGGCGGCAGCAGCCGGAAGCCGACCTCGGCGGCGGCGGAGGGGGCCGCGGTGGCGAACACCGAACCGTGGTCGGCGGCGACCGGCTCGTGGACGATGGCCAGGCCTGGCAGGTGGGTCCGGACGCGGATGTCGGAGCGGCGCGGTACGGTCCTGGTCATGGCAGCCCGGATCGATCTGACCCTCGACTGCGCGGACGCGCAGCTCCTCGCCGCGTTCTGGCGGACGGCCCTGGGGTACGTGGACGAGCCGCCGCCGCCCCCGTTCCGGACGCGCGCGGAGTGGCTCGCACAGTTCGACCTGCCGGAGGACGACTCGGCGGACGACGGCGCCTGGCTCTGCGACCCGCAGGGGGTGGGCCCCCGGCTGTCCATCCTCCGGGTGCCCGAGCCGAAGCGGGCGAAGAACCGGCTGCACATCGACATTCGGGTGCCGGGCCACGGCAGTCCGGCCGAGCGCTGGGCCCGGATCACCGCGGAGGCCGCACGGCTGGTGGCGGCGGGCGGCCGGGTGCTGGCGGAGGCCGACGGGCACCACGTGGTGATGGCCGACCCGGAGGGCAACGAGTTCTGCGTGGCGGCCGGCCCGGCCACGGGCTGAGCCGGGGCGTGCCGCCGCCGGACTGCCGGCCCGACGGGGGAGTGCGGCGGGCCGGGCCGGTGGTCGGCCCGGCCCGCAGGGGGCGGCGGTCGGTCAGGCCTTGATGGTGAGCCAGGCGCCGAGGCCGTTGCAGCCGCGGGCGTCGTAGGTGGTGCTGCGGTAGCCGGCCGGGATCGGCGAGTACGGGCAGGTCCAGATGCCGTTGCGGACCTGCTCGTGGAACCAGGCGCCGACGCCGTTGCAGCCCTGCGGGTTGTAGTTGGTCAGCACGTACCCGGAGACGATCGGCGAGCCCGAGCAGGTCCACAGGCGGTTCTGGGCGGGCTGCTGGAACCACGCGCCGTGGTTGTTGCAGCCGCTGGGGCTGTACATGGTGATGACGTAGCCGCTGGGCACGGGCGCGCCGGAGCAGCTCCAGCCGCCGGTGGCGGAGGCGGTGCCGGTCGCCGCGGTGCCGGTGAAGGCGGCGGCGAGCACGGCGACGGCGGCGGCCGCCCGTCCCAGGCGGGTGGTCAGCTGGCGGAGGGTGCTGGTCACGGCGTCACCGGTCCGATCGGTCGTCCCCGCGCCGCTGTCAGGGCGGCCCGGGGAGGCGGAAGTGCGAGGCTGCGTCGCACCCTAGCGGCGGTGATCAGTTCCCTGATAGGTCAGGATCGCAGGATCTTCACAACTGACCGAAAACGATCCGGCAGACCGCCGCCCTCCGCTGGGCCCTTGTGACTGCGATCGATGGATCCCGGGCCGAGCGTGCTGGGTCACCGCGCGGCCGCTCACCACCACGCAAAGCCGTTGGACAGTCCAAGTCCGCAGCTGACAGGCTCCCGCCTCATGGAGCTACTCGACGTCCTGACGGAACTCGCCCGCTCGGGACAGCTGGGTCCTGTCGCGAACGGCGCAGACTGGAACGCGGTGACCGAGGCGCTCGGCGAGCCCTTCGAGGTGGTCGTCGGGAAGCGGCGGTCCTGGCCGCGTCTGCTCGCTCTCGGCGACCTCGAGCTCAGTGTCTGCCGCTGCCAGAGGATCATCCTGATCTGCCTCCAGACCTGGCGGGACGTCGTCGAGCTCCCTGCGGGCCTGGTCGCCGAGCAGAGGTTCCCCGGCCACCCCACGTACGCGGACGTGATCGCGGCTCTTGACCACGCCGGTTGCGCCTGGCAGCCCTACCCGCCCCTGACCTTCGACGACCAATGCGCCATCCAGGCCATCTCCTCCGGCGTCGTCTTCGTTTTCGAGATCCCCGAAGGAGAGGACCCCATCCTCAACATCGCGGGACCCCAGCCCCACCGACACGACTGTCCGGCTGCCGCCGAGACCCACGCGACACCGTGAGCATGAAGCCGCCACCGGGTTCACGATGAAGCCGGGCTCACCACCTGTCCACCGAACTCACAGGTTCGAGGACGGGCCTCAGCCCTTGTTCGGTGCGGCCGACCTGGCGACCTGCTCGATCTTCGCGCGGTAGGCCGCACGGGCCTCCTCGTCGATGTGCTTCTCGTGTTCGGGACGCATCCCGGTCCGGCCGTCGACGCCCTCGCGCAGGATGTCGGCGTGCCCGGCATGCCGGTTGGACTCGCCGAGGACATGGACCAGGACGGCGAACAGGTTGGTGTTGGGAGCAGGCTCCGGCCACCACGGCACGTGGCCGGGGGCATCGAGGGGAAGTCCGTCGATCGTCGCATCCGAGTGTTCCCACGTGCGCCGGTAGAAGCCGATGATCTGAGCGCGGGTCTCGTCCTCGGTCGCCCACAGATCGCTGCCGTCGGAGTCCTGCCACCGGGACAGCGGTTCCGGGGAAGGGCGGTCGAAGACCTCGCCGAAGTACCTGGCCTCGACGGTGGCCACGTGTTTGACCAGGCCGAGGAGGTTGGTCCCGGTCGCCGTCAGAGGTCGGCGGGCGTCGTACTCGGACAAGCCGTCGAGTTTCCAGAGCAGTGCCTCGCGGTCCCGACGCAGTCTCGTGTGCAGGTTGTCCTTCGCGAAATCATCGATCATGCGGCATGAGCCTGCCATGGGTTGCTCGTGGTCTCAAGATCCCGTAGGTGGTCCGCAAGGGCTCCCGGGCCGTCGCTCGCACACCGTGGTGGGGACAACCCCAGGACGGATCCACCCGCTGGCCGGACTGCGGTTCGAGGGCGACCGATCGTAGCGTCGACGGCATGAACTCCCCACACTCGAACGGAAGATCACGCTCCGTCAGGCGCCGGACCGGCGCTGCGGTGGCCGTAGCCGCCCTGGCCGCCACGACCGTGACGGCAGGGGTGGCGTCGGCGGCCCCGACGGACCGGTCGGACCACGGCGACCGCGGCCGGCTGGTCTCCGCACAGCTGACCGGCACCCTCGACAGCAAGGAGGCCGTCGCCACCGCCCTGACCGCCGCCAAGTACGACGCGGCCGCCGTCCGCTACGGCGTCGACACGTACCGCCTGGAGTACCGGACCGTCGACCCGCAGGGCCGGCCGACCACCGCCAGCGGCCTGCTGGTGCTCCCGCGCGGCGGTGAACACGAGCTGCGGACGGTCTCGTTCACCCACGGCACCGCCTCCTACCGCGGCGACGCCCCCTCCACCACGGCCAGGCCCGGGTTCGTGACCTCGCCCGCCCTCACCTACGCCTCCGCCGGGTTCGCCGCCGTCGCCCCGGACTACCTGGGCCTGGGCACCGGGCCGGGCACCCACCCCTGGATGGACGTGCCGTCCGAGACCACCGCCTCCCTGGACATGCTCCGGGCGGCCCGCGCCTTCGTCCCGCGCACCGGCCGGACCCTGGGCCACGACGTCCTGGTCACCGGCTTCTCCCAGGGCGCCTCGGCGGCGCTGGGCCTCGCCCACGCCCTCCAGGCCGGCGAGGACCGCTGGTTCCACCTCCGCGCCCTCGCCCCGGTCAGCGGCGGCTACGCCTTCCGGGAGGCCGAACTGCCGGCCCTGCTCGACGGCTCCCTGGAACCCAAGTCGAGCGCGCTGTACGCCGCGTACCTGCTCGTCGCCTGGAACCGGCTGCACCACCTGTACGACTCCCCGGGCGAGGTGTTCCAGGCGCCGTACGACCGCACCGTCGAGGCGCTGTTCGACGGCTCGCACACCGGCCCGGAGCTGTTCGCCGGCACGCCCGGCACCGTCGGCGAACTGCTCACCCCGCGCGCCCTCGCGATGCTGCGCCACCCGACCGGCCGCTTCGCCGCGGCGCTCCGGGTGGCCGACGCCACCTGCGACTGGGCGCCGCGAGCCCCCGTCCGGCTCTACGCGGCCGAGGCCGACGAGCAGGCCGCCGACGCCAACACCGACCACTGCGAGGCCGCGCTGCGCGCGCACGGCGCGGACCCGGAGGTCGTCGACCTCGGCACCCCGGACTTCGCGGGCTCCCGCCACCTGGGCTCCAACGTGGCCGCCACGGCCGACATCGTGCGCTGGTTCAGCGCCCTCGGCTGAGCAACGCCTGTCGTGGCGCGAACGATTGAGGCACAACCAGCGGCCGTGACACGGCCGCCGCCCGCTCAGCCGGAGCGCAGCACCCGGAAGCGGTCGGGCGCCGCCGGATCCCGGTCGACCACCTGGACCGGCGGCCACGCCCACTGCCACACGCCGGTGCCGGGCACCCGGGTGAAGCGGATCCGCCCCCGGGTGCCGTCGACGTCGACCCGCGGCCAGGCCGCGGCGACGCGCTCCCGGTCCGCCCCGGCGGAACGCAGCACCTCGGCGAGGACGGTGACGGTGTCGTAGCCCTCGAAGGCGACGAAGGACGGCGCCTCGCCCAGCCGCTCCCGCACGGCCGCCGCGACGCGCTCGCCCGTGACGCCCAGCCGCTCGGGCAGGTAGCGCAGGAACGGGACGGCCGTGCCCTCGTCGCCCAGCAGCTCCTGCCACTGCGTGAACTCCGGCTGCCCGGCCGGGGCACCGATCAGGACCCCGGCGAGGCGCCGGTCACGGCGGACGGCCCGGACGATCGGCACGGCCGGCTCGGGGTGGCCGACCAGCAGCAGCAGGGCCGTCGCGCCGTGCCGGGCGAGCTCCCCGGACAGCTCGGCGGGGGAGAGCGTGCCGGCGTCCAGCTCGACCACGGTGCTGCCGTGCGGAGCCAGCCGCTCGCGCAGGATCCGGGTTCCGGCGGCCCAGTAGACGCTCTGCTGGGCCGCCACGGCGATCCGGCGGTGGCCCGCGTCGAGGAGGAAGTCCGCGTAGATCCGCCAGCCGTGCGACTGGGCCGGGCAGAGCCGGGCGACCCGGTCCGTCGGCCCGTCGGTGAGCGCGTCCAGGACGGCCGAGGAGCAGAGGTACGGCACACCGAGCGCTTCCGCCCGCGCGGCCACCGCCCGGGCGACCACACTGTGGTACTCCCCGGCCACGGCCACCACGCCCAGGCCCGCCAGCTCCTCCACCGCCGCCGCGGCCCGCTGCGGATCGGCCGCCGTGTCCCGGACCAGCAGCTCCAGCGGACGGCCGGCGATCCCGCCCGCGTCGTTGACGTCCCGGACGGCCGTCTCCAGCCCGGTGAGCAGCTGCCGGCCGGCCTCGACCCACCCCGGGCGGCTCAGCGGGACGAGGGCGCCGATCGGCACCGTCGGCCCGTCGGCCCGCTCCGCACCGGCTGACGAAGGTGGCGTACTCATGGGCCGGCGTCTCCCGCCTGACGGTCCGGTGGCAGGAGAGGGCCTGGACCGCCGACCGGCGGGGCCAGGAGGCGCACCTGCGTGATCATGCCGGGCATTGAATCCGGCCCCGGGCCCGGCGGGCAAGCGGTTTTCGCCGGAGCGCGCTGCACCGGCCCCGGCGAAACCGGCCGTGGTCAGTCGCGGGCGAAGCACGCGGCCTGTCCTGCGCGATGACGGCACCCGCGGTGTCGGGGATGTCACCGGGCACCTGTATGTTGATCAGTCGCCGACCCTGCCGCGCTCCCCACCGGGATGCCGACGCCCGGGTCCGGCCCGGACCGGTGCGCGCATCCCGGAGGTCGGGCCGTCGGTGCGGGGGGAACTGCGGAGGGACCTCGGCCCGGGGCGGACAGCCGCTCACCGTCCCGACCTTCCCGAAGGATCCCGTATGACCGTTCCTGTCCCGCCCGACAGCCCGCAGCCGGGGGCGGCGCCCGCCGACGCCGGCCCGGGGACGCCGCTGACCCCGGGGCAGGGCGAGGCTCCAGAACCGGCCGAGGCGCAGGTCGAGGCGCAGGTCGAGGCGCAGGGCCCCGCCGCGGAGCCCGCGCCCGCCGAGGTCGAAGCCGAAGCCGACGCCGACGCTGACGCCGACGTGATCTCGCTCACCAAGGCCGCGGCGCCCGTGCCCGCTGACGCCGGGTCCGACGCCGAGGCCGGGGCCGGGGTTACGGAGCAGGCCGAGGCCCATGGCTCCGCCGAGGAGCCCGCGCCCGTGCCCGCTGACGCCGCGCCTGCCGACGCCGCGCCCGCCGCGCCCGCGCCGGTCGGTGCCCCCGCTGCCATGGGAGCCGAGTCGCCGTTCGCGCCTCCGGCGGCGACCCCGACCCCGACCCCGGCCCCCGCCTCCGCTGCCTACCCGGCCCCGGCTCCGGTCGGTGCCCCGGGTGCCTCCGGTGCGTACCCGGCCGCGCCGTACTGGCAGGGGTACCCGGTGGTCTCGCCCCAGCCCCGCAACGGCCTGGGCATCGCGGGCATGGTGCTCGGGATCGTCGGCACCGTGCTCGGCCTGGCCGTCGTGCTGTTCTGGCTGTCCTGGCTGCCGGCCCTGCTCGCGCTGATCTTCGGCATCATCGGCCTGGGGTACGTGCGCAAGGGTGAGGCGACCAACCGGGGGGTGGCCCTGGCGGGCGTCATCCTGGGCGTCACCGGACTGCTGTTCTCGGTCGGCGGCGGGGTGGTCTTCGCGGTGGTGCTGCACTCCGTGCAGGAGGACGAGAAGACCGACGCGCGCGCCGCCCGGCTCCGCTCCGAGGCCGACGACCGGGCTGCCGCCGACCGGGCGGCGAAGGCCAAGGAGCGGCTCGACGCCGCGAAGAAGAAGTTCGAGGAGGAGCAGCAGGCGAGGGCCGCCGACGAGAAGGCCCGGCACCTGGGCTTCGGCCAGTCCTACACCTTCGCCGACGGGTTGAAGGTCACGATGGCCGCGCCGGCACCGTACGTCCCGGACGAGACCGTGTTCCCCGCGCCGAAGAACAGCACGATCATCCAGGTGCGGATCACCGTCACCAACACCGGCTCCAAGGACGTCTCGCTCGTCGGATCGGGGCTGCCCACCGTCAAGGACGCCAACGGGGGCCTGGTCACCGCGCTGATCGACGGCAGCGGCCGGATGAAGTTCATCGGGAACTCGCTGGCCCCGGGTGCGGAGGCCACCGGAGTCTCCGCGTACGCGCTGCCGAACGCCGCGGCCGACCCGTTCTCCGTCCAGTTCACCTACTACGGCAGCGGGCAGGGCATGAAGTCCGTGACCTGGACCGGCTCGCCGAACTGACCCAGGCTCCGGCACGCCGCGACCCCCGACCCCCGACCTTTGCGGGGCCGGGGGTCGCGGCGTGTGCGGGGCGCGGCGGGCGGTGGCGAGGTGGCACCGACGGCAAATCGCCACCCTGGCCGGAATGATGACCCCGAGTCGGCCGAACTCACGATCTTTCGGACAGTGGACGATCAAGCTCTTGATCTACGGCCGGGTGGCTTCTACATTGCGGTGCAATGTCACACTGAGCCGACCGACGCGGCCTTCCTGGGGGACCGGTGCCGGACACCGCACAGCAAGTACCGCTCCAGACCACCGAGAAGCTGCCCCGGGTGTTCTACCGGCTGGCACTGGGCGACGCGCTCTCCACCTACGGGAGCCAGCTCGACCTGGTGGCGCTGAGCCTGTTCGCCTACGAGGCGGCCGGGAACGCACTCGGCACGGCCGGGTACCTCATCCTGCGCCTGACCGGCGGTTTCGCCGGTGGGCTGGTCAGTGGGCGGCTCGTCGCCCGGGTCGACCGGCGGCGGCTGATGACGGGCTGCGCCCTCGCCCAGGCGGTGGCGCTGGTCGTGGTGGCCCTCGCCCCGGCGTCCGCGCGCATCCCGGTGCTGTACCCGCTCGCGCTGGTCTTCGGCGGCGCGGCCGCGGTGTGCGCCGTCGCGTTGCGCACCAGCATCCCGGAGATGGTCGGAGCTGAGCGCCGGGCCCGTGCCAACAGCCTGATGGCGAGCTGCCGTTCGGCCGCCATGGTGCTCGGCTTCGCCTCCGCCGGGGTGGTGGTGGCCTGGGCCGGGTTCCGCGCGGCGCTGCTGATCGACGCGTCGAGCTTCGTGGTCTTCGCCGCCGTGGTGCTCCGGCTGCCGCTGCGCACCCGGGCCGAACCCGCCGAGCAGGCGGCCGAGCAGGACGCCGACCCGGCCGCGACCGGCGTCGGGCCCGACGACGCTGCCGACGGCGGCAAGACGAAACGATTCGGCAGCCGGTGGCAGGCCCTGGTCGTGCTGCGCGCGGCCCCCGTGGTCGGTGCGATGGCGGCGATCCGACTGCTGGACGCCTTCGGCTCCGCCGCCCACAACATCAGCCTGCCGGTCTTCGCCAACCAGCACGACCCCGGTAACCCGGCCGCGCTGCTGGGCATGTTCTGGGCGACCTGGGCGGTGGGGAACCTCGGAGCCCAACAACTGGTCTCCCGCCTCCTGCTGCGCCGGGGCATCGAACCGGGCGAGCGCGCTTTCGCCCTGGGCACCTGTCTGATGTCCGGCTGCTTCATCCTGGTCTTCACCGGGCTGCCGACCCCGCTGTTCCTCCTGGTGGCGATCGGGGCGGGGCTCGGCGACGGCTTCACCGAGATCTCGTACACCACCCGGATCCAGGCGCTCACCGACGAACGGCGCGGCCAGGCCTTCGGGTTGCTCGCCTCCGCCGAGAACGTCGGCATGGGCACCGGGATGCTGCTGAGCGGATCGCTGCTGGCACTGCTCAGTCCGCTGACCGTGGTCGGCGTCTCGCACGCCGTCCCGATCGTGCTGGCGCTCGGCTTCCTGGTCCTGGTCGGCCGGGCCCGGAAGCGCTGACCCGCGCGGCCCGGAGCCCGTACCGCCGAACCACCGCACACCGCACGGCCGTTCACCCCAAGACCACCCACCGCCCGACCGCACCCGCGACCACCGTGCCACCGCACCCGCAAGTACCGCGCCACCGGATCCGCCGACGCCCCACCGGGCCACCGGCGACCCCGATCCGCCCACCCTCCGCAACCCGGGGCAGCCCTACCCGCGCACGCCCCGCACCGATCCGAAAGGTGCCGTCGCCGATGAGCCCCACCGGTTCCGAGCGCGCCCGGCTGCGCGCCCTGGAGGCCCGGCTGCTGCTGCGTCCCGAGGTCGCCGACTGCGCAGTGCTGCCGGTCGAGCGCGCCGACGGCCGCCGCGGCCTGCTGGCCTACCTGGTGCCCGCCACCGACACCGACCCTGCCGCGCTGCGCCGCCGGGCCACCGCCGCCCTGCTGGACGCCGACCCGGGCACCGAGGTGCACCTCCTGGACGGCATCGTCCGGACCGCGCTGGGCGAACCCGACCGCGCCGCCCTCGCCGCCGCCGTGGCCCGGCCGCCGGCCGGTCCCGGGCCCGCGCTCCGCCACCTGCGCGAACTCTCCCCGAACTGGCGGCCGTTCGGCGCATCCGGCCCGGCCGCGGGTGCCACCCCGGGCGGCCCGACGGCTGCCCCCTCGGAGCCCGGGGCCGTTGAGCCCGGTGCCGAGGAGCCCGGTGCCGAGGAGCCCGGTGCCGAGGAGCCCGGGACCGAGGCGGTCGGCGCCCCGCTGCCCGAGCCGGAGCCGGACGCGCCGCGCACCCTGCCCGAGGCCCTGCTGCGCGCCGCCGAGCGGCACCCGGACCGCGGCCTGCACCTGGTCCGGCCCGACGGCGGGGCGACCAGGCTGACCTACCGCCGGCTGCTGGAGCGGGCCCGGGAGACCCTCACCCTGCTGACCGCCGCCGGGCTGCGGGCGGGCGACCGGGTGATCCTCCAGGTGCCGGACCAGGAGGGCTACTTCACCACCCTGTGGGCCTGTCTGCTGGGCGGCGTGCAGCCGGTCACGGTGGCCCGTCCACCGGCGTACGACCAGCCCAACCCCGTCCTGGAGAAGCTCTGGCACGCCTGGCAGACCCTGGCGGAGCCGCCGGTGCTCGCGGGCGGCCCGGCCGTGGCGGGCCTGGCCCGGCTCGGGGAGCTCTACCCGGCGCCCGGCCTGCGGGTCATCGCGGTCGACCGGCCCGTCGACGGCGGCGCCGCGGCCGTCGGCACCGGCGCCGGCGCCGAGCACGCCCCGGACCCCGGCGAGGTGGCGATCCTCCAGCTCTCCTCCGGCAGCACCGGCCGCTCCAAGGCGGTGCAGATCACCCATCGCGGCATCCTGGAGTACGTGGCCGGCGCGGTCGCCCAGGGCACCCTGCCCGAGGACGTCACCGTCAACTGGCTGCCGTTGGACCACGTCGCCGGGCTGCTGATGTTCCACCTGCGCGACGTGGTGCTGGCCGCCGACCAGGTGCAGGTGCCCACCGAGCTGGTGCTCGCCGACCCGCTGGTCTGGCTGGACACCCTGGAGCGCTACCGGGGCGCGCACTCCTGGTCGCCCAACTTCGGCTACCGGCTGGTCGCCGAGGCGGTGCGGGCGGCCGGCCCCGGCCGGTGCTGGGACCTCTCCTCGGTCAAGTCCCTGATCAACGCGGGGGAGCAGTGCACCGAGGCGGTGCTGGACGAGTTCCTGGCCGCCACCGCTCCGTTCGGCGTCCGGGCGGAGCACGTGCTGCTCGGCTGGGGCATGGCCGAGACCTGCACCGTCATCACCTACAAGCGCTACCACGAGGACGGCGCCCGCCGTCTGGTGCGCACCGACTCGCTGACCGGCCGGCTGGAGCCCGCGGACCCGGACTCCCCGGAGCGCGGCACCGCGTTCCTCAGCATGGGGCGCCCCGCCCCCGGCGCCCGGATGCGGGTGGCGGGCGAGGACGGCCGGGCCCTGCCCGAGCACCGGGTCGGCCGGCTCCAGGTCAACTCCGGCCGGGTGACACCGGGTTACCTGAACAACCCGGCCGCCGACGGCGAGGCCTTCGTCGGCGAGGGCTGGTTCGACACCGGGGACCTCGCCTTCCTGGCCGACGGCGAGGTGGTGCTCACCGGCCGTCGCAAGGAGATCATCATCGTCAACGGGGTGCACCACTTCTGCCACGAACTGGAGGACGTGGTCGCCTCGGTGGCGGGGGTGCGCTCCGGGCACGTCGCCGCCTTCGGGGTCCCGGACGAACGCACCGGCACCGAACAGCTGGTGATCGCCTACGTGCCGAGCGACCCGGCCGCCCCCGCCGCCCCGGTGGCCGCCGAGGTCCGCCAGGTGCTGGCCGCCCGACGGCAGCCGGCCCCCGCCCTGGTGCTGCCGGTGCCGGCGGCCGAGTTCCCGCGCACCACCAGCGGCAAGATCCAGCGCACCGCCCTGCGCGCACGCCTGCTCGACGGCGAGCTCGACGAGCACATCGTGGCGCTCGACCTGGCGGAGGCCAACGCCCGGACCGTGCCGGACTGCGTGCGCCGGATCGTCTGGGAACCCCGCCCGGCGCCGGACGCCCCCGAAGCTCCGGAGAGTATCGAGGATTCCGAGAGATCCGAGAGTCCCGAAGATTCCGAGGGTTCCGGGTCCGGGGGGCCGACCCTGCTGCTCGGCCCGGCCGGCCCCGGCACCCTCGCCCAGGCACTGGCCGCCGCCCTGCCGGGGGCCGTCCTGGTGGAGCAGCCGCCGACCGCCGACCCCGCGCAGTGGCGACGGGCGCTCGGCGCCGAACGCCCCGGGCGGGTGGTGCACCTCTGGGGCGCGGACGGCGGGCCCGCCTCACCGGCGGGCAGTGTGCCGCCGGACGAAGCCCTGCTCGCCCTGCTGTGCGCCCTCGCCGACCGGCCGCCGACCGGTGAGCTGGTCACCGTCAGCGCCGGGCTGCACGCCGTGCTGCCCGGCGAACTCCCCGACCCGGCAGCGGCGTTGACGGCGGCGCTGACCGCCGGGGCGAGGGCCGAGCAGCTGGTGCCCGCCGCCCGGCACATCGACCTGCCGGTCGGCCCGCCGACCGCCGAGCAGGCCGCCGCCCTGCTCGCCCTGCTGGCCGAGCCCCGGCCGGAGCCGGAGAGCGCCTGGCGCCGGGGCCGCCCCTGGATGCCCCGGCTCGGACCGGTCGAGACCGACACCGAGGCCGCCGATGTCGACGCCGAGGCCGACGCCGACGGCAAGGTCGAGGCCGCTGCCGCCGGCGGCTGTTCGCTGCTCTCGCCCGGCGCCCGCTACCTGGTCACCGGCGGCCTCGGCGGGATCGCCGCCGAACTGCTGCCCGGCCTGCTGCGCGACCACGGCTCCCGGCTGCTGCTGATCGGTCGCACCGACCTGGACGCGCCCACCGCCGAGGCGGCCGAACGCCGCGCCGCGCTGCACCGGCTGTCCGGTTACGGCGGCCGGGTCGACTACCGCCGCGCCGACGTGACGGACCGCGAGCAGCTGGCCGCCGTGGTCGCCGAGGCCGAACGGGACTGGGGAGCACCGCTGGACGGCGTGCTCCACCTGGCCGGCGCCTACCGGATCGCCCTGCTCTCCGGCACCGGCCCGGAGGACTGGCGGGAGGCGGTGCGCGCCAAGACCACCGGCACGGACCACCTCGTCGAACTCGTCCGGCAGCGCCCCGGCGCCCAGTTCGTCGGCTTCTCCTCGATGGTCGGCCTCCAGGAGGCCGTCGGCTCCACCGCGTACGCCGCCGCCAACCGCTACCTGGAGAGCGCGGTCGAACGGCTGCACCGGGAGACCGGCACCCCGGCCTGGACGATCTCCTGGGGGCTGTGGAGCCGGGTCGGCATGAACCGCGCCACCGACCACGAGCAGGCCTCCGCCGCCCGGGGCATCGCCGTGCTGAGCGCCGCGCACGGCCGCCGACTGGCCGCGCTGCTGCTGGCCGGCGCCCCGGGCCGCTGGTACGCCGGGCCCGACCCGAGCGCCCCCGCCGCACGCCGCCACCTGCTGGCCACCGCACCCCGGCCGATCGCGGAGGCGCCGGCCGGCCGTACGGACGAGCACCGGCCCCCGCAGCCGACCGCCGCCCGGCCCGTCGTCACGGATCCCGCCGCCCGGAACGCCCCCGCCGACCGGAACGCCCCGGCCGCCGCCGAGCTGCGCCGCACCGTCCTGGACGCCTTCGAGACGGTCCTCGACGCCCCGCTCGACCCGGCCCGCCCGCTGACCGAACTCGGCATCGGCTCCCTCCAGTTGATGCGGGTGCACGGCGCCCTCAGCGCGGCCCTGCCGACACCCCCGGCACCCACCGAACTGTTCCGGCACCCCACCGTGGACGCCCTGATCGCCCACCTGACCGAGGCCCCCGCGCCCGCCCCGGCCACCGCCACCGGGGCGGCGGCCGGTGCCCCGGTCGGCGACGACCGCAGGATCGCCGTCGTCGGCCTGGCCCTGCGCTTCCCCGGCGCCGACACCCCCGAGCAGTACTGGCGCAACATCGTCGACGGCGTCCGCAGCACCACCCGGTTCACCGAGAAGGAGCTGGCGGCGGCCGGACTGCGCCCCGAGGAGTACCGGCACCCCGACTTCGTCCCGGTGACCGGGGCGCTGCCCGACACCGACCACTTCGACGCCGAGGCCTTCGGCATCAGCGGCACCGAGGCCGCGCTGATGGACCCCCAGCAGCGCCTGCTGCTGGAGATCTGCCGGCAGGCCCTGGAGGACGGCGGCTACGACGCCCCCGACCCGCACCGCCGGGTCGGCGTCTTCGCCGGCACCGGGATGACCCTCTACGCGCTGCGCACCTACTACCAGCACACCCTGGCCGGCACGGCCGACCCGGCCCAGCCGGTGTCCGCGCTGCAGACCGCGATCGGAAACCAGGCCGACTTCGCCGCCACCCGGGTCGCCTACCGGCTGGGCCTGACCGGCCCGGCGATCGGCGTGCAGACCGCCTGCTCCACCTCGCTGGTCGCGGTGCACCTGGCGGCGCAGTCGTTGCTCGCCGGGGACTGCGACCTGGCCCTGGCCGGGGCCGCCGCCCTGCACATCCCGCAGGCCGCCGGATACCGCTACGAGGAGGGGTCGATCCTCTCGCCCGACGGCGAGTGCCGGGCCTTCGACGCGGAGGCCGCCGGCACCGTCGGCGGCAACGGCGTCGCGGCCGTGCTGCTCAAGCGCCTGGACCGGGCCCTGGCGGACGGCGACACCGTGCACGGCGTCATCCTCGCCTCCGCCGTCAACAACGACGGCGGGCTCAAGGTCGGCTACACCGCGCCCAGCGTGGACGGACAGGCGGCCGTGATCGGCCGGGCCCTCGACCTGGCCGGGGTGCCGGCCGAGAGCGTCGGCTACGTCGAGGCGCACGGCACCGGCACCCCGCTGGGCGACCCGATCGAGTTCCGGGCCCTGGCCCAGGCGTTCCGGGCCCGGACGCAGGCCGCCGACTTCTGCTCGCTCGGCTCGGTCAAGCCCAACATCGGCCACCTGGACACCTGCGCCGGAATGGCCGGGCTGATCAAGGCCCTGCTGGTGCTGCGGCACGGCACCGTCCCGCCGCTGGTCAACTTCGACCGCCCCAACCCGGCGCTGGAGCTCGCCGGGAGCCCGTTCCGGCTCTCCGCCGAGCGCCGCGACTGGCCGGCCGGCGCCACCCCGCGCCGGGCCGGGGTCAGCGCGCTGGGCGTCGGCGGCACCAACGCCCACCTGGTGCTGGAGGAGGCCCCGGCGGCGGCCGTGCCCGGCGCCGCCGACGGCCCCCGGCAGGCGGCGCCGACCGTCCTGCCGCTGTCCGCCCGTACGGAACAGGGCCTGACCGCCCTGGCCGGGCTGCTGCGCGACCGCCTCGCGGCCGGGCCGGCGCCCGCCCCCGGCGACCTGCTGCTCACCCTGGGCGGCGGGCGCCGCGCCCTGCGCCACCGGCTGGCCGTCACCGGCGCCGGTCCGGCGGAGCTGCTCCGCGGCCTGGAGGCCCACCTGGCGGGCCGCACCTCGGGAACCGCGCCGGTGTGCCGCGAGGCCCCGCGCGGTGACGTCCGGCCGGTGCTGCTCTTCACCGGCCAGGGCGCCCAGTACCGGGGCATGGCGGCCGGACTCCACCGCGCCTTCCCGGTCTTCCGGGCCGTGCTGGAGGAGTGCGACCGGCTGCACCGCGAGGCCTGGGACGAACCGCTGCTGCCGCTGCTGCTCGACCCCGTGCCGGAGGGCGCCGCCGACGACTGGACCACCGAGGCCGCGCAGCCCGCGCTGTTCGCCCTGCAAGCGGCCCAGCTGCGGCTCTGGCAGGAGCTGGGACTGCGCCCGGCCGCGGTCGCCGGGCACAGCGCCGGTGAGTACGCGGCCTTCCACGCGGCCGGTGCCCTGGACCTCGCCGACGGGATGTTCCTCACCGCGCTGCGCGGCCGGCTGATGCACCGGGCGACCGCTCCCGGCGCCATGACGGCGGTGATGGCCGGCCCGCAGCGGCTCGCCGAACTCGCCGACCGGCTGCCCGGGGTGGAGCTCGCCGTGGTCAACGGCGCCGGCCAGTGCGTGCTGTCCGGCCCGCCGCGCGAGATCGCGGCCGCCGAGGCCGTCCTGGCCGCCGAGGGCGTGAACACCGAACGGCTCGCCACCGACCGGGCCTTCCACTCCCGGCTGCTCGACCCGGTGCTCGAACCGTTCCGCGAGCAGCTCGCCCGGCTGCGGCTGCGGCCGCTGACCGTACCGCTGGTGAGCAACCTGGGCGGCGAGGTGCTGGCCCCCGGCACCGTGCCCGCGCCCGACTACTTCGTCCGGCAGACCCGGGAGAGCGCCCGCTTCGACCAGGTGCTCGCCGCCCTGGACGGGCAGGGCCACGAGCTGTTCCTGGAGCTCGGCCCGCACCCGACGCTCACCGGCATGGGCCGCCGGGAGCTGCCGCACCGCCACTTCGTGGCCGGTGCCCGGCGCGGCGCCCCGCAGGAGCCGCAGTTCGATGCCGCGGCCGGGGCGCTGTGGTCCCACGGCGTCCCGATCGACTGGGCGCGGTTCGCCGCCGCCCGCGACTGGCCGGACGGCCCGGCCCGCCGGGTGCCCCTGCCGACCACCGTCTACCAGCGCCGCCGCCACTGGTTCACCGCCCCCGACCGGCCGACCACCGAGGACCCCGCCATGCACCAGGCACCGCCGCCCCAGCAGACCGCCCCGGCGCCCGTCGTCCCCGCGCCGGCCGTCCCCGCGTCCACCGTCCCGGCCGCCGCCGCGAGCCCCGAGCAGCTCGCCGAGGAGGCGGTGCTGCGCCGGGTGCTGGAGCAGACGGCCCGCCAGCTGGGCCACGACGAGGGGGCGGTCGGCGCCGACGACCCCTTCTTCGACCTGGGCGCCGACTCGCTCGGGATGATCAACATGATCCGGGACCTGGAGCGTGCCTTCCGGGTACGGATCTCGATGCGCGAACTGTTCGAGGCGGCGGACACCCCGGCCCGGCTGGCCGGGCTGATCGCCGACCGGCTGGAGCCGGACGTCCGGGACGCGCTGCTGCCGGCGGCCGCGCCGGAGCCGGTCGCGGTGCCCGAGCCGGTCGCGGCCCCGGCTCCCCAGGCGGCCGCGCCCGTTCTCCCCGCAGTGCCCGCCGCCCCCGCACCCGCCGCGCCCGTACCGGCCGTCCCGTCCGCACCCCCGGTTCCGGTCGCGTCCGCCCCGGTGACCGACGGCACCGGCCTGATCGAGCGCCAGCTCGCGCTCCTCGGCCAGTTCTCCGACCTGATGCGCGACCAGCTCGGCCTGCTGGCCGGAACGGGGATGGCGACGGCGACCGCGACCGCAACCGGGGTGGTGCCACCCGCGCCCCTCCAAACCGCGGCCCCCGTCGCCCTGCCACCGGCCGTCGCCCCCGCCGTCCAGGCCATTCCCGCCCCCGCAACCCCCGCAACCCCCGCGCCCGCCGCCCCGCAGGTGCACGGCCCCCGGGTGACCGTCTCCCGCGAGTCCGGCATGGCCGCCGGCGGCCTGACCGAGCAGCAGCGCGCCCATGTGGACGGCCTGGTCGCCCGCTTCACCGCCCGCACCGCCGCCTCCAAGGCGGTCACTCGCCGCCACCGCCGCACCCTCGCGGACAGCCGCGCCGTGGTCGGCTTCCGCTCCGCCACCAAGGAGATGCTCTACCCGCTCGCCGCCCGCCGGGCCCGGGGCTCCCGGCTGGAGGACCTCGACGGCAACACCTACGTCGACATCACCATGGGCTTCGGCGTCCTGCTCTTCGGCCACGACCCGGAGTTCGTCGCCGAGGCCGTCCGCGAGCACCTGGCCAGCGGGCTGCGGCTGGGCCCGCGCGGTCCGGAGACCGGGGAGGCCGCCGAGCTGCTGGCCGAGCTGACCGGCACCGAGCGGGTCGCCTTCGCCAACTCCGGCACGGAGGCGAACGCCGGGGCGATTCGGCTCGCCCGCGCCTTCACCGGCCGGGACAAGATCGTCATGTTCGAGGGCTCCTACCACGGCCACTTCGACCACACCCTGGGCCGGACGGTGGGCCACGGCGCCGACCGGGAGACCGTCCCGGTGTCGAGCGGCATCCCCGCCAGCGCCGTCGCCGACCTGATCGTGCTGCGGTACGGCGATCCGCAGAGTCTCCAGGTCATCGAGGAGCTCGGCGACCGGATCGCCGCCGTGCTGGTCGAGCCGGTGCAGAGCCGTCACCCGGGGCGCCAGCCGGTCGAGTTCGTCCGCTCGCTGCGCGAACTGACCGCCCGCCGCGGCATCGTGCTGCTCTTCGACCAGATGCTCACCGGCTTTCGGCCCCACCTGCGCGGCGCCGAGGGCTTCTGGGGCGTGACCCCGGACCTCTCCACCTACGGCAAGGTGCTCGGCGGCGGCTACCCGATCGGCGCGATCGCCGGGCGGGCCGACATCCTGGACGGGATCGACGGCGGCCACTGGGACTACGGGGACGACAGCTACCCGCCCAAGGACACCACCTTCTTCGGCGGCACCTACATCCAGCACCCGCTGGCGATGACCGCGGCCGGCGCCGTGCTGCGCCACCTCAAGGAGGCCGGCCCCGGCCTCCAGGAGCGGCTGAACGCCCGCACCGACGAACTGGCCGCGACCCTCAACGGGTTCTTCGAGGAGGAGGAGTTCCCGCTCCGGCTGGCCCACTTCGGCTCGCTGTTCCGGTTCGAGCCGCGGGCCGACGTGGAGCTGTTCTTCCCGGAGCTGCTGACCCGCGGGGTCTACGTCTGGGAGTGGCGCAACTTCTTCCTCTCCACCGCCCACACCGACGGCGACCTGGAGTTCGTGGTCGACGCCGTCCGGGAGTCGCTGCGCGGCCTGCGGCGCGGCGGCTTCTTTCCGGCCCCGCCCGGCGTGCGGGTCCCGGCCCCGCGCCCGGCGGCCGCCGAACTGCCCCCGTCCGAGCCGGAGACCGGCACCGCCCCCGTGCCGTACCACCCGGTGAGCGACCCGCAGCGCCCGGTCGACTTCAGCCTCTACTTCTTCGGCGACTACCCCCTGGACTCCCCGGAGGACGAGAAGTACCGCATCGTCCTGGAGAGCGCCCGCTTCGCCGACCGGCACGACTTCCACGCCGTCTGGCTGCCGGAGCGCCACTTCCACTCCTTCGGCGGGATCTTCCCCAACCCCTCGGTGCTGGCCGCCGCGCTGGCCCGGGAGACCAGCCGGATCCGGCTCAACGCGGGCTGCGCGGTGCTGCCGCTGCACCACCCCGTCCGGGTGGCCGAAGAGTGGTCGGTGGTGGACAACCTGTCCGGCGGCCGGGTCGGCCTGGGCTGCGCCAGCGGCTGGCACCCCAACGACTTCCTGTTCTTCCCGGAGAACTACGGCGGCCACAAGGAGCTGATGCACCGCCAGATCGACACCGTCCGGGCGCTGTGGCGGGGCGAGCCCTACCGCGGCCGCAACGGCAACGGGGAGCCGATCGAGGTGACCCTGCACCCGCGCCCGTTGCAGGAGCAGCCGCCGATGTTCACCGCGATCGTCGGCAACCCGGACAGCTTCCGCGAGGCAGCCCGGCACGACCTCGGCGTGATCACCAACCTGATGACCCAGGACATCGCCCAACTCGCCGAGAACGTCGCCCTCTACCGGCGCACCCGGGCCGAGCACGGCCTGGACCCGGAGGCCGGCCGGGTCGTCGTGCTGGTCCACACCTACCTGGGCACCGACCTCGCCACCGCCCGCGAGCAGGCCTACCGCCCGTTCTGCCACTACCTGCGCTCCTCGCTCTCGCTGTTCGGGCAGATGGCCAACAGCCTCGGCCTGACCCTGGACTTCGAGCACACCCGCGAGGAGGACCTGGAGTTCGTGCTGGAGCGCGCCTACGAGCGCTACTGCGCCTCGCGCGCCCTGATCGGCACCCCGGAGAGCGTCGGGTCCGTGCTCGCCGAGCTGCGGGCGGCCGGCGCGGACGAGATCGCCTGCTTCGTCGACTTCGGGCTCGCCCCCGACCTGGTGGCCGCCGGCCTGCCGCAGATCGACGCGCTGCGCCGCTCCACCGAGCGCGGCGCCGCACTGTCCTACGCGCAGCAGCGGATGTGGTTCCTGCACCGGATGCTGCCCGACGCCGCCCAGTACAACGAGGTCAAGGCCGTCGAACTGGACGGCCCGCTGGATCCGGAGGCGCTCGACACCGCGCTGCGCGCGCTGGTGGAACGGCACGTCGGGCTGCGCACCGTCTTCCGGGAGCAGGACGGCGAACCGTTCCAGCAGGTGCTCCCGGCGCCGGACGGCCCGGTGCTGGAGCGGGTCCCGGTGCACGGGCCGGCCGAGGAGGCGGTGGCCGGGCTGGTCGCCGCCGAGGGCGCCCGCCGCTTCGACCTGGCCGAGGGCCCGCTGTTCCGCGCCGGGCTGCTGGCGACCGGGCCGGACCGGCACGTCCTGGTGCTGTCGATGCACCACATCGTGATCGACACCCTGTCCACCGTGGTGATCACCCGGGAGCTGGGGGAGCTGTACCGGGCGGCCCGGGAACGGCGGCCGCACCGGCTGCCCGCGCTCACCACCACCCCGGCCGCCGAAGCCGCCCGGGAGCGGGCCGCGGTGGCCGCCGGGGCGTACCAGGAGAGCCTCGACCACTGGCGCAAGGTGCTGGGCGGCGAGCTGCCGGTGCTGACCCTGCCCACCGACCGCCCCCGCCCCGCCGTACCGGACGGCCGCGGCCGCGCCCACGTCCGCCATCTGCCCGCCGAACTCTCTGCAGGCGTACGGGAGTTGGCCCGCGACCGGCGTTCGACCCTGTTCATGGTGCTGCTCACCGCCTTCGCCGGGGTGCTCCAGCGCTACAGCGGCCAGGACGAGGTGGTGCTGGGCACCCCGCTGGCCAACCGGGCGGACGGCACCGAGGACCTGGTCGGCTTCTTCGTCAACACGCTGGCGCTGCGGCTGGACCTCTCCGGCGAGCCGGACTTCGCCGAGGCGCTGGACCGGGTCCGCTCCACCGCGCTGGACGGCTACGAGCACCAGCAACTGCCCTTCGAGGTCCTGGTCCAGGAACTGAACCCGCAACGGGACACCAGCCGCAACCCGCTCTTCCAGGTCATGGTCGAGTTCGAGAACCACGCGGTCTTCGAGCTGGACCTGCCCGGGGTGACGGCCCGCCCGCTGGACCATGTCGTCGACCGCTCCGCCTTCGACCTGGCGCTCTTCCTCACCAACCTCCCCGAGGGCATCCGCTGCCACGTGGAGTACGCCGAGAGCCTGTTCGACCGGGCCACGGTGGACCGGCTGTTCGACGCCTTCGAGCGACTGCTGGCCGCCGCCGTCGCCGACCCGGCCCGACCGCTCACCGAGCTGACGGCCGCCCCCGCCGACCCCGCCCTGGAGTGCGGCCCGGAGGCGGAGCCGACGCCCGCGCACCCGCTGGCCCGGGTGGCGGCCACCGTGGCCGACCGGCCGGAGGCCGTCGCGGTGGTCGCGGCCGACGGCACCCCGACCGACTACCGGACGCTGTACGCCAGGGCCGAGGAGCTGGCCCGCCGGCTGCTGGCCGCCGGGGTGCGCGAGGGCGACCGGGTGGCCGTGCTGCTGCCGCGTTCGGCGGACCAGGTGGCCGCGCTGCTGGCGGTGCTGCGGCTGGGCGCCGTGCTGGTGCCGATCGACCCGGTGCAGGGCGCGGAGCGCTGCCGACTGATCGCCGCGGACAGCGCCCCGACCGTGCTGCTCACCGCCCGGGGCACCGACCTGATGGGCATCTCGCTGCCGACGGTCCACACGGACGCCGAGGCCGACGCCACGCCCTCGGCGGTGGAACTGCCGCCGCTGCCCGTCCCCTCCGCGCAGGCCGCCGCGTACCTGCTGTACACCTCCGGCTCCACCGGCCGGCCCAAGGGCGTGCTGATGCACACCCTCGCCCTGGCCTCGTTCCTGGTCTGGAACGTCGCCGACCACCCGGCCGCCCGCACCCTCCAGTACGCCTCCTGCGGCTTCGACGTCAGCGTCCAGGAGGTGCTGACCACACTGGCCGGCGGCGGCACCCTGCTGCTGATCGAGGAGGAGACCCGCTACGACATCACCGCGCTGGCCGCCGTGGTCCGCGCCACCCGGGCCGAGCGGCTGCACCTGCCGTACACCCCGCTGGCCGCGCTGGTCGAGGCCCTCGGCGACGAACCCGTCCCGCACCTGCGCGAACTGATCCAGGGCGGCGAGCAGTTGCTGCTCACCCCCGCCCTGCGCGCCTTCCTGGCCCGCAACCCCGGCTGCGCGCTGGTCAACCACTACGGCCCGACCGAGACCCACGGGGTCACCTCCGGCCGGATCGACCCGGACGGGCCGGACCACGCCTCGATCGGCCGCCCGGTGCCGGGCAACCGGATCGTGCTGCTGGACGCCGCCGGGCGGCCCGTCCCGGCGGGAGCGGTCGGCGAGATCCACGCGATCGGCGTCCAGGTCGGGCTCGGCTACCACGGCCGGCCGCAGGAGACCGCCGCCGTCTTCACCGACACCCCGGAGGGCCGCCGCTACCGCACCGGCGACCTCGGCCGCTGGCGGCCGGACGGCACCCTGGAGTACCTCGGCCGGGCCGACCGCCAGGTCAAGGTGCGCGGCTACCGGGTCGAGCCCGGCGAGGTCGAGACCGTGCTGCGGACCGTACCGGGCGTGCGCGGCGCGGCCGTGACCGGACGCCGCACCCCGGCGGGCACCACACTGGCCGGGTACGTGCGGTGCGCGGCCGCCGACCTGCCCCGGGTCCGCGACCAGCTGGCCGACCTGCTGCCCGAGCACATGGTGCCGGGGCTCTGGGCCGCCGTCGAGGAGCTGCCGTTCAACCTCAACGGCAAGCTCGACACCGCCGCCCTGCCGGAACCGCTGCCGCTGGGCGCCGGACTGGCCGCCGTCGCCCCGGCCACCGAGCTGGAGCGCACCGTGCAACGGCTGTGGGAGGAGGAGCTCGGCCGCCCCGCGGGCGTGGAGACCTCCTTCTTCGACCTCGGCGGCCACTCGCTGGCCGCCACCCGGCTGCTGAACCGGGTCCGCGAGGCCACCGGGCTGCGGATCGGCGTGCTGGACTTCTTCCGCCGGCCCACCGTCCGCGCGATGGCCGCGCACCTGCCGGCCGCCCAGGAGCGCCCGGCCCCGGCCTACGAGGAGGGCACGCTGTGACCGCCCCCGCACCCGCCCCCGCCCCCGCACCCGGCCCCGCCCCCGCGTCCACCGGCACCGATCACGACTGGGACCGCCTGCTCCGGCTGCTCGACGAGCGCGGGATCGTGCTGCGCACCACCGGCGAGCGGCTCGGCTACCTCGCTCCGGCCGGCGCGCTGGACGAGGAGGCCGCCGGGCTCGTCCGGGCGCACCGGGAACGACTGCTGGCCGTCCTCACCGGCTCCGGCGCGGCGCTCGCCGCCGCGCCGGCCGGGTTGGCCCAGCACCGGCTGTACCGGATGCACGGCCGCTCCGCCGACCCGGCGGTGTGGAACATCACCCAGCGCATCACCCTGCGCGGGCCGATCGACCCCGAGCGGCTGGCCGCCGCCCTCACGGCGCTGAGCGAGCGCCACGAGAGCCTGCGGACCCGCTACCAGGACACCGAGCTGGGCCTGCTCCAGCAGGTGCGGCCCAACACCCCGGTGGAGCTGCCGGTCGAGGACCTGCGCACGCTCGCCCCCGCCGCCCAGGACGCGACGCTCGCCGAGGCCACCCGGGCCGAGGGCGCCCTGCCGTTCGACCTGGACGGCGACCGGCTGCTGCGCGCCCGGCTGCTCCGCACGGCCGAGGACGTCTGGGTACTGCTGCTGTCGCTCCACCACATCGTGGTCGACGGCTGGTCCCTGGCCACCCTGCTGGCCGACCTGGGCGCGCTGTACCGCCGGGACGGCGCTCCGCTGCCGGACCCCGGCCGGATGACCGACCACGCCTGCTGGGAGCGGACCGTGGTCACGCCGGCCGCCGTCACCGAAGCGCTCGACCACTGGGCCCACGTCCTGGGGGACACCCCGCCGGCGGTGGACCTGCCCACCGACCGGCCGCGCCCCGACCAGCGCTCCGGGCGCGGCGGCACCCTCGCCTTCCGCGTCCCGGCGGCGCTGGCCGGCGCGGTGGGCCGCTGCGCCGCCTCGCGCTCCACCACCGCCTCGGCGGTGCTGCTGGCCGGCTACGCCCGGCTGCTCGGCGAGCTGACCGGGGCGGCGGAGACCCTGGTGGTGCTCTCGTACGCCAACCGCACCCGGCCGGTGGACGAGCGGGTCGTCGGCCTGCTCACCACCGGCCTGCCGATCCGGCTGCCCACCCGCCCGCCGGGCGGGTTCGGGGCCGCGGTGGACACGGCGGCGAGGGCGGTGGCCACCGCCCTGGACCACGCCACGGTGCCCTTCGGCCACCTGATCGAACCGCTGCGCGAGCGCGGCGTCGGGCTGCCGGCCGGCTACCCGCAGGTCCTGCTCGCGGTGCAGAGCACCCCGGCGATCGCCCTCGACCTCCCCGGCCTGGCCGTCGAGGTCGAGGACGTGCCGGGCCCGTCCACCCGCGCCGACCTCTCCGTGCTCCTCACCCCGGACGCGGACGGCTACGCGGGCCTGGCCGAGTACGACGCCGACCTGTTCGACCCGGAGACGGTGCGGTCCTGGCTGGAGCGGATGGTGGCGGGCCTGGCCCGGGAGCTGACGGGCTGACCGCCCCTGACTGCCCCTACCCCCCCAGACCGCCCCTGACCGGCCCTGGGCGCCGCGCGGCGCCGAGTGGCGCCCCGGGTCAGGGGGCTGAGGGATCGGTGGGGAAGAGGACGGGGCTGAGCAGGTACGGCACCCGGCCCGGGCCGGGCTGGTTGCCCAGCCGGGGCCGCAGGGCGGCGACCAGTTCGCCGACGAGCTCGGTGAGTTCGTCCGGGCTGAGCCAGAGCGTGCCCTGGCGGTAGGAGACCGAGTCGGCCGTCGGGTTCGCGCCCTCACGGTCGAGGTAGGCGTTGAACTCGGCGATGAGGACGGCCATCGCGGCGGCGAAGCCGCGGCGGTGGTCCTCCAGGGACATGGTCGCGGCCGCTTCGCCGTCGATCGAGGGGCGGTCGCGGCGCAGCCGGTAGCGGCGCTCGACGACATTGCGGACGCGGCGCTCCTCGGCCACGTCGAGGAAGCCGGCCTCCGCGAGCAGGGCCACGTGCCGGTAGACGCTCACCTTCGGCACATCGGGCAGCCGGGCGGACAGTTCGCCGGTGGTGAGCTCGCGTCCGCCGGACAGGGCGTGCACCACGCGGAGGCGTACTGGGTGGAGAAGCAGTTCGGCGGTGTCCATGGCGCCACTATTTCATGAGTGATACCGTTATCGAAATTGAAAAATTGGATGGGGGAGCGCAGCGGATGAGACGGGAAACCGGACGTGCAGTGGCCGTGAACGGGCGCTCCGTCCATGTCGAGGAGTCAGGTCGGGGCGCCGACTGGGTGGTCTTCGAGGCCGGAGCGGGCCTCGGCCGGACCAGCTGGGACGCGGTCCTGCCGCTGCTGGCCGACCGTGCCCGGCTGGTGGCCTACGACCGTGCCGGGTTCGGCCGCAGCGGCCGAACCGCGGGCCGGCTGGGCATCGACGACCTGGCCGCCGACCTGGCCGCGTTGATCGGGGAAGTGGTCCCGCGATCGTCCCCTCCGGTGCTCGTCGCGCACAGCATGGGCGGCCTGGTCGCGCGCCGCGCGGCGGACCGCCTGGGCCTGCGGCTGCGCGGCCTGCTGCTGCTCGACCCGACACCGGAGAGCGCACCCGTCTACGACCGGTTCGACCGGACCGCCGGGAAGGTCGACCGGGTGCTCGCCGTGACGCAGGCGCTGGTGCGGCTGCGCCCACTCGCCCGCCTGGGCAGCGGGAACCTCCGGCGCGCGTTTCCGGCCGACACCTACGCGACCATGCTCGCCGAGGACCTCGTCCCCGCCGGGATCGCGCAGACCAGGAAGGAGCTCAGGGCCGTGGTCGAGGCCATCCCCCGGTTCCGCGCCGAGCCGCCCGGCCTCCCGAGCTGCCCGACCGTACTGCTCTCGCCGTCCCGCCCCGACCGGGGCCGCGCTGCGCAGCGCACCGCCATGACCGCCCACCAGCGGCAGTGGGTCGCGACCCTGCCGGACGGACTGTTCGAGGTGGTCGACTCGGGCCACCTCATCCAGGCCGAACAGCCGGGGGCGGTGGCGCAGGCGGTCGGTCGCCTCCTCGACCGGACAGGTCCTCGTTGATCCGTCCCTTCCCAGAGTTCCTGGCTTGCACGTGTCCGCCGACCGGGTGAGCCTGGAGTTGGCAGCCCGTACGGGGCGCGGGCAGGTGCGCCGGGCGTCAGAAGGACGCGTCGAGTCGCGGACCGCGTCGCACCGCATGGATCCCGCGCCGCATCGCACGGAACCACCACAGTGCTGAGGAACCGTCATGCCGCTGTTCACCGGTCCCGTTGACGACCCGCTCGCGTTCAACAACAACCCGTCCATGCAGGACGCCCTGGACACCACGCGGCAGCAGCTGTCGGACGCCGGCACCCCGACGGTCGACGACCTGGCCGTCATCGTCGTCGCGCTGACCGGGTTCGAGGGCGGGCTGAACCACCCCTGGGCGGCGATCCGGGACCAGGACGAGTGCTACTCGGCCAGCCTGATCAAGATCGCGGCGATGTACACGGCCTTCGACCTGCGGTCGAGCGCCGACCAGCTGGCCGGCGACCTGGGGCTGACCACCTGGCCGGCCATCGAAGCCGCACTGAAAGCCACCTTCGACCCGGACATCGGCACGCACACGCCGTCGCAGATCAAGGTGTCGACGGCGTTGCGCGCCGAGGACAAGGCCAGGCGGCCGAACTATTCGGCCGTTCTCCGACTCGGACCCTCCGGTGGGGTCTTCACGGTCGACTTCACTCCGGCGCAGGTGGCCGCGTTCGAGGACATGATGGTGCAGCAGAACGACCCGGGGGCCACCACGACGATCCACGGTCTGGGATACCCGTACCTCGACGGCAAGCTCGCCGACTCCGCCCTCTTCGACAGCGCCTCCGCAACGGGGCTGTGGCTGGCGGGCGACTACGCCGGGATCTGGCCGGCCGCGCGCATCCCGTGTGTCAACGACGTGGACACGGCCCAGGGCACCACCGCGCGGCAGCTCGTCAGACTGCTGACGCTCCTGGCGGACGACAAACTCGTCGGGCCGACGAGCAGCCAGGACATGAAGGCACTCATGGCCCGGGCGGGCACGTTCTTCGCGTCCACCAGCCCGCCGATCTGGCCCCCCGGCGGACAGTTCGTCGCCACCCACGGCAAGGTCGGCATCGGCTCGTTGAAGACCGGCCAGACCGTGCTGTCCGAGGGGATCCTCGTCAGTGACACCGTGCGGGGCAGGAGCTTCGCCGTCGTGTACCAGAACGTGATCCAGGACGGCCTGACACAGCGCCAGGCACTCGTACCGGTGGCGACGCTGATCGAAGCCGCCCTGAACGCCTTCTGACACCGGCACCCCCGGTCCCCGGCGAATGCGCAACCTGGACCATCCGGGCAATCGGCGCACGGACGGTGGGGGCCGCCCCCGGCCGGTGCCGGGGCGCGGTGTGACCCGTCCGGCGCAGCGTGGCGCGCGGGGAGGGCGGGAGGCTGCGATCTTCGGAGGGACCCGGCGGTGCCCGACTGCCGGGTCCCGTCGTTCCGAGACCGTGGAGGCCCGGATGTGGCAGGCTCCCCCCGCCCCCGTCAGCCGTGAGTGGCTTCCCGTCCTGGACATGCCGGCGCCCGCCGCGCAGAACCGCTGGACGGTGCTGCTGCGCCTGCTGCTGCTGATCCCTCAGTTCGTGGTGCTGTGGGTGCTGTCCCTGGTGGCTTTTGTGGTCACCGTGATCGGCTGGTTCGGTGCGCTGGTCCTCGGGCGGCTGCCCGGCTTCGTCGCGGACTACCTCACCGCGTTCGTCCCGTACGAGGCGAGGGTCACCGCGTATCTGATGCTCACCGTGGACCGTTACCCGCCGTTCCGGTTCAGCGCCCCCGAGTACCCGGTGCAGGTCGAGCTGCGGCCCGGTGAACTGAACCGGCTGGCCGTACTCTTCCGGATCATCCTGGTCATCCCCGCCTCGATCGTGCAGGGCCTGCTGCACGCGGGCTGGTGGATGGTCTCGTTCATCAGCTGGCTGGTGGTGCTGATCCTCGGCCGGATGCCGCAGCCGCTGTACGAGGCCACGACCGCGATCCTGCGCTACCAACTGCGGTACACCGCCTACCTGGTGATGCTCACCTCCGCCTACCCCAAGCGGCTGTTCGGCGAGGAGCCGAACAGCGAGCCCGAGCGGGTGTCGGCCACCCGTCCGCTGGTGCTGAGCGGCGGCGGGCGCGGGCTGGTGGTCCTCTTCCTGATCCTCGGCCTGGTCTCCTGGGCGACCAGCTCGGTCACCACCTCGGTGAACACCGACGACGACGACGAGGACAACGGCGTCAACCCGACCCAGCACGTCATCGCCCCGCTCGTGCCCGGCCCGCACTGACGGGGGGCGGCCGGGCGGCCGGGCGTCAGGGCCGGTGGATCGGGGCGGCCGCCTGCGCGGCCTGCTTGACGGCGGCGATCAGCTGGTGGCGGCGGGCGCGCAGCTCCTCGGGGCGGACGGCGAGGGAGACGCTGCCGATCACGGAGCCGTCCGTACCGAGCACGGGGGCCGCCAGGCAGGCCAGGCCGGGCCGGGCCTCCTCGACGTCCAGGGCGACGCCGGTGCGGCGGATCCGCCGCAGCTCCTCGTCGAGCCGTTCGACGGAGGCGATCGTGTGCGGGGTGAAGCGGCGCAGGCCGGGCTGCTCCAGGTAGCGGCGGCGGGCGGCCGGGCCGGCAGCGGCCAGGGCGATCTTGCCGTGGGCGTAGGCGTGGGAGCGCGGGTCGACGCCGACGGTGAGGTCGGGCCGCTGGTCGCCGTCGGCGGCGACGGTGCGCACGTCGGCGATCACCAGGCCGTCGCCCTGGTAGGCGACGTAGTTCGCCGAGGCGCGGGTGGCGTGCCGCATCCGGGCCAGCACGCCGTCGATGCTGTCGGTGAGGCCCATCTGCCGCTGGAACGCGCGGTGGAGGGCGGAGACCTGGTAGCCGAGGGCGTAGCCGCCGTCGGTGCGCACCAGGTAGCCGCGCTCGGTGAGCGGGGCGAGGAGGGTGTAGGCCGTCGACAGGGCGCAGCCGAGGCTCCGGGCGAGCGCCTTGGCCGGGACGGGCGAGGGTGACCCGGCGACGAGTTCCAGCACCTCCAGGGTGCGGTCGGCGGCGCGCGGCCCGGTCTGCCCGGCCATGGCGGGGTGCTCCTCCTGCTGGTGCTGCGTGACCCGTCCAGTCTGCCGGGGGCCGGACCGGGGGAGGCCACCGGCCCCCGGTCCGGCCCGCTCGGCGTCCGGGCCGGGCCTGGCTGGGACGTGCCCGGCTGGGCTCAGCCCTCGCGCGGGGTGATCTCGCCCATGAGGTCCCAGCCCTCGCGGTCGGGGAGGTCGACGCTGATGATCCGGGGCTTGGCGGCGACCGCGCCGGACAGCGTCTCAATGGCCTGCCGGAAGTGCGCCGACTCGACGTGCGCCCGCCCGGCCTCGCCGTCCCGGAACCCCTCCACGAGCACGTACTCGTTCGGGTCGTCCACGCTGCGGGACCAGTCGAAGAACAGGTTCCCCGGCTCGGCACGGGTGGCCTCGGTGAACTCGGCGACGATGTCGAGCCACTGCGCGCTGTGCTCGGGGCGGACGGGGAACTTCACGGTGATGAAGATCATGGCGCTCTCTCAGGTCGGGGAGACGGTCGAGCCCCCACCCTGCCCGACCGCCGCCCGGCCCGCGGAATGCACCGCACCGCGATTCCACCCATGCCGGAAACCGTCCCTGCCGGGGCCCCGCGGCGCCGCTACGGCAGGAGGCGGTCGGGGGAGGGGAGGCGCGTGATCGGCTCGTCGGCCCAGGAGTAGACCTCCAGGTAGGACAGCCGGCCCTCGGTGACGAAGACCATGACGCCGCCGATCGGGGTGCCGTCGGCGTCGACCACGGTGGCCTCGGCGGCGGGAGTGCCGGTGACGGGTGCGGCGGGTGCGGCGGCCGGGTCGGCCAGGGCCAGGTCCAGGCTGGGGCAGGGGCACTCGCAGCCGCCGGTGACCCGCAGGTGGGGGATCTGGGCGCGCAGGGCGCGGAAGGCGGGGGTGTCCGCCGCGAGCAGCGACTCCAGGAGGGCGACCGCCTCGGCGGGGAGATGGTCGGCGGGGAGGTGGTCGTCGGTCTCGTGGTTGTCGGGCTTGCGGTCGTCGGGCTTGCGGTCGTCCATGGGGAGGAGCCGATCATCCGTCCGGAGGGGACGTCAACCGGGTTGGGCGGGCACCGGCGCTGGCCGGTGCCCGCCCGGCGGGACGGGTGCGGCGCCTGGCGGTCAGGCCAGGACGGCCGGCTTGAGGACCTCCTCGCACCACTGGCGGAAGCTCGTCGGGCTCGCGGTCCGCGGGGTGCGCTCGACCCCGGCGTCGAGGCCGTCGTCCTTGGCGCGCATCATGTCGAGGTAGCCGTCCGCCAGCGCCTCGCTGTAGCCCTGTCCGGCGAGCGAGGCGCGGAAGTCGTCCAGCGACTGGCGCTCGTAGCGGACCGGGCGGCCGAGGACCTCGGACATGACGCGCGCCATGTCGTTCGCGGAGAGGTCCTCGGGGCCCAGCACCGGGACTTCGCCGGTCCCCGTCCAGGAGCGGTCGAGCAGCAGGTCGGCGGCGGCCGCGGCGATGTCCCGGGTGGCCGCCAGCGGCGCCGGGCGGTCGGCGGCGACGGTGGAGGTGTACACGCCGCGGTCCCGGATCGAGGCGGACTGCCACAGCAGGTTGTCCATGAAGGAGGGGTTGGCGAGCGCCCGGTAGGCCGCGCCGGTGCTCGCGAGGAGGTCGTCCATGGCCAGGGAGGCCGTCACGTGCCCGGCGCGGTCGGCGACCGGGGTGCCGCGGCCGAGTGCGGAGACGCCGACGACGTGCCGGACGCCGTGGGCGGTGAGGGCCTCGGCGGCGGCCCGGGTGAACCCGGAGTAGACGGCGTCCAGGCTCGGCGCCTGCCGCGTGGGCGGGACGACCCAGAAGACGGCGTGCGCGCCGGTGAAGGCCCGGTCGACGACCTCGGGGTCGTCGTGGGAGCCGGCGACGACGTCGACGCGGGCCCGGACGGCCTCCGGGAGCCTCGCCGGGTCGCGCACGACGACGCGCAGTTCCTCGGCGGCGGCGCGCGGCCCGGTGAGCAGGAGGTCGAGCAGTCGGCCGCCGATCTGGCCGGTGGGAGTGGTGATGACGATCATGTGTCGAGTCTCGGGCCGGCCAACTGCGGCGTCCAATACCCTTCCTGGGCATTGATACCTTCCAGGCATGGATCTCGACCTGCGCAAGCTCCGCTACTTCGCGGCGGTCGCCGAACACCGGCACTTCGGCCGGGCGGCGGAGCAGCTCTTCATCACCCAACCCGTCCTCAGTCGTCAGATCCGGGCCATCGAGCAGGAGTTGGAGTGCACCCTGCTGGTCCGGACCACGCGCAGCGTGGAACTGACCCCGGCCGGCCGACAGCTCCAGGAGGAGGCGCGGGGGATCCTCGCGGCCGTCGCCGCGGCGGTGCAGCGCGTGCACGACGCCGACAAGGGCACCCGGCGGCTGGTCGTCGCCTTCTCACCCGGCCTGCACGTGTCGGAGGCGATCCGCGCGTTCGCGCTGCGACACCCGGACGTCGAGACCGACCTCGTCCCGGCGCGCTGGTGGGAGCAGGACGCGCCGCTGCGCGACGGCCGCTGCCAAGTGGCCTACCTGCGAAGGCCGTTCGACGACTCGGGGCTGCGCACCATCCCGATCGGCCACGAGCCCCGGGTCGCCTGCCTGCCCGCGACGCACCCGCTGGCCGCCCGCGCCGAACTCACCACCGCCGACCTCGTCGGCGAGCGGATGCTCGACGCACCGGTCCGGCGGACGGCCTCCCTGGAGGAGAAGTTCGAGCTGATCGCCTCCGGGCACGGCATCGCCCTGCTGCCGCTGAGCGTGGCGCGCTCCTACGCCCGGCCCGACCTCGTCCACCGGACCGTCACCGACGTCCCCGGGGTCGAGACCTGCCTGGCCGTCCCGGCCGACCTGGCGGACCTGGCCGACCGGCGGGGCAAGCCGCTGCGCGACTTCCTGGAGATCGCCACCGCCACGCTGCGGCCCGCCTGACCGCGCCACCCGCCTGACCGCACCGCGCGCCTATCGGCCGGGGGCGCCCGGGCGGGAAACCGCGCGACGCCGACCTGCGGAGACGGCTACGCTGCCCCGGTGATCGAGGACGGAGCAACGGACCGGGGCAGCGTGACCACGGTGCGGCGGATCGGGGACACCATCCGCCGGCCGGTCGGCCCGTGGACGCCCGCCGTCCACGCGCTGCTGGCCCACCTGGAGGCGGCGGGCTTCACCCGGTCCCCACGGCCGATCGCCCTCGAGGGCGGCGAGGAGGTGCTCTCGCTGCTGCACGGCGAACCCGCCTTCGCGCCCTGGCCGGCCGTCCTGCGCTCCACCACGGGCGTCCGCGCCCTCGGGCGCTGGCTGCGCGAGTACCACGACGCCGTCCGGGACTTCCGCCCGCCCGCCGGGGCGAGCTGGCAGGGCGCGGAGCAGGAGTGGCGGCCCGGCCTGGTCATCCGGCACGGCGACCTGGGCCCGTGGAACGCCGTATGGGACGGCGACCACCTGGCCGGCTTCATCGACTGGGACTTCGCCGCGCCCGGCCACGCCGTCGACGACCTCGCCCAACTCGCCTGGTACGCCGTGCCGTTGCGCTCCGTCGAGCAGCAGCGCCGGGCCGCCGTGAGCGGGCCCGGGGTGCTGCGGGAGCGCCTGGACGCGCTGTGCACCGCCTACGGTGAGCGGCCGGAGGCGGTGCTCGACGCCCTGGACGCGCTCCAGACCCGGGAGGCGGCCCGGATCGAGCGGCTCGGCGGGCGCGGCGAGCAGCCGTGGGCGGCCTTCCTCGCCCGCGGCGACGTGGCCGAGATCACGGCCGAGCGCCGCTGGCTCCGCGCCGAGCGCGCGACCCTGCTCGAGGGCTGAGCCGGCTGAGTCGGCCGGTGTGGCCGGTGCGGTCGGGGTGCGTCCAGTCGGCCGGAGTGCGTCCAGGGCTCGGGGCTCAGACCAGGCCCAGCACCAGCTTTCCGGTGTTCTCCCCGCGGAAGAGCATCCCGAGGGTCTCCGGGAAGTCCGCGACCGTGCCCTCGACCAGGTGCTCCTTCACCTTGATCCGGCCCTCGCCGATCCAGCCCGCGATCTCGGCCGCCGCCTCCGCGTACCGGCGGGCGTAGTCGAACACCACGAAGCCCTCCATCCGGGCCCGCCGCACCAGCAGCGACAGGTAGTTGGACGGGCCCTGCACCGAGTCCTCGTTGTTGTACTGGCTGATCGCGCCGCAGACCACCACCCGGGCGTGCATCGCCAGCCTGGTCAGCGCGGCGTCCAGGACCGGGCCGCCGACGTTGTCGAAGTAGACGTCGATGCCGTCCGGGGCGTGGGTGCGCAGCGCCTTGCGGACGTCCTCGGCGCGGTAGTCGATCGCCGCGTCGAAGCCGAGCTCCTCGGTCAGCAGCGCGCACTTCTCCGGCCCGCCGGCGATCCCGACCACCCGGCAGCCCTTCACCTTGGCGATCTGCCCGACCATGGTGCCCACCGCCCCGGCCGCGCCGGAGACCACCACGGTCTCGCCCTCCTTGAGCGCGCCGACCTCCAGCAGCCCGAAGTAGGCCGTCATCCCGGGCATCCCGAGCGCCCCGAGGTAGGTGGGCAGCGGGGCGAGCGCGGGATCGACCTTGACCACGCCCTTGCCGTCCGACACCACGTAGTCCTGGACCCCGAAGGAACCCACCACGTGGTCGCCGACCCGGAACTTCGGGTGGTTGGACGCGACCACCTCGGCCACCGCCCCGGCCCGCATCACCTCGCCCAGCCCCACCGGCGGCAGGTAGGACGGCCGGTCGTCCAGCCACCCGCGCATCGCCGGGTCCAGCGACACGTACCGCGTCCGCCCCAGGAACTCCCCGTCCCCGGGCACCCCCACGGGCTCCTCCCCGTACGCCCAGTCCTCCGGCCGGACCTCCCCGACCGGTCGACGGGCAAGGCGGATCTGACGGTTGACGTCGGTCATGACGACTCCTGGTGGCGTACTCGCGCGGTGGAAGGACAGGTGCCGAGTCTAAGCAAGCGCTTAGTCATATGACTAGTGAATGTCCGGATTCAGTGGGTCGGGCGTGGTGAAGCGCGGAGGAGGGGGTCGAGGCACCGATAGCGCGGTCGACGGGCAGGCGCGGAGGCGGGAAGATCCGGAGACCGAGGACCGAAGGCGGGGAGTCTGGTGATCACTCAGGGCGTGAAGATCACGACGCGTTGCGATGACTGCGGTGGTGTGCTGATACGCGACATCGGCCAGTTCATCGACCGCGGGCAGGTGGGGTGGGGCACCGAAGGCAGATGCCGGACCTGTCCCACTGCGTGGTGCGAGCAGGACAGCGGCGCAGGGACTCCCGAGGAGATTCGGCAGGCGCTGCTGGCAGAGCACGGCCCAGCTCGACTCCGCCTCGCGGGGCCCGAGTCGAGCCTTGTCCCTGTCCTGCACGTTCTGCGGGAGATACACGGGCTGTCGCTGGCACAGGCACGGGCCATCGCCGACGAGCTGAGGACGACCGGCCTGGTGGGCACGCTGGTCGAAATGGAGCTTGTGGCCGCCGGGCTCCGACGTCGCTCAGTAGCAGTGACTGTTGAGCAGGCGGCCGACCGACGGCCAGCGACCCAGCCAGAACGGCTTGACAAGAGGATTAGGAATCGACGGGCAGGCCGGTGAGGGCGAAGCAGGCGCCGCCGCCGTGGTGGGGGTCGGTCTCGCGGGCGACGAGGTCGGCGCCGTGGGCGCGGGCGATCTGGCGGGCCATGGCGAGGCCGAGGCCGGAGCCGGGGAGGCTGCGGGCGGTGTCGGAGCGGTAGAAGCGGTCGAAGACGTACGGGAGGTCCTCGGTGGCGATGCCCGGGCCGTGGTCGCGGACGGACACCTCCAGGGTGTCGCCGCCGTCGCCGGCCAGCGCCACCCGGACCTCCACCGGTCCGCGCCCGGCGCCGAACTTGGCGGCGTTGTCGAGCAGGTTCCCCAGCAGCCGTACCAGCCGGGCGGGGACGCCCGGCACGACCGCCTCGGCGGCGCCCGGTCCGACGGAGAGGGTGAACTCCTGGCCCGGCCAGTGCCCGCGCGCCGAGGTGACGGCGTGCTCGACCAGGGGCAGCAGGCGGAACCGCTCGACCAGAGCCTGGGGCTCCTCGTCCCGGGCGAGTTCGACCAGGTCGTTGACCATGCCGGTGACCTCGCGCAGCTGCCGCCCCAGGGCGGTGGCGGCCCGTTCGCGCTGGGCGTCGGTGAGCCGGTCGCCGCGGGCCAGCAGTTCGGCGTTGGTGCGCAGCGCCGTCAGCGGGGTGCGCAGTTCGTGCGAGGCGTCGGAGACCAGGCGGCGCTGGGCGGTGACCGAGCGTTCCAGCGCGTCGAGCATGGTGTCGAAGCTCTCGCCGAGCCGGCTGACCTCGTCCCGGCGGCGGCCGGTGGCCGCGTGGGAGGTGATCCGGTGGTGGGGGTCGCCGGTGGCGGTGATCCGTTCGACCGTGGCGGTGAGCCGGGCCACCGGGCGCAGGCCCGTCCGGGAGACCCACCAGCCGAGGAACCCGGCCGCCAGTACCCCGGCGGCGCCGAGCCCGGCGAACGCGGCCGCGGACTGTCGTACGGCGCGGTCCACCCCGTCCGAGCGCAGCACGACCTGGAGGGCGGTGCCGCCCCGGAAGGGCGTGACCAGCATCCGGGCCGGGAACCCGGCGACGGTGGCGGTGCTGAAATAGGCGGCGCGCTGCCCGGCGGCGACCTCGCGCACGGCCGGGGTGACCGGGAACAGGTACGGGGCGACGGCCGTCCGGGGGGCGCGGGCCGGGTCGGCCGGGACGATCTGGGTGCAGGCCGGGGCGGCCAGGTAGCGGCACTGCCCGGAGAGCACGCCGGGCGGTTCGTTGCCCTGCTGCTGGAGGGCGACGGTGGCGGCCTGGGTGAGCTCCAGCTCCAGTTGGTGGGTCAGTTCGTAGCGGATCACCGCGAAGGCGGCCCAGCTGAGGCCGAGGGCGACGGTGGCGACGGCCAGGGCGGTCGCCACGGCGAGCCGGACGCGGAGGGTCACGAGTCTGCGGCCAGGCGGTAGCCGACGCCGTGCACGGTGTGCACCAGGCGCGGTTCGCCGCCCGCCTCCAGCTTGCGGCGCAGGTAACCGACGTACACGGCTAGGGAGTTGGACTCGGGGCCGAAGTCCTGCCCCCAGACCCGCTCCAGCAGCGTCTCCCGGGTGAGCACCTGCCCGGAGTGGCGCAGCAGCAGTTCCAGCAGGGTCGCCTCGGTGCGGCTGAACTCCAGCCGGCGGGAACCGCGGTGCCCGGTGCGGGTCCGCGGGTCCAGGACCAGGTCGGCGTAGCGCAGTTCGGCGTCGGCCTCGGCGCCGGGCGCGTCGAAGGCGGCGCGGCGCAGCAGTGCGCGCAGCCGGGCGGTGAGTTCGGCCAGGGCGAAGGGCTTGACGAGGTAGTCGTCGGCGCCGGCGTCCAGCCCGTCGACGCGGTCGTCGATGTTGTCCCGCGCGGTCAGCACCAGGACTGGGGTGCGGTCGTGCAGGGCCCGCAGCTGGCGGCAGACGGCGAGGCCGTCGAGGACCGGCATCATCACGTCGAGCACGACCGCGTCGGGCTCGTGGGAGGCGATCTTCGCCAGGGCGTCGTGGCCGTCGACGGCGGTGACCACCTCGTAGCCCTCGACGGTCAGTCCGTCGGCCACGGCCTCCCGCACCTCCTGGTCATCGTCCGCCACCAGAATCCGCACCGCCGACCCTCCGCTCCTCGTACCCCGTTGACCTGCTCCGACGGCCCGTTCCGTGCGCGCGGGCCGTGCCGTGCTCGCGGCCGTTCCATGCGCACGGGCCGTTCCGGGCATACCGAAAGATAGCGGGCGAAGGCCCGCATTCTCTTAAAGCCCTCTTAGGCCGGCCCGCCACGGTGGTGAGCCATGGACACACCACTCTCGGTCGTGATCGGTGCCGGCGGCACCGGCGGCCACATCTACCCGGGCCTGGCCTTGGCGGAGGCCCTGCGGAGGGCCGACCCCGACGCCGTGATCTCCTTCGTGGGTACCACCCGGGGCCTGGAGACCCGGCTGATCCCCGAGGCGGGCTACCGGCTGCACACCGTCGACATGATCCCCTTCGACCCCTCGCTCGGTGCCCGGCGCTACCTGCTGCCGGCGGACCTGGTCCGCGCCGCCAAGCAGGCGCAGCGCGCGGTCGAGGACCAGCGGGCGCAGGTCGTGGTGGGGATGGGCGGGTACGCCTCCGCGCCGGCCGTGCTGGCCGCCCGGATGGCCGGACTGCCCAGCCTGATCCACGAGTCGAACGCCGTGCCGGGGCGGGCCAACGCCTTCGCTGCCCGCCTCACCCCGCAGATCGCGCTCGCCTTCGACGAGACCAGGGAGCACCTGCCGAAGGCGCGCCGGCAGCGGGCGGTCACCGTCGGCATGCCGCTCACCGGAGCGGTGGCCCGGTTGGACCGGCAGGCCGAGCGCGCGCGGGCCCGCCACCGGCTGGGCGTTCCGCCCGGTGCGCGGCTGGTGCTGTTCAACGGCGGCAGCCTCGGCGCGCGCCGGCTGACCGAGGCCGCGCTCGGCCTGGCCGAACGCTGGCGTGGTCGGACGGACGTCCGGCTGCTGATCAAGACCGGCCCGCAGGCCCTGGACGACACCCGGCAGCGGCTCGCCGCCGTCGGCGGGGGCGCCGTCGCCGAGGCGGTGCCGTACTTGGACCGGATGGACCTCGCCTACGCCGCCAGCGACGTCGTGGTCTGCCGGGCCGGGGCGGCGACCGTGGCCGAACTCGCTACCGTCCGGGTGCCCGCCGTCCTGGTGCCGTACCCGCACGCGCCCGGCGACCACCAGTTCCACAACGCCAAGGTGCTCGCCGACGCGGGGGCGGCGCGGATCCTGCGCGACGACGACACCGACGCGGACTCCCTGGCCGCCGTGCTCGACCCGCTGCTGGCCGACCCGTCCCGGCTGGCCGCCATGGGCGCCGCCGCGCCCGGGGGGACCCACGCCCGGGCCGCCGACCTGCTGGCCGACTGGGTCCGCCGCCTGGCCGGCCGTTCCCACGGCCCGGCCGCGACGCCGAACCTGGCCGCGACGCCGAACCCGATAGCGACCCCGCTTCTGACCCCGAACCCGATTCCGACCCCGATCCGCACCATCGAAACGGAGCTTGCCGAATGACTGCCGCCACCACCACCAGCGCCACCGCCGCCTGGGCCGACCGCACCGTCCTGGTCACCGGCGCCGAGGGCTTCATCGGCTCGACCCTGGTCGACCTGCTGGTCGCCCGCGGCGCCCGGGTCCGCGCCCTGGTCCACTACAAGCCCTACGCCGAACGCGGCTACCTCGCTGCCCACCTGGGCAGCGACCAGGTCGAGATGCTGGCCGGCGACGTCCGCGACGCGGGCCGGGTCTCGGACGCCGTGGCGGGCTGCGACACGGTGTTCCACCTGGCGGCGCTGATCGGGATCCCGTACAGCTACGACTCCCCGGGCGCGTACGTGCACACCAACGTCGTCGGCACCCAGAACGTGCTGGAGGCGGCGCGGCGGCACGGCGTGCGGCGAGTCCTGCACACCTCGACCAGCGAGGTCTACGGAACAGCGCTGCGCGCGCCGATCGGTGAGGACCACCCCCTGCAGCCCCAGTCCCCGTACTCCGCCTCGAAGATCGGGGCCGACATGATGGCGCTGAGCTTCCACCACGCCTTCGAACTGCCGGTCACCGTGGTGCGGCCGTTCAACACCTACGGCCCGCGCCAGTCCGCCCGCGCCGTGATCCCCGCGATCCTCGCCCAACTCCACTCCGGGGTCCGGGAGTTGCGGATGGGCTCGCTGACCCCGACCCGGGACTTCACCTATGTCACCGACACCGCCGAGGGCTTCCTCGCCCTCGCCGACTGCGACCGCGCGGTCGGCGAGGCGGTGAACCTCGGGACCGGGCGCGAGGTCTCGATCGGCGACCTGGCGGGTGCGCTGATCGCCGCCTCCGGCCGTACCGATGTCGAGATCACGGTCGACCCGGCCCGGCTGCGCCCGGCGGGTAGCGAGGTGCACCGGCTGCTGTCCGACAACTCCCGCGCCCGTAGCTGGTCGGGCTGGCGGCCGGAGGTCCCGCTGGAGGAGGGGCTGGCCAAGACCTCGGCCTGGGTGGCCGAGCACCTCCACCTGTTCGACCCGAAGCGCTACGCGGTCTGAGCACCGTCCAGCACCGACCGGCACGGTCCAGCACCGCCCCGCACGGCCCGAGCGGCGCGCCCCCGGTGGGGGACGCGCCGCTCGGGCGTTCGCTCAAGTGGCGTTTCAGAACTGGGTGCTGACGGTCACGCCGCTGAAGTCGGTGGTGGCGTACAGGCTGATGTACCGGTAGCCGGCCGCCGGGTTGGTGACGGTGAGGCTCTGGGTGGTGCCGGGGTTGGTGGAGGCGGCGGTGTGGGCGCTGGGGGAGGCCCAGGTGTCGGCGTTGTAGTAGAGGGCCGCCGTGCCGGTGCCGCCGGCGGTGGAGACCTTGAGGGTGCTGGTGCCGGCCGGCAGGTAGACGTAGAAGTAGTCCAGGTTCCCGGCGGTGCGGGCCTGGTCCGGCCGGGAGCAGTTCTGGCCGAGGGCGTCGGTGCGCGGGTCGGTGCAGGTCGGCAGGGTGGTGGTGCCGCCGGTGGTGACGGTGACCGAGGCCGGGGTGCTGGCGGACTTGCCGGCGCTGTCGGTGACGGTCAGGTTGACGGTGTAGGTGCCGGCGGCCGCGTAGGTGTGGACCGGGTTGCGGTCCTCGGAGCTGCTGCCGTCGCCGAAGGTCCAGTGCCAGGAGGCCAGTGAGGCCGGGGAGTTGGTCTCCACGGACTTGTCGGTGAGGGTGACGGTGGCGCCGTTGACGGACTGGCCGAAGAGGGCGGTCGGGCCGTCCGCGTAGCAGGCGCCGGCGGCGCAGGCGTTCAGCCAGGTGTCGAAGTCGGCGTCGTAGGAGGTGCCGAGGCCGTTGTAGACGGCGTAGCCGCCCTGGTAGTCGCCGGTGCGGAAGTGGCCGAGCATGTTCTGGACGTCGGCGGGGTGCTTCTCGACCATGTACCGGACGGCCAGGTAGCCCCACGGGTAGGTGCGCACCGTGTCCGAGTTGTCGTAGGTGTTCTGGAGGACGGTGCTCAGCTTGTACCGGTGCGTGGCGGCCTCGGCCATCGCCTGGGTGTCGGTGGTGCCGCGGTAGGCGTAGGACTCGTACTCCGCGACGCCCTCGATCCACCAGATGTCCGGGACGGAGATCTCGGTGCCGAAGTTGCCCTTCATGTCGTAGATGTTGTCGAGGTAGTGGGTGTACTCATGGTTGAGGTTCCACACGTTGGCCGGGAAGCCGTCGAGGTACGACTTCTTGTACATCACCGACACGGGCTTGTTGTTGGGGTCGGTGACGTCCATGACGGTCTGGCCGCCGTTGTCGGTGGAGTTGTTGTAGATCGCCCAGGAGTACGTCTGGTAGTCGTCCCGGTTGGCGAAGACGGCGAGGGTGATGGTCTTGCCGTACTGGCCGGGTATCGGGCCGTTGTCCTTGACCAGGTTGTGGAAGAAGGTGTCCTCGCCGCGCAGGCTCGCGCAGACGGTGGCCAGCTCGGCGGCGGTGAGGTCCTCGGTGCGGATGGTGCGGTTGTCGCAGACGAGGGTGTTGGGCAGCACGGCGGCGGTGAGCTTGCCGGGCAGGTCGCAGGTGCCGTAGTAGGAGCACTGCGCGTTGTCGAACCGGTTGGCGTTGTACGCGGTGTACACGTACAGCTTGCCGACCGCGCCGGATATGGGGGTGCTGTCGAGCACCCGCTTTATCAGCGGTTTGGCGACGGCCTCGACGGCCGGGCCGTCACCGGCGGCGCGGGCCAGGTCGTTGCCCGCGTTGACGGCGAGGAAGGCGTTGGGGGTGGTGAGCAGGTCCTTGTGGTTCTGGGCGAAGTTCGCCAGCGTGGTGACCACGCCCGGGTCGGCGGAGACGGCGCTGACGTAGTCCGGGTTCCAGTTGGCCCGCCACAGCGGCGCCCACAGCACCGAGTTGACGGCGTTGACCATCTTCGGGAAGGCGTTGTAGCCGTTGCCGTAGGCGTTCAGGACCTGCTGGTAGACGTTCAGGTAGTGGGCCTGGATGTTGGCGCTGTCGGTCAGGACCAGCACCTCGCTGAGCACGGTGCCGTTGGCGTCGCTGACGTCCGTCCGGTGCGCGGTCGCGAAGAAGGCGTCCAGGCCGGCCTGGACGGCGGCGGTGAGCGTGGCGTCGTACGGACCGACGGTGCTCGCGTTGTTGGACTGGACGTAGTAGCCGGCGCGTAGGAAGAGCACCAGCTGCAGCAGGTTGCCGGAGTTGTCGCCGGTGTACTTCCCCGCCTGGGCCCGGAAGGCGTTGGCGACGGCGAGCATCTGGGACTGCTTGAAGACGTTGGCCGCGTCGGTGCCGGTGACGTTGAACAGCGTCTTGACGCAGTCCGTGGTCGAGGCCTGGACGAAGGCGACCAGGTCGGCGCCGCTGCGGCCGCCGAAGTCCGAGGCCGCGCAGCCGGCCGCGGCGGGCGCCGGGGCGGTCAGCGCGTGCTGGGCCGTGGCGGCGGCCTTCGGGTGCTGGGCGTTCTGGGCATTCTGGACGGTCCGGCCGGCCTGGGCGGACTGGACGGCCGTTCCGGTCGGCTGGAGCGCCTGGCCGAGCAGCTCCGGCGGGAGCGGGGCGGTGGTGCGGCCCAGGTCCTCGGAGGAGGACGGGGCGGCGATCTCGGCGCCGAACGGTGTCGGCGCGGCCGGGGCCCGGCCGTCGGCCGCCGGGGCCGCAACGGCGGCCGAGGCGGTGGCGGTGGCCGACGCCGGGGACGCGGCGAGGGCCGGGGTCGGGAGCAGGGTGGCGGGCCCGGCGAGGGCGGCGGCCACCAGGAGCGGAAGGGATTGGCGCAGACGCACTGCGGTGTCCTTGTCCTGAGGTGGGGGAGGTGACGCGGCGTCGGCCACGAGGCGGAGGGGAAGTTGACGTGTGACCTGTCACCGGAATCAGGGTCAGAACAATGTCACAGGTTATATGTCATCGCAAGGGTCCGTGCAGGGCCCCGCGGACCGCCCCCGTGGGCTGCTCCACCGCCTCCTGTGCTTCGCATCCGAAGCTCGGGTGCACGAATCAAAGTGACATGTCACACCCTATTGATTGTGGTGCGGCAACCGTGGCACGGTGCCAGGCGACGGCCTCCGCAGCAGCTGCCCGAGGCCCACCCCCACACCCCCCAGCAAGGAGTGACGATGCGTCACCGACTCCGGCTACCCCGTTCGCTCGCGGTGCTCGCCGCCGCGACCACCGCCGTCACCGGCCTCGCCGCCGCCCCGAGCCTCGCCGCCCCCACGGTGCAGGCCGGTGCCCAGGCGAGCCCGGCCGCCGGTCAGGCCCCCGGCCAGGCCGCCCCGTCCGCACACCCCGGCGGGACGGCCCCCACCGGCACCGCCTTCGGCCTCGACACCCACGCCCAGACCCAGGCCGGCCGCCTCGCCCCCGCCCAACTCCCGCCGCGCTCCCCGCAGTCGGCCGCACCCAAGGCCCCGGCCCCCAGGCTCGCCAAGGCCCCGACCGCCACCTCCTGCACCCCCGCCGATTTCAGCGGCCGGAGCGGCTCCGCCCTGGCGGCCTTCATCCAGGGCTCGTCCGTCGACTGCATCAGCTCGCTCTTCCGCCTCACCGGCGGTGACGCCCACGGGGTGTTCCAGCAGAGCCAGATGCTCGCGGCCGCCAACGGGCTCAAGAGCGCCGCCGCCTCGTACACCGGCGACAACTCCACCGGGATCTACCAGCTGGTCTACTTCCTCCAGGCCGGCTACTACGTGCAGTACTACCGCCCGGGCGACGTCGGCAGCTACGACGCGACGCTCACCGCCGCCGTCCAGGCCGCGCTGGACACCCTGGTGGCGAGCCCGCACTTCCTGGACGTCAACGACGGCAACGGCCAGGTCGCGGGCCAGGCGATGATCCTCAGCGACAGCGCCAACCTCCAGGCCCACTACCTCGGCACCTACCAGCGGGTGCTGAACGCGTACACCAGCTCGTGGGACGCGTCCTGGTACATGGTGAACTTCGCGAACAGCGTGTACACCCCGCTCTTCCGCGGCCACCAGAACGCCGACTTCGTCGCGGCCGCCACCGCCGACCCGAGCATCATCCGCACCCTGGACGGCTTCGCGCTCAACCACCGGAGCATGCTCGGCGGTACCAACTCCTTCCTGGTCTCCAACGCCGGCCTGGAGACGGCCCGGTTCATCGAGCACCCCGCCCTGGTCTCCACCGTCCGCCCGCTGATCAAGGGCCTGATGGACGTCTCCTCGATCACCGGCCCCACCGCGTCGCTCTGGGTCGGCGTCGCCGGGATGGCCGCCTTCTACGACAAGGCGAACTGCTCGTACTACGGCGTCTGCAACCTGCCGGACCAGCTCAAGGCCGCCGCCCTGCCGGTCAGCCACACCTGCGACGCCACCCACACCATCCTGGCGCAGAGCCTCACCGCCGCCGACCTGGCCGCCGTCTGCGCCAGCCTGCAGAACCAGGACCCGTTCTTCCACAAGCTGGTCAAGGACAGCGGCCCGATCGCCGGCCAGTACGAGAACTCGCTGCAGCTGGTGGTCTTCGCCTCCCCGCAGGACTACCAGACCTACGCGGGCGGCATCTACGGCGTCAGCACCAACAACGGCGGCATCACCCTGATCGGCGACCCGACCGCCCCCGGGAACCAGCCGCTCTCGCTGACCTACCAGAACGGCGACGACGGCTTTACCGCGGGCGTGTGGAACCTCAACCACGAGTACACCCACGCCCTCGACGGCCGCCTCGACCTGAAGGGCGCCTTCAACCAGCAGATATCCGTGCCGGACGTCTGGTGGATCGAGGGCGTCGCCGAGTACGTGTCCTACAGCTACCGGAACGTCACCGACACCGGGGCGATGGCCGAGGCGCCCAAGCACACCTACGCGCTCAGCACGCTGTTCCAGAACACCTACGACAACAGCGACACCACCCGCACCTACCCGTGGGGCTACCTGGCCGTCCGCTTCATGGCCGAGAAGCACCCGGACGTCATCCAGAACATGCTGGGCCACTTCCGCACCGGGGACTACACCGCCGGCTACGCGACCTACAACTCGATCGGCACCGCCTACGACGCCGAGTTCAACACCTGGCTGGACGCCTGCGCCGCCGGCGCCTGCGAGGTCGGCGGCGCCCCGACCGCCGCGTTCAGCGCCGCCCCGACCGGCCTGGCCGTCCAGTTCACCGACCAGTCGACCGAGCCCGGCGGCTCCATCGCTTCCTGGGCCTGGAACTTCGGTGACGGCGCCACCTCCACCAGCCGGAACCCCGCCCACAGCTACACCGCGGCCGGCAGCTACAACGTCAGCCTCACGGTGACCGACGGCAAGGGGAAGACCAACACCGTCACCCAGTCCGTCACGGTCGGCAGCCTCAGCGGCTGCACCGCCGCCGACGCCCGGGTGCTGGACAAGAACTGCTCCCGCACCAACCAGTCCGCCACCGCCGGCAACCTGGCGTACTACTACATCTACCTGCCGGCCGGCACCACCACCCTGAAGGTGTCCAGCTCCGGCGGCACCGGCACCGCCTACCTGCTCTACAACCCCGACACCTGGGCCACCCCGAACGCCTACACCACCGGCTCGACCACCAACGGCACCACCAACCAGAGCCTGACCGTCACCAACACCACGGCCGGCTACCGCTACATCAGCCTCTACGCCCAGACCGACTTCAGCGGCGTGACCATCACCACCCAGTACTGACCCGCACGCCGCACGCCGCACGGTGGCCCGGAGCACCCGCTCCGGGCCACCGTCCGTCGTCCGTCGTCCGTCGTCCGTCGTCCGTCGTCCGTCGTCCGACGTCCGTCGTCATCCGGCGTCATCCCGCAGGGGGGGTCCAGCCGAGGGCGGGGCCGAGGTGGGTGGCGAGGTCGGTGAGGATCTGGGTGTAGTCCTCGGGCTCGAAGTCGAACGGGAGCGCGAAGGCGACCTCGTCCACCTCCCGGAACCCGGCGTGGGCGTGCAGGCGTTCGGCGAGTTCGGCCGAGCTGCCGACCAGGTCGGGGGCGAAGAGCAGCCGGTTAGGGCCCTGCGGGGTGAGGGTGCGCGGGGTGCGGGAGAGCGCGTAGGCCCGGTACCTGGTGCGCTGTTCGGGGGTGGCGCTGTCGGTGGGGACGACCACCAGGCCCTGGGACACCCGGGCGTGCTCGCCTTCGGGGTGGTGGGCCCGGAAGGCGCGGATCTGCTCGGCCTGGATGGCGGCGAAGTCCGGTGCGTCGTCGCCGGGTTCGGGCTTGACCACGCTGCTGGTCAGCAGGTTGAGCCCCTGTCCGCCCGCCCAGCGGGCCGAGCGCAGGCTGCCGGCGCCGTACCAGAGCCGGTCGGCGAGCCCGGGGGAGTGCGGCTGGACCTTCCGCGAGTACACCTCGATGCCCTCGGTGCCGGCGAAGTCGGAGGCGTCCTCACCGCGGACCAGGGCGAGGAAGCGTTCGGCGCGGGCCGGGGAGAAGTCCTCGTGGTCCCCGGTGTCGGGGTACAGCGCGCCGCGCACGTGCTCGTAGTGGACGGGCGGGCCGACGCTGAACCCGGGGTTGAGCCGTCCTCCGGAGAGCAGGTCGACGGTGGCGAGGTCCTCGGCGAGCCGCAGCGGGTTCTCCCAGCCGAGCGGGGTGACGGCGGTGCCGAGCTGGATGCGGCTGGTGCGCTGGGTGGCGGCGGCGAGCACGGCGACCGGGGAGGAGATCCCGAACTGGAGGTGGCGGTGGCGCAGCCAGGCGCTGTCGAAGCCGAGCCGCTCGCCGAGGGTGATCAGGTCGAGGGTGGACTCGTGGCCCCGGCGCGGGTCCGCCTCGTCGAAGAGGCCGATGGTGAGGAAGCCGAGTTTCCGCAGCGGGCGGGGGGAGGGCGGCATGGTGGCGGCTCCGCGGGGGTTCTGGCGGCCCCGGAGGGCCGGACGGGAGGTGCCCGTCGACCGTACGCAGACCGCGCGCGGTGCCACAAGATCGGCGTGGGATCCGGACAAGGGGCCGTAACGCGGCGCAACAGGGCGCAACGGGCGCCCCCGTTCCCGGGTGGGCGCCCGTCCCGGCCGCGCGCCGGGTCAGCAGCTGCGCAGCTCCGGGCTCTGGTTGCGGATCTGGTTGTGCAGCGAGGTGAACTCGCGGTACGCCGCGCTGTCCTCGGAGCCGGGCCGGAAGGCGCCGACGCGGTGGCAGTTGACGAAGGCGAGCTTCACGCCGAAGTGCTCCTCCAGGCTGCCGCGGATGGCGTTGCTGGCCAGGGCACGCAGCAGCTGGGCCCGCTGCTCGTCGCTGGGGGTGGTGTTGTCGGTGGTGAACTCGGCTTCGCCGTCCGAGAGTTCGGTGCTGAGCTCGGCGACGACCTGGTAGGCGTACGGGAGCGAGGTGCGGACGGTGTCGAGGAAGTCGGCCTGGTCGACGTGGCCGGCGCGGGCCTGGTCGAGCAGGGCGGGGGAGACGTCGAGCGACATGGGGGTCCTCTTTCGCGGGGGCGCGCTCGGGACGCGCACGGGGAAATGGTTAACGAAGATGAAAACCATGTGCGCTAAGGACTGTCCTGGACGCCCCGACGCCCTGTCAAGTACCGCCCCCCGAAGGGCTGACGCCCGGCGCCCCCGGCGCCGGACGCACCTTGATGACGAACACCGCGATGAGGACGGCCAGCGCCGCGAAGACCAGGCCCAGCTGGAAGGCGCTGGTGATGCCGTGCACCAGGACGTTCGAGGAGTACGGCGCCGGGAGCCTGCCGGTCGCCCTGAACTGGAGGGCCTGCTGCGGGGTGGCCTGCCGCAGGAACGCCCCGACCTGCTGCCGGGCCTCGTTGCGGCTGGCGGTGCCGTACACCGTCACCAGGATCGAGAGGCCGAGCGAACCACCCACCTGCTGCATGGCGTTGAGGCTGCCGGTGGCCGCCCCGGTCTCGTGCGGGGCCACGTGCGAGACGACGGTGAGCATCACCGGGACGAAGATCGAGCCCATCCCGAAGCCGAACAGCAGCGTCGGTCCGAGGATCCCGCCGACGTAGGTGCTGTGGAGGTCGATCCGGGTCGCCCAGAACACCCCGCTGAGGACCAGGACCGACCCGGCGACCAGGAACGGCTTCGGGCCCCACCGGATCTGGCTGCGCGCCGCGAACTGGGCGGCGCCGACGATGGCCACGCTGATCGGCAGGAACGCGAACCCGGCCCGCAGCGGGCTGAACCCGAGGATCTCCTGCACGAACAGGGTGATGAAGAAGAAGATGCTGAACATCGTCGCGGCCACGCACAGCATCAGCCCGTACGCGCCGGAGCGGTTGCGGTCGCGGAGCAGGTGCAGCGGGGTGATCGGCTGCGGGACCCGCCGCTCGTTGACGACGAACGCCGACAGCAGCACCACCGCGAGGCCGAAGGAGGTGAGCGTGACGGAGTCCGTCCAGCCGTGGTCGGAGGCCCGGATGAAGCCGTACACCAGGGACACCATGCCCGCCGTGGCGGTGAACGCGCCGGTCAGGTCGAAGTGCCCGGGGTGGCGTTCGGACTCGTTGATGTACAGCGGCGCCAGCAGGGCGATCGCGATGCCGATCGGCACGTTGACGAACAGCACCCACCGCCAGGACAGCCAGGAGGTCAGCATGCCGCCGAGCAGCAGCCCCACGGCCCCGCCCGCACCGGCCACGGCGGAGTAGACGCCGAAGGCCCGGTTGCGCTCCGGCCCCTCCTTGAAGTTGGTGGCGATCAGCGCCAGCGCCGTCGGCGAGGCGATCGCCCCGCCCACGCCCTGCAGCGCCCGGGCCGCCAGCAGCCAGGACGAGGACTGGGCGACCCCGCCGAGCAGCGAGGCGAAGCTGAACAGCAGCACGCCGGCGATGAACACCCGCCGGCGCCCGAGGATGTCGCCCGCGCGGCCGCCGAGCAGCAGCAGGCCGCCGAAGGTCAGCGTGTAGGCGTTGATCACCCAGGACAGGTTGGTCGTGGAGAAGCTCAGGGCCTGCTGGATGTGCGGCAGGGCGATGTTCACGATCGTGATGTCGAGGACCACCATCAGCTGGGTGGCCGCGATGACGGTGAGGGCAATCCCTGGGTGCTGGCCCCGACGTGCGGTCGCGGGCGGAGCCGTGGCCAGGGCACGCGAGGTCGCCATGGCAGGTTCCCCAATGGCTCGGGGGCGAACGCGGGGGCAGGGGGACGGATTCGTTCGCCACTACCGACGGTAGCGCCGGGCGATAGGGAACACAACCGTTCATTACCGACAACCATCAGTTTTCGGACGGCACGCGCAGGTGGGGCCTGCGGTTGTCACCCGTCGCCGGGACGGGTCATCTCCCCGAGGTGCCGGTGGCCGAGGACGGAGAACCCGGTGGACCCTGTTCCCGCCGCCGCAGATGCGGTGCACTGGTGGTACCACGACGACCGCCGACGGTGTCGGACGGGCGGGAGGCAGGTATGGACCGTAACGGGCCGGCGATCGAGCTGGCCGCGCTGAGCAAGTTCTACGGACGCGAGGTGGGTGTCGACGGACTCGACCTCGTCGTGGAGCGCGGTGAGGTGTTCGGGTTCCTCGGCCCGAACGGGGCCGGGAAGACCACCACCATCCGGTGTCTGGTGGGTCTGCTCCGGCCGAGTTCCGGGCGGGTGTCCGTGCTCGGGCTGGATCCGGTCGGAGACCACCGCGAGCTGGCGCCACGGCTGGGCTACCTGCCGGGGGAGCTTCGGCTGTACCCCGAGCTGACCGGAGCGCAGACGCTCCGGATGCTCGGGGACCTCCAGGGGGCTCCGACGTCCCGCCGGGGCACCCTGTGCGAGCGCCTCGGGCTGACGGCGGGCGACCTGGCACGGCCGGTGCGGGGGTACTCGCGCGGGATGAAGCAGAAGCTGGGCCTGGTCCAGGCCTTCCAGCACGACCCGGAGGTGCTGGTGCTGGACGAGCCGACCGAGGGCCTGGACCCGCTGGTGCAGGAGGTCTTCTTCGAACTGCTCACGGAGGCGGCGGCCGCCGGTCGCACGGTGCTCCTCTCCAGCCATGTGCTGCCGGAGGTGCAGCGGGCCTGCGGCCGGGTCGCACTCGTCCGGGAAGGGCGGCTGGTCGCGGTACGGAGGGTGTCGGAGCTGCGCGAGGAGCGCGCGCGACGGGTCCGGCTGGTGCTGGGCGACGGGCCGGTCCCCCGGGAGCTGCCCGGGATGGAACGGTGGTCGCCGCAGTGGCGCGGCGCCGAGGTGCAGCTGCTGATCTCCCCGGCGGAGTTGGTCGGTGAACTCGGAAGGCTGCTGGCCGAGTTGCCGGTGACGGACCTGTCGGTGGAGGAGGCCGGACTGGACGAGGCGTTCCTCGACCTCTACCGGCAGGACGTCGACGCGCAGGAGGTACGGCCGTGAGAGCCCGGTTCCCCCTGTTCTGGCTGGCCCTCCACCGGCGGCGCCGGATGCTGGCGTTCCTGGCCGTGGGCATGGTCGTGTTCGAGCTCCTGATCGTGGTGGTCGTCCGCGCCGTGCCGCCCGTGCAGCTCTTCGGTGGCGCGGGCGGAGGAGTCCCGAAGGCCTTGAAGGCGTTCTCGGGCTCGGCCGGGGGCGTGTCCATCGCGAGCTATCCCGGCATGCTGGGGGCCGGCCTGGTGCACCCCTTCTGGATCGCCATGCAGCTGACGGCCATCGGCTCGCTGGCCGCCGCGGCCGTCGCGGCCGACATCGAGTCCGGCACCGTGGAACTGCTGATGGCCCGTCCGATCTCGCGGTTGCGGCTGCTGGGCGAGCGGGTGGCGGCCGTGTTGGTGGTCTCGTTGGCCCTCAACGGGGTCGCCACGCTCACGATCGGCGCCGGGGTGGCCCTTTCCCCCGCCCTCCACCACGCGGTCCCGCTGCGGGGTGTGCTCGCCGCCGGCGTCCTGGGGTGCGCGTTCTCGCTCTGCCTGGCCGGTCCGGCCGTGGCCGTCTCGGCCGCGGTACGACACCGGGCCCAGGTCGTCGGAGCCACCATCGCCCTGGGAGCCGTGGGGTTCGCCGTCAACTTCATCGCCCTGGCCTGGCAGCCGGCCGCCGCGCTGCGCTACCTGAGCCCGTTCCACTACTACACCCCGGGGGACGCGCTCGCCCGAGGCGGTTTCGCCTGGGGGTCGTTCGCCGTGCTCGCGGCCGTCGGGATCGCGGGCCTCGGGGCCGCCGTCCCGCTGCTGCTGCGCCGGGACCTCGCGCCCTGACGACGTGCGTACGGCCGTACGGCGGCTCGGAGGCGGAACGCCGCCTCCGAGCCGCCGCCCTTGCCGCCCACGCCGAGGAACCCGGGCAGCACCACCAGCGCCCGCAGTGAGCGCCGGGCACGGGCCGCGTCAGGCCGGAGTGTGCCACCGCTGGTTGGCGTTGCCGGTGCAGTCCCACAGCTCCAGCCGGGTGCCGGCCGTGCTGTTGCCGCCGGTGGCGTCGAGGCAGCGGTGGGAGTTCGGGTTGACCAGGGTGCCGTTGGTCAGGGCCCACTGCTGGCCGGGGGATCCGTCGCAGGTGGAGAGCACGACGGCGGTGCCGTTGGCGGTGCCGGAGCCGAGGGCGGTCATGCACTTGAACAGGGCGTGGACGGTGCCGTCGTCGGCCAGCACCCAGTTCTGGTTGTTCGACCACCGGCCGCAGGGCCACAGCTCCAGCCGGGTGCCGTCGGTGCTGGAGCCGTCGGTGATGTCCACGCACTGGCCGCCGATGCCGGTGATGGAACCGGACGGGCTGTTGCCGATGGCGTCGCGGTGGGTGCTGCCTCCCGATACCGGGGTGACGGTCGCCTGCCTGGAGCAGGTGCTGCTGACCGACGTGCTGGTGACGGTGGCGTGGACGGTCGACCCGTTGGTCGCGTCGACCCCGGTGGGCGCGGTGAACAGGGCGGCGGAGTAGGGCTCGTCGGCGCAGGTCGCCGCGTTGTTGTTCCAGTCGAAGTACTCGACCCAGTCGACCATGCCCTTCGCCTGGATCAGCCCGGAACCGACCTGGAGGGTGCCGAGCACGAACGAGGTCCCGGCGGTGGTGTCGGTGATCTTCGCCCGGTACCAGCCGGGGGCCGCGGGTGTGATGTCGTAGCGGTAGCCGTGGCCCGCGGTGAATCCCGCGTCGAGGCGGCAGGTGTAGCCACCGCTGCCGCTCTCGGCGAAGGTCTGGCAGTAGGTGCCGCTGTCGCCGGGCTGTGCGCCGGTCGAGCCCCACAGCGAGAACAGGAACATGCCGGGATCGGTGCGGTGCCGCTGCATGCCGATGTAGCCGGAGACCCCGTTGGTGAAACCGAACTGGTGCGACCAGAAGACGTTGCCCCGTCCGGGGTCGGACTGGACGGTGGTGCCGAAGGTGACCGAGCTCAGGGCCGAGGTCGCGGCGGGGAAACCGTAGTAGCTGTACGAGCCGGGGGTCGAGCCCGCAGCCGCCGCCGGACCGGCGAGTCCCAGGGCGGCGATCAGCAGGGAGAGGGTCGCGCCGACTGCTCGCGCGATGAGTCCGGTGGGTCTGGTGGATCTGGTGCGGAAGCGCAAAGGGTCCTCCTCGGTGGAGTGATGATGCGGGGGAATGCCACTGACGCGAAATGTCGCGAACGGATCGGAAGCTCTTCCGGAAAAATCACACCGGGCGGTACGGGAATGGTGAATTCCACTCCACCCGTTGGGAAGTGTACGGACGACAGCACGGTTCGAGTGGTATTCACGCTCGGCGAATTCACATCAGCCGCAGGGTGATTGTGCGATCTCGTGCCCAATTCGGTCGCACTTCGCACCGCTCAGGACTGCGGCCGCGAACTGGCCAGGACCTGCACTTCTCAAGTCGGTCTCTGCGGAAGCGGGATGAGCCGCCGGGTCGTGTGATTGCGTGCGAAGTCGGCAGGGTGGCGGGTGTGGGCTCGAACGGCCCACCCCCGGATGTGGGTCGGCAGGGGATGATCGAGGCTCGGGGCATGGGATCGATCATTGTGCTCTTCGAGCTGGAATCCGACGGGGCCATCGGCGCGGAGGGTGTCGAACCCACCGTGTTCGCGGTGCACGCCGCCGGGGCCGATCCCGAGGTTCCGGAGGACCCGCAGCCGTACACCCTGTGCGGGCTGGAGACCGGACCGTTGGAGCACGCGCACTACCGGCCGACCCGGCCCGGGGACCCGTGGTACCCACCCGTGCTCGCCGAGCGGCGGTGCCAGGAGTGCGAGCGGGCCCTGCGCACGCTGTGATCGCGGGGCGCCCGCAGCGGTTCGGGCTTTCTCAGGCGGCCAGGCCTGCCAGCACCTCGGCGCCCGGGAGCCGGGCCAGGGCCCAACCGGGGAGGATGAGCTTGCCCCGGCGTCGGCCGCTGCCGATCAGGACGGAGGGGGCCGCGGCCACCGCTTCGTCGATGAGCAGCGGCCAGGTGCCGGGCAGGCCGACGGGGGTGATGCCGCCGTACTCCATGCCGGTCAGGTCGACCGCGGTGTCCATCGGCGCGAACGATGCCTTCCGCGCCCCCAGGTGGGTACGGACGGCCTTGTTCACGTCCACCCGGGTGGTGGCGAGGGCGAGGCAGGCGGCCAGGGTGACCTCCCCGCCGCGCTTGGCCGCGACCACCACGCAGTTCGCGGAGAGCTCCGGCGGTGCCCCGTAGAACTCGCAGAACACCGCGGTGTCCGCCTTCTCGGGGTCGGTGTCCACGTACAGCACGGACTCGGCTGCCTCCCGTGCGTCCCAGTTCTTCAGGGCATCGGCCACGGGGGCGGCGAGGTCGTCGCAGACCTCCAGTGCCGGGAGGACGGCCGTGAAGTTCCCGAAGGGAGGGCGCACCGGATCGCTCATGGGGGGACTCTAGCGCGGACCGGCAACCGGCTGTTTCCCGGCGGCGGGGTTGGGCAGGCGAGGGGCATGGACGTGGACGAGGTGGTGAGCCCGGCCCCGTCCTGGGCGGCGGGTTCCCGGGCCCGGCCGTCCGCGAGTGCGCCATGGCACGGCCGACCGAGCAGTCCGGCGGGGGCAGGAGTACCGCGGGGGAGCAGGAGTGCGTCGGCCTGCCGGCGGCGGCGTGGAGTGAGGAGTGCGGCATGAAGCGTGACCGGGAAGGACCCGCGCCACCGTCCTCCGACCTGACCAGGCGGCTGGTGCTGTACGGCACCGAGGGGGCGGTGCAGCGCTCCCGGGATTTCAGCCGCCGGACCCTGGTGGGTTGGCAGTGGCTGCCCGCCCCGGACGCCGAGCGACTGGCCGTGGCGGAGGACGTCCTGCTGATGGTCTCGGAGCTGGTCTCCAACGCGTGTCTGCACGCGCCCGGCGGCCCCCGGGAACTGCGGCTGAGGTGGAACGGTGAGCGGCTGCGGGTGGAGGTCTCGGACGCGAGCCCGGACCCGCCGCAACTGCGCCCGCTCGCCGACCCGGGGCGTCCCGGTGGCCATGGCCTCCGGGTGGTGGACCGGTTGGCGCGGGACTGGGGCTGCGAGGCCGAGGGCGCGGGGAAGCTGGTGTGGCTGGAGGTCGCGGCCCCGATGGACGGCAGCGCCGCGATCGACCGTAGGGCCTTCGGGAGCTGATCCGTACCCCGGGGTGAGGGGTCAGGCCGAGGGGTCAGGCCCGCCCGGGGCCGGCGTACGGCTCGGGCGGCGGTGCCGGATCGGGCGCGGGGATCGGGCCGGGATCCGGGAACGGGGGGATCGGCGGCGGCACCGGGTCGGGGCCCGGGCCCGGCTTCGGTGCGGGGTTGGGGTGGGGGAACGGCTCGGTGTCCGGATCAGGGGGAGTCGGGACGGTCATCTGGGCGGGCATGGCGGTGACTCCTCTCGTGGCGGAGGCGGTGGCCCAGCGCGTGTACCCAGGGAAAGCGCAGTAAACCACCCAGAACATGAATCGCCGCCGAAGGGAGCCGACGCCCGGGTGGAGTAGGGCCGGCGGGGCATCGGGGCGCCCCGTCGGTGGCATCCTGACGGGATGTGCCAACGGGGTGCCGAGAACAGGCGTGAACCACGGGTGCCGAGACCAGGGAGGATGCCGTGCTCCTGAAACGACCGTCGCCGCCCGCCGCCCCGGGTGGTTGAGGTGCCCCGTCGCGGCCGGGCCGCACCGCGCGTCCGTACCTGGTGGCAGCTGCTGCGGACGGTGGTCCGGAGCGTGTGGGAACAGGGCCGTACGGTCGAGCTGCTCCAGCGCTCGATGGCCTTCGCCGCGCTGTTCTTCGTGACCCTCGTCCCGCTGCTGATCGTCATCGCCGCCGCCTTCCCGGCGCGGGGCACCGGGATCGCCGAGTGGATCACCGACGGGCTGGGCCTGTCCGGCCGGGGCGCCGCCGCCGTCCATCAGCTCTTCGTCCCCCGCGGCCAGGTGCTCAGCACCACCACGGGCTTCGGCCTCGCCGCGCTGGCCGTCTTCGGGGTCTCCCTGATGGCCTCGATCCAGGGGGTCTACGAACGCATCTGGGAGCTCGACCGCGGGCCGTGGCACGCCGTCTGGCGCCAGACCCTCGGACTGGCCGCGCTGACCGGGTACATCGTGCTCGCCGCCATGAGTGGTCTGCCGTGGCGCCACTCGGCCGTCCAGCCCTCCGTCCGCATCGCCGCGACGACGGTCGGCGGCGTCGTGCTGTTCTGGTGGCTCCAGCGCCTGCTGCTCGCCGGACGCGTCCCGGCCAGGGACCTGCTGCCGGGAGCCGTCGCCACGATGGTGGCACTGGCCGGGCTCCGGCTGTTCTCCCGGCTGGTCTTCGCACCCCTGCTGGTGTCCAACGCCGTCTCCTACGGGACGGTGGGCACCGTGCTGATCGTCCAGTCCTGGCTGATCGGCGTCGGCTACACCGTGTACGCCGGCGCGCTGGCCGGACGCGTCCTGGTCCAGGCCCGTCGCACACCGTGACCCACGCACGGTAGGGCCCTACCTCCGGTTCGCGGCCTGCTTGACGGTCCGGATCGCCGGCGCCGTCTCGACGTGGCTGACCGCCGGGAGTGCGGCCACCCGGGTGGTCAGGTAGCGGTACAGCGCGCGCTGGTCCGCGCAGACCACGGTGGCGTACAGGTTGGTGGGCCCGGTCGTGGCGCAGGCGAAGGCGACCTCCGGGTGCCCGGCCAGTGCCCGGCCGGCCTCCTCCAGGTACGGGGGAGCGACCGAGATCCACAGCAGGGTCCGGGTTCCGACACCGAGCAGGTGCGGGTCGCAGTCGATGTCCAGGTAGAGCACCCCGCGTTCGCGCAGCTCCGTCATCCGGCGCCGGACGGTCGTCGGTGACCAGCCGGTGGCGGTGGCCAGTTCCTCGAACCCGGCGCGGCCGTCCGTCTCGAGGGCGGCGAGCAGCCGGCGGTCGCCGTCGTCCAGCCGCAGCGGTCCGGGCCGGTGGGCCGCCGGGGCCGCCGCGGGCGGGCGCAGGGCCGCGACGGTGGCCCCGTCCAGCGGGCCGAGCTTGGCGATCAGGCTGTCCGGGCCGCCGTAGAAGGAGTGCAGCACTGAGTGCGCGCTCACCCCCTCGACCCGCGGGGTGCGGGGGAGCCGGGCCAGCAGCAGGGCCTCGCTGTCGGCCTCGGTCTCGGCGCGGACGGTGCAGGTGATCTCGGTGCCGCCGGAGGTGAGGCTGACCCAGGAGGTGTCGGGGCGGCGGGCCAGCGCCTCGGCGACCGCGACCGCGGCGGAGGGCGCGCAGCGCACCCGCAGCAGCCACAGTTCGGCGCCCAGCGCGAGCGGGTCGACCCCGCCGAGCACCCGCACCGCGCCGGTCGAGCGGAGCCTGGCGTACCGGCGGGCGACGGTGCGGTCCGACACCCCGAGGGCGGCGGCGATGGTGCTGAACGGGGCCCGGCCGTCGATCTGCAGGGCGTGGACGAGGCGGCGGTCCAGCTCGTCGTAGTCGGATTCCACCGTGCCGAGGGTAGCCGGTGTCGGATTCCGGCACCATCGCGCCGGTCACTGGGCCAACGGCCCCCGGCGGAGCGAGTGTTGAGCCCGTCAACGGAACCCGGCCGGTCGAGGGACCACGAGCCGGACGCAACCACCCGACGGACCCGAGGAGAAACACCATGGACACCGACGTACTGGTCGTCGGAGCCGGCCCGACCGGCCTGACGGCGGCCAACGAGCTGCTGCTGGCGGGCGTGTCGACCGTAGTCGCCGACCGCCTGCCCGCTCGCAGCACCCTGTCCCGGGCGGGCGGCGTGCAGACCCGCACCCTGGAGCTGCTGGACCAGCGCGGCCTACTGGAACCGCTGCTGGCCGGCGGGGACCACCCCGTCGGCGGGAGCCACTTCGCGGGCATCCCGCTGCCGGACGCCCCGGCCGCCGATCCCGGGTCGGCCGACGATCCCGGGCCGGGCGCCTTCCGCCCGCGCCGGCCCTGGCGCTCCGTCCCCCAGGTCGTGCTGGAGGCCTTCCTGGAGGAGCACCTCGCCGGGCAGGGCCTCACCGTCCGGCGCGACCACGAGCTGGTCGACCTCGCCCAGGACGAGGAGGCCGTCACCGCGACCTTCGCCGGGGGCCAGGTGGTCCGGGCCCGCCACCTGGTCGCCGCCGACGGCGGCCACAGCACCGTACGGTCCCTGCTCAAGGCAGAATTCCCGGGCCGGGCAGGTACCTTGACCACGATCGCCGCGGACGTACGGCTGAGCGGCGCCGACGACCTGCCCACCCACCACCGCAGCCCGGACGGCCACTGGACGGGGATCTTCCCGCTCGGCACCGACGGCCGGGGGCGCCCGCTGCGCCGACTCGCCATGGGCGGGCCGGGCCGCTCGCTGCCCAGGGACGTCCCGATCACCGAGGAGGAGATCCGCGAGGGGCTGCGGGCCGTGTTCGGCGAGCGGGTGCAGCTGCTCGAACTGTGCCACGCCCGCCGCATCACCAACGCGGCCCGGCAGGTCGCCCGGTACCGGCACGGGCGGGTGTTCCTGGCCGGTGACGCGGCCCACGTCCACCTCCCGCTCGGCGCCCAGGGCATGAACGGGGGCATGCAGGACGCCTTCAACCTCGGCTGGAAGCTCGGCGCCGCTGTCCGGGGCTGGGCGCCGGAGGGCCTGCTCGACAGCTACCACACCGAACGCCACCTGACCGGGACCACCGTGCTGCGCAACGTCCAGGCCCAGGGCCTGCTGATGGACTGGGCGGGCAGCCGCGATCCGGACGTGCTGGCCACCCGGGACCTCTTCACCGAGCTGATCGCCCTGCCGGAGGTCCGCCGCCGGCTGAGCGAGGTGATGTCCGGGACGGCCACCCGCTACCCGATGCCGGACACCGGCCCCCACCCGCTGCTCGGCGGGCCGGTGCCGGACGCGGACCTCGGCCCGGCGCGGCTGCACCAACTCCTGCGCTCCGGCCGGGGAGTGCTGCTGGACCCGCAGGGCGTCCTCGCCGAGGCCGTCGCCCCCTGGTCCGACCGGGTGGACCGGTTCGACGGGGGAGCGCCTGTCGAACCGATGCTGATCCGCCCGGACGGCCATGTCTGCTGGGTGGGCACCCCGGAGACCCTCCGGCCGTCCCTCACCCGCTGGTTCGGCACCCCGCGCTCGCTTGTCTGACGTCCCGTCAATTGCGTTGCGCCCCCGTACCGCTCCTGGTGCGGGGGCGATCCGGCTCACCCGGGCGGCGGCGGGTAGCCGCGGGCGCGGACCAGGTCGTGCACGAGCTCGGTGAAGGCCCCGGCGGCGGCGCTCCGGTAGGCCTCGGCGCGGCGCAGCAGGGCGACGGTGCGGGTGGGGAGGGGCGGTTCGAGCGGGATACGGGCGAGCCGCGGGTGGTCGTGCGTGACGGCGTCCGGGAGCACGGTGGCGAGCGGGGTGCGCTGGACGACCTCGGTCAGGGCCTGGACGGAGTTGGCCTCGACGGCGATCCGCGGGCTGACGCCGTGCCGGGCGAGGTAGTCGTCGATGTGGCCGCGGGTGGCGAAGTCGCCGCTGAGCAGGGCCAGTCGGCGATCGGCGAGCTCCCGGACCGGGAGCGGGCCGTCGAGGCCGGTGTCGGCGCCGGCGGCTCCGGTGCCGGTGCCGGTGCCGGACCCGGTGACCAGGGTGAGGTGCTCGGTGAACAGCGCGGTGGCGGTGACGCCGTGCAGGTGGGGCCCGTGGAAGGCGATGCCGAGGTCGAACTCGTCGGTGAGCAGACCGGTTTCGATGCGGTCCTGGCTGGTCTCCCGGACGGTCAGCGCGATGCCGGGGTGCCGGGTGTGGAGCTCGGCGGCGAGCGGGCCGACGAGGTAGGCGGTGAAGGTCGGGGTGACGGCCAGGCGCAGCCGCCCGCGTGAGAGGTCCTGGACGTCGTGGACGGCGCGTTCGGCGGCGGCGAGGTCCCGCAGCGCGCCGCGGGCGTGGTGGGCGTACGCCCGTCCGGCGTCGGTGAGGCGCACGGTGCGGCCGGTGCGGTCGAGCAGCTGGGCGCCCAGGGTCCGTTCGAGCTGCTTGACCTGCTGGGACAGCGTCGGCTGGGAGATGTGCAGCTCCTCGGCGGCGCGGGTGAAGTTGCCGTGGTCGGCCACGGCGAGCAGATAGCGCAGATGGCGCAGTTCCAGGGCCATGAACCGAACTATAGACCCCATCGATGGAAAGCATCGGTAGCAGGTCTTGGACGCTATAGCCCCAGGTCGTGCACTGTGGATCTCGCCAGGCCGCACCGGCCCGGCGCCACGAGAGGGAGTGACCACATGCGTGACTTCGCCGAGGGCATCGCGTACTTCCAGCGGGACGTGTTCCCCGCCAAGGAGGAGCTCTTCGCCCGGCTCGCCGCCGACCACAGCCCGCACACGCTGTTCATCGGCTGCTCCGACGCCCGCGTCGTGCCGGAGCTGATCACCGGCTCGGACCCGGGTGAGCTGTTCGTGATCCGCACCGCGGGCAACCTGGTGCCCGCCTACACCCCCGGGGCAGACGGCGTCACCGCGAGCATCGAGTACGCCGTCGCCGCCCTGGGAGTGCGGGACGTCGTGGTCTGCGGGCACTCCGGGTGCGGGGCGATGACCGCCCTCGCCCACGGCCACGACCTCAGCGCGGCCCCGGCCGTCGCCGACTGGCTGCGGCTCGCCGACGCCTCGGTGGCGCGCACGGCCACCACCGGGGACGTCCCGGCCCTGGTGCGGCAGAACGTGCTCGCCCAGCTGGCGAACCTGGCCACCCACCCGTCCGTCGCCCGCGCCCTGGCCGCGCGGGCGCTCACCCTGCGCGGCTGGGTCTTCGACATCGCCACCGGGCAGGTCGAAGACCTCACCGCCGCCGGCCACGCCGCCGTAGCGGCCTGACCGCCACCCCAGCCCCCTCCCCGGATCGCTGCTTGCCGCGCGACCGGGAATCCCGTCAACCACGAGAAGGAACCCCCCATGGTGCACGCCCAGTTCGACCCCACCGCCCGCCAGCTGCTGGCCGCCGCCGCCGTCGAGGCCAAGACCCGCAAGGACCTCACCTGGCAGCAGATCGCCGACGTCTCCGGCCTGTCGGTCGCCTTCACCACCGCCGCCGTCCTCGGCCAGCACGCCCTGCCCAAGGAGTCCGCCGAGGCCGTCGCCGAACTGCTGGGCCTGGACGCGGACGCGGCACTGCTGCTCCGGACCATCCCCACCCGCGGCTCGATCCCCGGCGGTATCCCCACCGACCCGACCATCTACCGCTTCTACGAGATGCTCCAGGTCTACGGCACCACCCTCAAGGCCCTCGTCCACGAGCAGTTCGGCGACGGCATCATCTCCGCGATCAACTTCAAGCTCGACGTGCGGAAGGTCGCCGACCCCGAGGGCGGCGAGCGCGCCGTCATCACCATGGACGGCAAGTACCTGCCGACCAAGCCGTTCTGACCCACCCCCTTCTTCCCGTGCGGCGGGGGGCGCCACCACCCGCCCCGCCGCCCCGGCCCCACTCAGGAGGACACCGTGGACTTCGTCCAGCGCACCATCGACCTCGCCCGCCGCAACGTCGAGGAGGGCGGCCGCCCGTTCGCGACCGTCATCGTCAAGGACGGCCGGATCCTGGCGGAGAGCGCCAACCAGGTCGCCCAGACCGACGACCCCACCGCGCACGCGGAGATCCTCGCCATCCGCGAGGCCTGCACCAGGCTCGGCACCGAGCACCTGACCGGCACCACCATCTACGTCCTGGCCCACCCCTGCCCGATGTGCCTGGGCTCGCTGTACTACTGCTCGCCGGACGAGGTGGTCTTCCTCACCACCCGCGAAGCCTACGAGCCGCACTACGTCGACGACCGCAGGTACTTCGAACTCGACACCTTCTACGGTGAGTTCGCCAAGCCCTGGGACCAGCGCCGACTGCCGATGCGGCACGCGCCGAGCGCGGACGCGGTCGAGGTGTACCGCCTCTGGCAGCAGCGCAACGGCGGCGAGCGCCGGGTCGCGGGTGCCCCCACGGGCCCGACCGCTCCGACCGCTCCGACCGCGTCGACTGCTCCGACGGCGGGTTGAGGCCGGGATGACCGAAGAGATCGGGGTGATCGGGGTGATCGAGAAGGTGGCCTGGATCCAACTCCAGGACGGCGGCCTCCTCGCCGCCCGGACCCACGGCCGTGAGCTGTTCTACCTGCCGGGCGGCAAGCCCGAGCCCGGTGAGACCCACCCCGAGGCCCTCGCCCGCGAGATCGCCGAGGAACTCGGCGTCACCCTGGACCGGGCGACCGTCCGGCCGCTGCTGACGGTCGAAGCCCCCGCCCACGGCAAACCCGCCGGCACCCTGGTCCGCACCAGCTGCTACACCGCCGACCACACGGGCACCCCCACCCCCTGCGGCGAGATCGCCGAGCTCGCCCACCTCACCCACGGTGACCACCCCCGCGCCAGCGCCACCACCCGCACGGTCCTCGACCACCTCGCCGCCAGCGGCCGGCTCCTGCGCTGGTGACCGCTGCGGTCCGCCGCGGTTCGCCGCGGTGCGGCTCAGGGTGCGGTGAGCCCGGGCAGCGGGCCGAACTCGGTGCAGTGCTCGCAGTCGCAGGTGGTCAGGGAGTTGGCCCGGCAGTGGGCGGTGGCGAAGTAGCGCCCGGCACACGGAGCGGGGGCGACCGGGGCGCCGTCCTCGGGCAGGGTGCGGCGGCAGGCGCCGCAGCTGACCGCGACCGCCACGCCCGCCCGGCGCAGGTCCCGCGCGGCGGGGGCGGCGACCTCGAAGGGGACCTCCGCCAGGAGGACGGCCGTCCCGGCGTCCAGGGCCAGACCGCTGTGGAACAGGCTCAGCCCCGTCACCGTACGGACCGCCCTGAGCCGCACCACGCCCCGGGGCGAGGGGCCGGCGAGCCGTACGGTGAACTGCGGGTCCTCCACAACTCCCCCTTCGCCGAGCGGTGTTCACGCCCTCGGCAGGTCAGTCAACTCCCCGCCCGGCCACCGCGCCAGCGGGTTTCCGTCCGCGTCGATCCGGGAGTCGAGCCCCTCCACGCCGTCGTCGGGGCGGGCCTGGCAAGCTGGGCGCGGACGGGGCGCCGACCGGGTGTCCGTCGGGGAGGGGGTACTGGTGGTGGGTGGTTCGGTGGGCCGACGGGTGCCTCCGCTGGATCCGGAGGTACGGGCGGCGGTGGAGGCCGCCGGGGCGCGGGCGCGGGAGGTGCTCACCCCGGAGGGCCTGGCGGCCTGGCAGGAACGGGACGCGCGGGTTCGGCCCCGGCCGACGCTCGACCGGCTGAGCGACGGCGGCCGGTTCGAGGTGACGGAGCTGCACGTGCCACGGGCTGACAGCGACGGCGTGCTCACCCTGGTCAGCGCGCGGCCCGCCGGGGTCCGCGAGCCGCTGCCGCTGCTCTACTACCTGCACGGCGGCGGGATGGTGACGGGCAACGCGTGGTCCGTCCTGCCCCGGGTGCTGCGCTCCTGGGCGCTGCCCCTGCGGCTGGCCGTGGTCTCCGTCGAGTACCCGCTGGCGCCGCGCACCCGCTTTCCCGGGGCCGTCGAGGACTGCTACGCCGGGCTCGGCTGGGTGGCCGAGCACGCGGACGAACTGGCCGTGGACGCCGGGCGCCTGGTCATCGGCGGCAAGAGCGCCGGTGGCGGGCTCGCCGCCGCCCTCGCCCACCTGGTCCGCGACCGCGGCGGACCGACGCCGATCGGCCAACTGCTGCTCAGCCCGATGCTCGACGACCGCGGCGACACCTTCTCCAGCCACCAGATGGTCGGTCACGACACCTGGGACCGCGCCTCCAACGCCACCGCCTGGCAGGCCGTGCTCGGCGACCGCCACGGCGCCGCCGACCTCTCCCCGTACGCCGCCCCGGCCCGCGCCACCGACCTCACCGGGCTGCCCGCCGCCTACCTGGACGTGGGCTCGGCCGAGACCTTCCGGGACGAGGCCGTCGCCTACGCCGACGCGATCTGGCGGGCGGGCGGCGAGGCCGAACTCCACGTCTGGCCCGGCGCCTGCCACGGCTTCGACACCTTCGCCCCGCACGCGGCCCTCGCCCGGGACGCCCAGGAGGCCCGCACCCGGTGGCTGCGGCGCGTGCTCCAGCGATGACGTGACGGTGCCGTGGCGACGGTGCTGCGGAACCGCCGCGCCGGGCTAACCCCCGGGGCCAGGCGGCCGGGGCCGAAATCGGCTCGACCGGGGCGGCCGCCCGGCGGGATGCTACCGGGATGGAGTTCCTCTGCTACCACCGCGACCGGCCCGGATCCCTGCCGCTGCGCGACGAACTGCTCGAAGCGCACTGGTCCTACATGGACGGGTTCGCGCAGGAGATGATCGCCCGGGGGCCGACGCTCACCGACGACGGGGCCCTGCCCACCGGCAGCGTGCACATCCTCGACCTGCCCGGTCCCGCCGCCGCCCGGGCGTTCGCCTTCGAGGAGCCGGGCTACCAGGCCGGGGTCTACCGGGACGTCCTGCTCCGGCGGTGGCGCAACCTGCTGGGGCGCACCATGTGGGACTTCCCCGGCGGTGGGACCGAGGGCACCCGCTACCTCGTGCTCGGCCTCGGTGGCGGGCGCCCCGTCGACCTCGCGGTCCCGGCCGACCGGGAGGAGCTCATCGCCTACGGGCCGCTGCTCTCCGACGACGGGACGGCCTGGCTGGGCACGGCGGCCCTGCTCGGGGCGCCGGATCCGGCCGCGGCACGGGCGGTGCTGACCGCTGATGGCTACGCCGACGTCGAGGTGCACCGCTGGCAGTTCGGCGGCCGCCCGTCCTGACGGCCCGTTCCCGTACGGCCGGCCCGCTCCCGTCCTGACCGGGAGCGGGCCGACCGCCGCCGCGCCGGGCTGACCGCCGCCGCGCGGGCTAACTCCCGGTGTCCGTGCGTTCCTCCGGCCGGCCGGGCTCGGCCCAGCGGGTGTGGTAGCTGCCCGGCCGGTCGGTGCGGCGGTAGGTGTGGGCGCCGAAGAAGTCGCGCTGGCCCTGGATCAGCGCGGCGGGCAGCCGCTCGCTGCGCAGGGTGTCGTAGTAGGCGAGCGCGGCGGAGAACGCCGGCACCGGGATGCCGTGCTGGGCGGCCCCGGCGACGACCGTGCGCCAGGCGGCCTGGGCGTCGGCGACCTCGGTGGCGAACTGCGGTTCCGCGAGCAGGCTGACCAGGTCGGGGTTGGCGGCGTGGGCGGCGCGGATCCGGTCGAGGAAGGCGGCCCGGATGATGCAGCCGCCGCGCCAGATCTTCGCCACCGCGCCGAGGTCGATGTCCCAGCCGTACTCGGCCGCCGCGTCGCGGATCATCGTCCAGCCCTGGTCGTAGGCGATGACCTTGGAGGCGTAGAGGGCCTGCTCGACGTCCCGGGTGAAGCGCTCGGCCTCGTGCGGGTGCATCGGGTGCACGGTGCCGCCGGGCAGCGGCCGGTAGGCCTCGCGCAGCGCCGTCCGGGAGGAGGCGACCCGGGCGAAGGTGGCCTGGGCGATGGCGGTGACCGGGGAGCCGAGGTCGAGGGCGGTCTGCACGGTCCAGCGCCCGGTGCCCTTCTGCTCGGCGGCGTCCTGGACGACGTCGACGAAGGGCTTGCCGGTGTCGGCGTCGGTGTGGGCGAGGACCTCGGCGGTGATCTCGATCAGGTAGGAGTCGAGCCGGCCCTGGTTCCAGCGCTCGAAGATGCCGGCGATCTCGGCGGGGGAGTACCCGCCGACGTCCCGCAGCAGGTGGTAGGCCTCGGCGATGAGCTGCATGTCGGCGTACTCGATGCCGTTGTGGACCATCTTCACGAAGTGGCCGGCCCCGTCGGTGCCGATGTGGGTGCAGCACGGCTCGCCGTCCACCTGGGCGCTGATCCGCTCCAGCATGGGGCCGAGCACGGTGTACGACTCGGCGGAGCCGCCGGGCATGACCGAGGGGCCGAGCAGGGCGCCCTCCTCCCCGCCGGAGACGCCGCTGCCGACGAAGTGGATGCCCTGCTCGCGCAGCGCCCGCTCCCGGCGGCGGGTGTCCGCGAAGTGGGCGTTGCCGCCGTCGACGATCATGTCGCCGGGCTCCAGCAGCGGCGCGAACTCCTCGATGACCTCGTCGGTGGGCCCGCCGGCCTTCACCATGATCAGCAGGCGGCGCGGACGTTCCAGCGCGGCCACGAAGTCCCGCGGCGACTCGGCGGGGACGAAGGTGCCCTCGTGGCCGAACTCCTCGACCAGGGCCCTGGTCCGGGCCGGGGTGCGGTTGTGCACCGCGACCGTGTAGCCGTTGCGGGCGAAGTTCCGCGCCAGGTTGCGGCCCATGACCGCCAGGCCCGTCACGCCGATCTGTGCCGAACCGATCGCGGATGCGTCCATGAGCTGTGCTTCCTTCCTCGGGGCCGGCCGACGGAGGAGTGCGCGCCGACCGCGTGCCGCGCACGCGAAGGACCGCCGGGGGCGGTCGGAGTCCAGGATCACCGCCGGACGGTGCCGCCCGCCCGGGGGGTTGGGCCGTTCAGGTGCCCGGAGGCGCCCACTGACCCCGCCGAACCGACCCTACCCCCGGATCAAGTCCCATGGCAGGGCAAGGCCTTGGTGGGCGGCGGGTAAAATCCCGGGCCGCCCGGCGCGGCGGACCGGTGCTGTTCACGTTCCGGCCGCCACCGGTACACCGGGGCCTCCCACCCTGGGGGCCGCACCGCCGCAGTCACCTCCCCTCCCCCCTCCACAGGAGAACTCCGTGACCCGTCGTTACGTCCGACTGGCCGCCACCCTCGGCGCCGCCGGTGTGCTGGCCGGATCCACCGTCGCCCAGGCTGCCGCCGCCGAGGAGGGCCGCGACGCCCACCGGGCCCAGCACGTCCTGCTGGTGTCGGTGGACGGTCTGCACCAGTCGGACCTCGCCCGCTTCGTGGCCGCGCACCCGCAGTCGGCGCTGGCCCGGCTGGTCCGCGGCGGTGTCGAGTACACCCACGCCGCCACCACCGACCCGTCCGACTCCTTCCCCGGCATGGTCGCCCAGCTGACCGGCGGCGGCCCCGGCACCACCGGCGTCTACTACGACGACAGCTACAACGCCGCGCTGCTCCCGGCCGGCACCACCGACTGCGCGCACGCCAAGCCGGGCGCCGAGGTCGACCTCACCGAGGACCTGGACCGGAACAAGGACGCGCTCGACGCCGGCCAGGGCCTGCCGGGCCTGCCCGGCTCCATCCTGCGGATGACCGGCGACCCGCGGACCCTGATCGACCCGGCCAAGCTGCCGGTCGACCCGCGGACCTGCCGGCCCGTCCAGCCGCACTCCTACCTCCAGGTGAACACCGTCTTCGAGGTGGCCCGCCAGGCCGGCCTGCGCACCGCCTGGTCGGACAAGCACGCCGCCTACGACATCCTCAACGGCCCCTCCGGCGAAGGCATCCAGGACCTCTTCACCCCCGAGGTCAACAGCAACGCCACCGGCTACAAGGGCGACTGGACCAAGGACAACCAGGCCACCGAGCAGTACGACTCGTACAAGGTGCAGGCCGTCCTCAACGAGATCGACGGCTACGACCACAGCCGTGCGCAGCGGGTCGGCACCCCGGCCGTCTTCGGCCTGAACTTCCAGTCCGTCTCCACCGCGCAGAAGCTGGCCAGCTCCGACGGCCTCCGGGGCGGCTACGTCGGCAAGGGCGTGCCCGGCCCGCTGGTGGAGAAGAACCTGGCGTACGTCGACCAGCAGATCGGCGCGCTGACCGCCGAACTGCGCAAGCAGCACCTCGACCGCTCCACCACCGTCATCCTCTCCGCCAAGCACGGCCAGTCCCCGACCGACCCGGCCGCGCTCAACCGGATCGACGACGGCCCGCTGCTCGCAGGCCTCGACGCCGCCTGGAAGGCCGCCCACCCGGGCGCGGGCGCCCTGGTCGCCCACGCGGTCGACGACGACGGCGTGCTGCTCTGGCTCAACGACCGCTCCGCGGCCGCCACCTCCTTCGCCAAGGCCTACCTGCTGGCGCAGCACGGCAACGGCGTCGACATCGACGGCAAGGCCCGCCCGTTCACCGGCGGCGGCGTCCAGCAGGTCTACGCCGGGGCGGAGGCCGCCGACCACTTCGGCGTCGCCCCGGGCGACCCGCGGGTGCCGGACGTCTTCGGCGTCGCGCAGTACGGCGTCGTCTACACCGGCGGCAGCAAGATCGCCGAGCACGGCGGCGACCACGCCGACGACCTGGACGTCCCGCTCGTCGTCTCCGGCGCCGCCACCCCGGGCGGCGTCCGCCGGGACGAGAAGGTCGAGACCAAGCAGATCGCCCCGACCATCCTCGACCTGCTCGGCCTCCGGCCGCACGCCCTCCAGGCCGTGCGCGTGGAGCACACCCGGGTGCTGCCCGTCCGCTGACCTCGGTGAACCGCCTGGCGGTCTGCCCCGGCCGCCCCGGGGAACTGCGGATAATCACCTGATCCCTGGCGTTCCGTCAGGTATCGTCGCGCGTCGTCGGACCAGGCCCTTCGGTCCGACGACGCGCGACGAGGAACCCAGGGGGAACGAATGACGGTCAACCAGCCCGGTCAGGTCCTGATCACCGGAGCCGCCGGCCGGATGGGCAGCTGCCTGCGGGAGTTGCTGCCCGGGTACGGCCACCGGCTGCGCAGCTTCGACCGGCTGCCCGTGCCCGGCGAGCCCGGGGCCGTCACCGCGGACCTGCTGGACGTCGAGGCGCTGGCGGCGGCGATGGACGGGGTCGACGCCGTGGTCCACCTGGCCGGGATCCCGGGGGAGGCGCCGTTCGCCGACATCCTGGCCGCCAACATCGAGGGCACCTACCGGCTGTACGACGCGGCCCGGGCGGCCGGCGTCCGCCGGATCGTGTACGCCAGCAGCAACCACGCGACGGGCTTCACCGAGCGGCCCGCCGACGGCGGCACCGTGCCGGTGGACGCGCCGCAGCGGCCCGACACGTACTACGGGGTCTCCAAGTGCTTCGGCGAGAGCCTCGCCTCGCTGTACGCCGACCGGCACGGCATCGAGACCGTCTCGCTGCGCATCGGCTCCTTCACCGACCGGCCCCGCAGCATCCGGATGCTCGCCACCTGGCTCAGCCCCGGTGACTGGGCCCGCCTCGCTCACGCCGCACTCACCGGTCCGGTCACCGGCCACACCGTGGCCTACGGGATATCCGCCAACACCCGCGCCTGGTGGGACCTCTCGACGGCCCGGGCGCTCGGCTACGAGCCGCAGGACGACGCCGAGCCCTTCGCCGCCGAACTGATCGCCGAACTGGGCGAGTTGTCCCCCGAGGACCCGGAACACCGCTACCTCGGTGGCCGCTTCACCCAGGCCGGGCGATGACCGCCGCCCCGGGCATGGAAGACTCGGCCGGATGATCGTGATGCAGCCCGTCCTGGAGGCGCGCCCCCTGGACGACTTCGACCTCTGGCCCGTCGCCGACACCGGGTCCGCCGAGTTCCTCGCCCTCGACGGAGGGCTGTCGCCCGCCGAGGTCGGGACGGCGGTGCTGCTGGTCGCCCGCTGCAACGGCAGCGGTCCCGACCTCGATCCCGAGGGCGAGCGGCCGCCCCGGCCGGCCGACCCGCTGGGCTCCTTCCTGTACGGACTGCTGACCGTCGAGGACGTGTACGCGGCGGGCGGGCTGCGGGTCACCGACCGGGCCACCGGCATCGTGTTCCAGCCCGGCTGCTGCGACGGCCTGGAGGACTGGCGGGACTGGCACGGGCTGGCGGAGCACGGCGGGCTGGTCGGCTACGGGCACGAGCCGGTCTCCCCGGTCGCGGAGCGGTTCGGCCGCACCGTCCGGCTCACGGTCAACGCCGACGAGCCCGACAGTCCGGTGATCGTGCTGCCCGTCGCGGACCTGGGTGGGCTGCTCGCCGGGGTCGAACGGGATCTGGCCGACTTCCTCGGGCTGGCCGCCGACTGGGCCCGGCAGTACCTGCCGCCCGTTCATCGGGCCCCCGTCATCGCCGCCCTCGCCCGGGCCCTCGACCTGCCCGTGCAGAGCGCGCCGGGCGTGCCGACCGTGCCGGACCTGCCGTCGGAGGGGTAGGCCGGCGGCTCCGCGCCGCTCCGGCGACCTGAGCAGGAAGTCGTAGACCGCCTGCCGTCCGACCGGGTCGGCCGCCCGGTTCTGCACCGAGTGCGCCGCCCCGGGGACGATCACGATCTCCGGGCCGTGTGCCAACTCGCCCTGTTCGTAAAGCAGTTCGTACGGAGTGACGATGTCCTGATCGCCGCCCAGCCGAGGGTGGTGGCGGGGCGCGCCGGTCGCCCTCCTCATCCGGCGGGGAGGGCGACCGGCCGTGGCTCAGGAGACGTTGACGGCGGTGTCGTCGAGGACGAAGGAGGTCTGCTTGGTGTAGTCCTCGGCGCCGGAGAACTTGAGGGTCACGCTCTGGCCGGCGTAGCCGGACAGGTTGAAGCTGTGCTGCTGGTAGCCGGTGGCCGCGTTGACGTTGGAGTAGGTCGCCAGGGTGGTCCCGTTGGCGGTCACGGTCAGCTTGTCGAAGGCGGTGGTGCTGCTGGCGGCGGTGTCGATGTGCAGCCAGAAGCTGAACGTGTAGGTGTTGCAGCCGGCCGGGAGGGTCACGGTCTGGGCGAGGGTGTCGGTGTTGGTGCTGCCGTACCCGTCGAGCCAGGCGTCGTAGCTGCCGGAGTGCGGCGGCTCGCTGGAGCTGCTGTTGACGGTGCTGGTGCCGCTGGTGTTGGTCTCCGTCCAGCCGGTCGTCGAACCGGCCTCGAAGCCGGGGTTGGTGAGCAGCTGGGCGGCGGTGCAGCCGGTGCCGCCGCCGGTGGGCTGGACGGTCCAGGTGAAGGTGACGGAGGAGGACGGGCCGGTGGAGTCGGTCGCGGTGGCCGTCACGGAGTACGTCCCGGCGGTGGTCGGCGTGCCGCTGATCAGGCCGGTCGTGGCGTTGACGCTCAGGCCGGCGGGCAGGCCGGAGGCGCTGTAGCCCAGGGTGCCCCCGGCGGTGTCGGTGGCGGAGAGCTGGAGGCTGGTGGCGGTGCCGGCGGTGGCGGTGCGGGCGCCGGGGTTGGTGAGGGTGACGCTGCCCGTGGTGCTGCCGCTGCCGCCGGCGGCGAGCCAGGCGGTGGCGTTGAGGCCGAGGGCGGCGTCGGTGCCGGCCGGGTCGTTCCAGCCGTTGTAGACGGTCTTGCCGGGCTCGCCGGTGCCGTCGTCGATGGCGGAGCTGTCGCCCCAGATGGCGACCCGGCCCTTGCCGAAGCCGCTGGTGGCGAAGAAGGCGCCGGTGGTGCCGGAGTAGCCGGTGCGGTAGACGATGCCCTTGACGGCGGGGTTGTCGGCGGGCTTGAGGGTGAAGGTGGTGCCGTTGCGGATGATACTGCCGGTGACGGTGCCGAAGGGGCCGTGCAGGACGGGGTCGGTGGCGTCGTTGACGGCGGTCGGGTTGTCGGTCTGGATGTTGAGCAGGTCGACGGAGAGCCCGAACGGGTCCTTGCTGTTGACCGAGTTGGCGGTCATCAGGTCGTTGATGACGGCGGGGGAGTCCCAGCCGTCGTTGTTGCGGTCGCTGCCGGTGTGGTCGGAGATCAGGAACAGGCCGCCGCCGTTCTGGACGAACGTCATGACCGCGGTCTTCTCGGCGTCGCTGAGCCGGACGTTGGGCTCGGGCAGGACGAACTCGTCGAAGTTGGCGAGGTCCAGCGCGCCACCGGTGCCGTAGGTGATGGCGGAGCCGCTCGGCAGGGTCTTGAGGCTGTACTGGCCGGTCTTCTGGAGGGCGACGCCCCAGCTGGAGATGGCGCCGGTCCAGTCGGTCTCGGACTGCGGGGCGGCGTTCTCGGCGAGCGGGTCCGGCTGGCTGGTGCTGATGATCCAGTCCGCGTTGCCGGCGGTCTCCGCCTTGCTGTTGTCGAACAGGACGCGGTGCTGGGTGGTGGTGGTCGCGGAGGCGGTGGCCGTCCTCGTGGCCGCGGTGGTGGCTGCGGCGGCGGGGTGGGGGGCGGTGCTCGCGACGGCGAGCACGGTCAGGACGGCGGCGCCCAGGGCGAGCGGGCGTGTCGCGTTGACGCGTCTGAGCATGGGTCAAGTCCCTTGGCTTGTGGGGATGCAGGGGAGAGCTACGCGCGTAGGCGCAGTGGCACCGTCCCATGATGGGGTAATCGGAGCTTGAACGGAACGCGACGAAACGGCTCATCAGTGCGCCGTCGGGCCTTTCGGCGGAAGTCTGCACAGCTGCGACACGGCTGGGCCACCGGACCTCCGCGCCCGGGGCGCGGCCCTTGCCGAAGCCTTTAACGAGGGCTCAGGCAAGGGCCGCGGGGACGGGGCTCCGGTGAGCGGACTCGCTACCCCCGGGCCAGCCGCCCCAGGGCCAGGCCCGCCAGCAGTGCGGCGCCGTCGCCGAGCACGCCGTCGTCGAACTCGGCCTCCGGGGAGTGGTTGTAGGGCGCGGTGAACGGGTCCCGCCCGTCGGCCGGGACGGCACCGAGCAGCAGGTACGCCGACGGGACCAGTTCGCCCAGGACGCCGAAGTCCTCCGAGCCGGCGATCGGTTGGGGCATCTCCAGGTACCGCCCCGACCCGAACAGCCGGGCCGCCAGGCCGGACGCGAACTCCGTCTCCACCGGGTCGTTGACGGTCACCGGGTAGCCGGGTTCCACCTCGGCCGCCACCTCCAGCCCGTGGGCTGCCGCGATCCCGTGCACCACCCGCAGGGCCTCGGTGCGCACCAGCTCGCGCGAACGCGGCGAGACGGAGCGGATGGTGGCCTCGAAGCGCGCCTCGTCGGGGATCACGTTGGCCGCCGTACCGGCGCCGAGCGTGCCCACGGTGAGCACCACCGGGTCGAAGGCGTCGATCCGGCGGGTCACCATCGACTGGAGCGCCAGGACCGTTTCGCAGAGCGCCGGGACGGGGTCGAGCGCCGAGTGCGGGCTGGAGCCGTGCCCACCGCGCCCGTGCAGGGTGGCCCGCAGGGTGTCGGAGGCGGCGAGCACCGGCCCGGGACGGGTGGCGACCACCCCGTTGGGCAGGATGGCGGCGGCCACGTGCAGGGCGTAGGCGGCCACCACCCGTTCCCCGGCCGCGTCCAGCACGCCCGCCTCGACCATCAGCCGGGCGCCGTCCGCCCCCTCCTCGCCCGGCTGGAACATCAGGACCACGTTCCCGGCCAGCTCCGCGCGCCGCTCGCACAGCAGCCGGGCCGCGCCGACCAGCGCGGCCATGTGCAGGTCGTGCCCGCAGGCGTGCATCACTCCGGGGGCCTCGGAGGCGTACGGCAGCTCGGTGCCCTCCTGCACCGGCAGCGCGTCCATGTCGGCCCGCAGCAGCACGTTCGGGCCCGGTCGGCCGCCGCGCAGGACGGCGGTGATCGAGCTCAGTCCCTTGCCGAGGGAGATTTCCAGGGGGAGGCCGTCGAGCGCGGCGAGCAGCCGGGCCTGGGTCCGGGGGAGGTCCAGTTCGAGCTCCGGATGGCGGTGCAAATCCCGGCGGAGCTCCGCGAGTTCGGGTTGCAGGCGGGCGGCCGAGCGAAGTAGTTCGGACAGGTCGAGCCGCTCCCACGGTGCGGCGGGCGCGCCGGGGGTGGCGCTGGGCAGGTCGGACACGGGGGACCTCCAGGGGTGGACGGCCCGGGGGAGCCCGGGGCGGCTGGTGCCATGATCGGAGGTTGCCCACCCCGGTCCGGCCCGGCACACGGGACAGCCGGGAATCCGCTCCGGATACCACGGGAGGTGGTCCGGGGTGTGGCCGACCTCCGGGTGCGTTGAGATGGTCCGACGGAGTGACTATCTTCATGGGGTGAGTGAGCGTGTGATGCAAGAACCCACTGTGATGGTCCTGACCGCCCTCGCGGACGCCCCCCGGCACGGCTACGCCATCGCCCAGGAGATCAAGGCGATGACCGACGGTCGGGTCGCCCTGCGCACCGGGGCCCTGTACGGGGCCCTGGACCGCCTGCTGGCGGACGGCCTGATCGAGGTCGAACGCGAGGAGGTCGTCGACGGCCGGGCCCGACGGATCTTCACCCTCTCCCCGTCCGGCCGCGAGCGGCTGGCCGCGGAGGCCGAACGGCTGGCCGCGACGGCCCGGGAGGCCACCCGCCGGCTGTCCGCCGCCCGCCCGGCGGCGACCGGCACATGATCGACCACCTGCTGCGCCTCTACCCCGCCGCCTACCGGCGCGCCCACGGCGCGGAGATCGCCGCGACCTACCGTGAGATGACCGCCGGCGAGCCGCTGGGCACGCGCCTGCGGGACACGGCGGAACTGGCGGGGCACGCGCTGCGGCTGCGTGCGGGGCTGGGGCCGGGCTCCGCCGCCGCGCGGGTGCTCGGGACGGCGTACCCGCTCGTCCTGGCCGCCTCGGCCGCCGCCTGCGGACTGCACCTGCTGCGCTGGTACGCCGGCGTGGCCGCCTCGCCGACCCCCTGGGGGCTGCAGCTCCGGTCCGACCTGTCCGGGGTGTGGGGCGCGTTGCTGGTCTCCTCGCTGCTGGTGTTCGCGGGGGCGGCGGCCGCCCTGGCCGGACGGTGGCGGGCGGGCGTGCCCTGCACCGTGGCCGGGCTGCTCGCCTTCGCCGCGTCCGCCGTGGCCAGCGGTCCGGCGTTCGGCGACCCGGTCGCCGGCCCGGCCGCCGCCGTGCTGGCGGCGGCCGCGCTGCTCGGCTGCCCGCCGGACCGGCGTACGGAGGCCCTGGCGGCCGGCCGGGCGGGCACCGCCGGGGTGGCGGTCGCGCTGGTGCTGGTACCCCTGGCGGCCGTGGCCGCGCACGCCGTGCCCTGGGTCAGCACCGACTACGGGTGCTGGCCGCTGCTGGTGCTCGCCGCGGCCGCGGCGGTGACGGCCTGGCGCAACGGCTCCCGGGGCACCCGCGAACTGGCCGCGCTGGCCCTGGCCTGCCCGCCGCTGCTCGCCCAGGCCGGCACGGTGGCGTGGGGCGATCCGACCGCGCTCGCCGCCCTGGCGACCGTCCTGACGGCAGCCCTGGCGGCCGTCCCGCTCGCCGGGCGCCTGGGCCGGGCCCCGCGCTGAACGATCCGACCCCGCCGAGCGGCCGGTAGGGCCCGTACCGGCCGAGCGGCGGGGTTCGTCGCGCTCGTGTTACTCCGTTTGACGTAGCATTCCGTTCAACGGACTATCGGACCGTCGGCTCCACCGGATCCGGCAGGCCCGCGCGAGAGGATGCCCATGCCGTTCACCCTGTCCCACCCGGCAGCCGTCCTGCCCCTGCTGCGCACGCCGTTCAGCCGGGCCGCGCTGGTGGCCGGGGCCGTCGCGCCGGACCTGCCGTACTTCCTGGTCGCCACCGGACTGCCGGTCAGCGCCCAGTCCTGGTACGAGCCCTTCGCCAACGCCACCACCACCCACACCCTGCCCGGCGCCCTCACCGTCGGCCTGCCGTACACCCTCGCGCTGTGGGCGCTCCTGCTGGCCGGGCGGCGGCCGCTCGCCGCGCTGCTGCCGCTTCCGTCGCCCGCCGCGCCGACGGTCGGAGCGCCCGGTACGGCCGGAACGCCTGGTGCACCCGGTATGGCCGGGGCGGTGGTGCGGCGGGCCGGGTGGGTCCTGCTGTCCGCGCTGATCGGCCTCGCCACCCACCTGGTCTGGGACTCCTTCACCCACTTCGACGGCTTCGTGGTCACCCGCGCGCCCTGGCTGAACACCACCCTGGCCGGCAGCCTCAGCTGGGCGCGGGCCCTGCAGCACGCCAGCACCATCGGCGGCCTGGCCGCCATCGCCGTCTTCGGCTGGCGCCGACGGGCCCGGCTGCGTATCACCGGCGGCCTGGCCGCCATCGCGGGCCGGCGCCGCCACGTCCTGCTCGCGCTGGCCCTGTGCACGGCCACCGGGGCCGTTGCGCACGCCTGGTGGTGGCTGGCCGGCCCGCAGGCGGTGGCCGGCGGGCGGCCGCTGGACGCCCTGCTCGAAGGTGTGCTCTCCGACGCGGCGAAGGGCGCGGGCGCGGGCCTGATCGCCGCCCTGGCGCTGTACACCGCCGCCTGGTGGGCCCGCCACGCGGCCGTCGCGCTGCGCGGCCGCACGGGCGCCGCACAGGCCGGTACCACGGCCTGAGCGCGACGGGCCGTCCTGCCGCCCGACGGGTCGGCAACTCCCGTCTGCCAGGCAGGACTTCGCTGCCGTTCGACGTTTCGGGGGCGCCCACCGGGCGCCCCCGAAGGGCCGGACGCTGGGTCCGGACGGTGGCCGGCTCCGCTGCATCGGAGGGCGGCCGTGGTCCCTGGGTGTCGATTGCTCGCGACCGGGACTTCGGGTTCAAGGCTGGCGGGGAGCGCGACCGGAACGCCCAGTTGCGTGCTGCGGAGCCGGACGGAGCGGTGGCGGCTGCGGTGGAGCCGCCCGGGTCGGCGGCGGATGACCTGGGCCTTTTCCCGTTCCGCCGGGCGAGATTGTTGCGGCGGGTTCCGGACTGCTGCGCAAGAAATACCGGGAGTGGCGTTCGTCGGGGAGGAAAACCCGGACAGGGGCGCGATCCGGCGTGTGCGGGGGCGCTCCCAGTGGCCGCGAGCTGCGGATACCTCCGTTGATCATGCGATGTTCTTTCAGAGAGGAATGCCGCTTGGGCCGTTCGGGGAAATCACGAGGCTCGTCGTACCCGAGAATGAACGCCGGGTGCTGGGCGGGAGCTGCAATCTCCGGCCCGGGTCTTCAAGACTCGATTGAACGTCATTTCGATTTTAGGGACTTCGTATGAGTGTGCCGCGTCCGCGGCGGACGGCGGCGGGCAGCAGTGTGCTGCCCGTTCCGGTCGTCGTCCTGGCGTTGGGTGTTCTGACCGCGGTCGTCGTGCTCGCCCTGGCCGGGGTGTCCACCGAGACGATCATCGCCCTGTCGAGCGCAGCGGTCTTCGCCGCGGCCGAGCTGACCAGAAGGCTGGTCGCCGCCGTCGCCCGCGGACGCCGGCGCAGGTGAGCGTGCGGCATGGGACGGCACAAGAAGGCGGTGCCGGACGGTGCGTTCGCGAAACGGCTCGCCGTCTACCTGCGCGGCCTGCGGGAGCGCAGCGGCAAGACCTACGAGGCCATGGAACCCTACTCCGTCGCGACCTTCTCCCGCGCGGACTCCGGTTCTTCCAAGCCGAGTTGGCCCGTCGTGGAGGCCTACGTACGGGCCTGCGGCGGACGGCCGTCGGAGCTGCGCAAGGCCGCCAGGCTGTGGCAGGAGACGCCCGCGAACCAGTCGGCGGCGGACGCCCTGGCCGACGGTGCCGACGCCTGGCCCGAACCGGACGCCCTGGTGGAGCCCCACCAGCTCGGTGAGGCCATGCGGATCGCGCGGAAGGCGTGCGGCCGCCCGTCGCTGCGCGAGCTGGAGGCGCGGGCGGCGCGGCTCGGCGAACAGCTCTCCCGCAGTACGGTCAGCGACGCGCTGCGCTCGCCCGGCGGACCGCAGTTGCGGACGTTCTGCGCCTTCATGCGGGTGATCGCGGACTATCCGGGGTCACCGGCCGCCGGCTACCCGGTCCGGGTGTGGGCCGAGGCATGGCACCGCGTGCAGGAGGGGAGCGGCAGGGCGGTGCCCGCCGTCGGGCCGGGGCATCCGACGGCGGCGCGCGGGCGCGCGCCGTCGGCCGGGGAGGGGCGGCGGCGCCCGCGGTTACTGACCCGTCCGTGGGCGCCGCCGGGGCCGCTGCGCGACCTCAAGGACGCCCTGCACGACCTGTACCTCTCGGCCGGCGCGCCGTCCCTGGCCGACATCGCGGGCGCCGTCCGGCTGGACGACTCGCTCGCCGCCGCACCGGAGCGGGACAGCATCCGCCGGCTGCTGCGCTCGCCCCAGCTGCCGCCCAACCCGCACGACGCGGTGGCGGTGGCGTCGGTGCTGGCCCGGATGGCGGGGGTCGGGGCGGGGGAGGCCGCCGTGCGCGCCCGGAACCTGTGGATCGCGGCGGCGGCGGAGCCCCCGTACGGGCACGCCGTCGCGGACCTGCTCGATCCGATCGCCCTCGGGGTCCGTCCGACCTTCGCGTTCCCGGACATGCCCGACACCCTGCCGACCCTGACCCCGTACGTGGACCGGCTGCACGACCGGGCGCTGCTGGACGTGGTGCGGATGGGGGTCGGCGGGCACAGCGGCATCGTCATCGCGCGCGGTGAACCGTCGACCGGCAAGACGCGCAGCTGCTGGGAGGCCGTGCGGTCGCTGCCCGCCGACTGGCGGCTGTGGTACCCGGCCAACCCCTCCGACACCGGGCAGGTGCTCCAGGCGCTGGCGGGGGCCGGGCCCAGGACGGTGGTGTGGCTGGACCGGATCGACCGCTACCTGGACGCCGCCCAGGGGGTGACGGCCCAGCGGATCCACGACGAGATCAGGCAGGCGCTGTCCGACACCCGCCGGGCCCCGGTCCTGGTGATCGGGACGGTCTCCGACTCCGCCCGGATGCTGACCGGGGAGGGGAGCGAGGACCCCCCGAACGCCGCCGCCCTGATGCTGATCGAGGAGGCGGGCGTCAACGTCCCCAACTCCCTGACGGGCAGTGAGCTGCTCGGGCTGGCCGCGCTGGCGCACCGGGACCCCCGGCTGTCGCTGGCCCAGGCCACCGCCAAGGAGACGGCCGTGCAGTTCCTGGCCAGCAACCACGGCGCCCACCCCGTGGTCAACGCGTACTCCTTCCACACGGCCGTGACCACGAGGGACACCGACACGCTCGTGGTGGGGGCGCGGCTCCTGCACGAGACCGGTCGGCCGCGGGAGGCGGTGGCCTGGTACCAGGCCGCGGCGGAGGCCGGTGACAGCCAGGCCGTCCGGTCGGCGGCGAGCCTGCTCAGCGAGAGCGGCGACCTGGCCGAGGCGATCTCCTGGCTGCGCGAACGCGCCGACGCCGGCGACACCCACGCCGCCCTGGAGGCGGCCCGCCAGCTGGAGCACGACGGGCAGGACGAGGAGGCGATCACCCTCTACCAGCGCGCCGCCCAGACGGGTGGCAAGAGCCAGGCGCTGCGCTCGGCGGCGGCGGTGCTGCGCCGCCACGGCCGGGCGCCCGAGGCCCTGGCGTGGTTGCAGGGCCGGGCGCGGGACGGCGACGAGAAGGCGTACCGCGAGGCCGCGCACCTGCGCTGGACCACCGGTGACCGGGAGGGCGGACTGCGCTCCTACGAGGAGGCGGTGGCCGCCGGCGACACCACCGCGCTGCGCGAGGCGGCGGAGCACCTGCAGGCCGCGGACCGGGTCGAGGAGGCGATCGACTGGTACCGGCGCGCCGTGCGCGGCGGGGACAAGGTGGCCCTGCGGCCGCTGGCCGACCTGTTGAAGGCCGAGGGCGACCTCGACGGCGCCCTGCCGTACTACCTGCGGGCGGCGGAGCTGTCCGACGTGCTGGCCATGCACCAGGCGGCCGCGCTCTACCGGTTGGGGAAGCAGCCGGCCCGGGCGCTGCACTGGTACCGGGAGGCCTCCCGGCACGGGGACGACTCCGCGCTGCTGCACATCGCCGCCCTCCACCAGGAGGCCGGACGGATCGACACGGCGCTGACCTGGTACGCGAGGGCGGCCGACAGCCGGATCCGGGACGCCTACCGGGAGGCCGTCTGGATGCTCTGGGACGCGGGGCGGCTCGACGACGCCTACGCGTGGCTGGCGGGCCGGGTCGACAACGGCGATCGCCGGGCGCTGCGCGAGCTGGGCGACCTGCTCCGCGAGGCCGGCCGGCTCCCGGAGGCGCTGGCCTGGTACCGGCGGTCCGCGGAGCTCGGCAGCAGGTACTCCCTCCGGCACGTGGCCCGACTGGAGGCCCGGCTGGGCATCCCGCCGGTCCGGTGATTCTCGGCCACGCCACGGCCGGACTCCCCTGCGAACCTCACGAGTTACTTCACCCCAGTGATTCCGGGCCGTTCCGGGGGTTGATTACCGGGGTAATCAGAGAAATGACATGTCTCAGGAATGTGAGCAAGCTGCGTGCCCTGGTATGTCAGCTTTTGCTGGTAAAAGTCGCCGGTGGTGAGGCGCATAGACAGCAGAGGAATTGCCTTGGCACTATCAACTCCTGACCTTCACTAGGCGACTACTTAAGCGAGGGCCGTACCGGGCCGCTAGGCTGTGCGAATGGTTCCCGCGCCGCCCCCGACACTGACCCTCGAAGCCGCCGGGGAGCTCCAGCGGCGCCTCCACGCCGAGATCGGGCCGGGCCTCGGCGAGCGGGAACTCGATGACGTGGAGGCCCGGTTCGGCTTCCGGTTCGCCGCCGACCACCGGACCTTCCTGGCCGCCGGCCTCCCGCATGGGTCCCGGTGCTGGCCGGACTGGCGGCACGGCGACCCCGACGACCTGCGGGCCCGGCTGACCGCGCCGGTCGAGGGCGTGCTGTTCGATGTCGAGCACAACGGCTTTTGGCACCCGTTGTGGGGGCCGAAGCCGGACGGGACCCGGGAGGCGCTGCGGATCGCGCGGGCCGAGCTGGCGACTGTCCCGCAGCTGGTCCCGGTCTACGGCCACCGCTACCTGCCGGGAACGGCGGGCGAGTCGGGCCACCCGGTGCTGTCGGTCCACCAGACCGACCTCATGTACTACGGGAACGACCTCGCCCACTACGTCCGGAACGAGTTCACCGGTCGGCCCGGCACGCTGTCCCGAGTGCGTACGACCGTCGCCTTCTGGTCGTACTTCGTCGACGGGGAGACGACCTTCACCACCCCGCACGATCCCTACGCCGTCACCGCGCGGGAAGCGGTCGAGCACCTGCGGATGCTCGCCCTGGAACGCCTGATCGGCCGCAGGGTGGACGAGGACCAGCTCGTCCGGACCGGGCTGACGGCGGAGGCGCTTGGCGTCGAGGCGCCGTCCCTGCCGCTGCTCGCCGGCCTGCCGTACGGCGACCGAGGGCGGGCTCCCGAGCTCTTCGACCGGGTGCTCGCCGAACTGGGCCTCACCGCCGGACTCCCCGGCAAGGACACCGGCCACCCGTGGGAGGCGGCTCGTCGGGAGCTCGTCCACTGGTGGCTCCGGCTGATCGTGAACGGCGGTACGGCACCCACGGTCGGCGCCGAGGTCATCGCCCACGGCGGCTGGGGCGCGCTCGGCCGGCCCCGCGCACTGTGGCCTCTGGTGACCCTGGACGTGGGGTGTGACGGCCCGACGGGCGAGCGGATCCGCACGTTCGAAGAGCTCGGCGCCGCGATCGTGGCAGAGGCCGAACGGCTGCTGGCCGGCCCCTGGTCGCCGCACGGACCGCGCTGACGGCCTCCCCCAGCGGAAGTGTCGGGTCAACGTCGGGTGAACGTCGTGGTCGGGCGGGACGGGCCGCGGTGAGGATGGACCCCGCGCCGACGACGGCGATTCCCACCGACTGGGGGCAACGAATGAGGTACCGGTACACGGCTGTGCTCGGCCTGGCGGCCGCGCTCGTCACGGTGATCGGCACGTCGGGAACGGCGAACGCCTACTACAACCAGGACAACCTGGTCATCGGCAGTGTCCAGTTCATCGACCACCACCTCGGGAGCGTGTACGGCAGCTACGAGCTGTCCTCGACCACCTACAGCACCGGCGCGGCCAACCTCCGCTGGAAGGTCGCGTCAGCCGCGCCCGACACGGGCTACCCGAACGTCCAGCTCCGCAACGACAGCAGCGGCCGCTGCATACGGGCCATGAGCGCCGGCACGGTGCAGATGAAGTCGTGCGACGACAAGGACCCGTACCAGATCTGGGCGATGACCAACGGTGCGTACGGCACCCAGTTCTTCAACTTCGCCGTGCGCTCCTGCCTGGACAACGGCAACAACAGCCCCTACCTCTTCCACGAGGAGGGCTGCAACACCAACAACCCGTACCAGAGCTGGTACCTGACGCAGTAGAGCGCGGGCCGGGACCGGAAAGCAACCACGCCTCGTACTGACGGGACCGGTGCCGGTTCCGACCGCTCGGCCCTCGGGGCCGGGCGGTCGGCCGCGTTTCACCTCGTGATGTCGCCGTCCGGCAGGTCCTGGACGGTGACCTTCCCGCGCGGCTGGCCCAGCAGGCGGGCCACCGCGTCGCCGATCCCCTGCGCGTCGCCGGTCGGTCCGGGCGGGGCCGTGTCGGTGTACCGCTCGATGGCCTTCCGGAAGTACGACGGGTTCCAGGCCCCGACGGCCCCGCTGACATCGACGGCCTGCACCGGCCGGTGGCCGACGGCCCGCCTGATGGCGGGGAGGATCTCGTCCGAGCTGTACTTCCCCGGGACCTGGAACAGGCTCGCATGGCCGCCGACCTTGCCGCCGTCCCGCAGCAGGACGGTGACGACCAGGCAGCTGGTCACCGACGGGTAGGTGATCGTCCCGCGCGGCCCCACCTCGCCGACCTCGCCCTCCGTGATCCGGACATCGGCCGGCTCGGCGGCGGGCCGGACCACCGTGCCCGACCCGAGCGGGACCGCTGACGCCCGGTCACCCCCGCCGGTCGCGCCGACCGCCAGCACCAGCGCTGCTCCGAGGACCAGCCCCGTCCTCGCCACGCCCCGCCCGGACATCACCAACGTCATGACCCCACATCACATCCCAGAGAACCGGCCCGCGCACACCTGCGCACACCCGCGCACGTACGCGGCCACACATGCTCCCGAGTACGAACGATCACGTCAACTCGATGCCCCGAGGCTCGCCCTCTCGGGCAGTGGCCGGGACGGCCGGGCGGCGGCCACCACCTGTCCCGGCACCTGTTCCGGCGCCAGTGCTGCCGCTGACGCGGGCGAGGTCAGTCGGCGGCCCGGGCGGCGGCCGGCAGCGGTTCGACCCCGACGACCCGGCGGATCCGGGTGGGCTCGATGAACACGGTGACCCGCCGCTCGCCGGGGATGCGCCAGCCGTACTCCTCGACGCCGAGGTACTTGTGGGCGAGTCGGTCCATCTGCCGGTCGGCCTGCTCCCCGGTCACGAACTCGACGGCCCGGCCGTGGATCTGGACGCGGTCGTAGGGATCGGCCGGGTCGGAGCCGGAGAGGCACACCCGGGGGTCGTGCCGCAGGTTGCGCTCCTTGATCCGGCCGATGGAGGTGTTGAAGTACACCCGTTCACCCTCCAGGCCGACCCACATCGGCGTGACGTGCGGGGCGCCGTCCACCCCGGTCGTCGCCACGAACCAGATCCACGGCTGCGCCAGCCGCGCCCGGAGGTCCTCGGTCCAGATGCCCACCGGCCGTCCTCTTACGTCGTTCCGCGGCGGTCCCCGACGGACACCGCCCACCTGATGCCGCCTCAGCGTAGCGAGCCGCCCGTAAATGAGTGGCCAGGCCCGGGCGACCGGCGGGGACGGGAGCGGGCACGCCTGGCATCAGCTGGGAACCTGACCCCGAGCCCGGGAGCTTCGCCGAGAGCGCACGGATTACGCCGTTCGGGTGAGCGCGGGGTTCGGTGGGGCGGCCCGGTGGGCAGAGCCTGCGACATGACGACACCCGGAACCAGCCGCCGCCACCGCCGCCGTTCCACCGCGCCCGCGTCCGCCGTCCAGGCCCGGCCCGTGCGGCAGCCGGTTCCGGCTCCACCGGGCGGCCGGTGCTGCCGTACCTGGTCCAGCGAACACCTGACCCGGAGCGGCCGGGCCGTCCGCACCACCTGGCACGAGCCCGCCTGCCCGTCCTGGCACACCGGCCCGTGACGGACGGTGGCCGTGCCGGGGGAGCGGCGACCGGTGCGTCGCAGCCGGTGACCGCGCGGCGCCGGACCTGATCGGCGGCACGACGGGGGCGCCGCCGCCGCTGCCCGGCCCGGCTGCCGGGCGGCCCCCCGGCCCGCCGCGTCGAACGCCCGAGCGATCTACCATGAGAGGCGAGGTCTGCTGAGGCCCGTACCTTCCCTCGCTGAAACGGTAGGGAGGCCGGCATGGAGTTCGGGACCGGATCCGTAGGAGGGGGAGGGGGAGGGGGCGGAGCGCGCTATCTGCCGATCGCCGAGCACGGGTTGATCGGGGACCTCCGCACCGCCGCCCTGGTGGGGACGGACGGCACCATCGACTGGTACTGCTGCCCGCGGTTCGACGCGCCCAGTGTGTTCGGGTCCATCCTGGACGCCGAGCGGGGCGGGTCGTTCGAGCTGGCCGCCGACGTGCCGGCCCGGACGCGGCAGTTCTACTTCCCCGACACCAATGTGCTGATCACGCGGTTCTACGCGGCCGACGGCGTGGCGGAGATCCAGGACTTCATGCCGGTCGTCGACGAGTCCCGCGAGGCCTCCCGGCACCGGCTGATCCGTCGGGTGGTGTGCGTGCGCGGGACGCTGCCGTTCGCGGCGCGGATCGCACCCCGCTTCGGTTACGGAGCGGAGCCGCACACGGTGCGGGTGCGGTCCGGCGAGGCGGTCTTCGAGGCCCCGTCGATGACCCTGGCACTGACGTCGACCGCGCCGCTGGAGGGCGACGGCCGGGACGTCCGCTCGCACTTCAAGCTCCTGGAGGGCGAGTCCGTGGTGTTCGCGCTGGACCGGATCGGCGAGGACGTGCGCCCGCGGGCCTGCCCGCACGCCGAGGCGCAGGCGCAGTTCGAGGCGACCGTCCGGTTCTGGAGCAACTGGCTGAGCCGCTCGCGCTACCGCGGCCGGTGGCGGGAGATGGTGCACCGCTCCGCGCTGGTGTTGAAGCTGCTCACCTACGCGCCGACCGGCGCGATCGTGGCCGCGCCGACGACCAGCCTGCCCGAGCGGGTCGGCGGCGAACGCAACTGGGACTACCGGTACGTGTGGGTGCGCGACGCGGCCTTCTGCGTCTACGCCATGCTCCGCCTGGGCTTCACCTCGGAGGCCGAGGCGTTCATGGGCTTCCTGTCGGAGCAGGGGATCATGCGGGGCGCCGGCCCGTCCGGCCCGCTGCAGATCATGTACGGCATCGACGGGCGCAAGGACCTGCCCGAGTCCGAACTGGACCACCTCGAAGGGCACCTGGGCTCGGCGCCGGTGCGGGTCGGGAACGACGCCACCCACCAGCTCCAACTGGACATCTACGGGGCGCTGATCGACTCCGTCTACCTGCACGACAAGTGGGGGCAGCCGATCAGCAGCGCCCACTGGGACGAGGTCGGGGCCGTCGTGGACTGGCTCTGCGACCACTGGGACCAGCCCGACGAGGGCATCTGGGAGACCAGGGGCGGCCGACGGGACTTCGTCTACTCGCGGCTGATGTGCTGGGTGGCGATCGAGCGGGCGATCCGGATGGCCAACCGGCGCGGCCTGCCCGCGGACCTCGGCCGCTGGCTGCGGAACCGGGACGCGATCTACCGGCAGATCATGCGGGAGGGCTGGTCCGCCGAACGCGGGGCGTTCGTCCAGTCCCTGGGCGCCGACGTGCTGGACGCCTCGGTGCTGATGATGCCGATGGCCAAGTTCGTCTCGCCCACCGACCCCAAGTGGCTGGCGACCCTGGACGCCCTCACCCGGGACCTGGTCTCCGACTCGCTGGTCTACCGCTACGACCCGGCGGCCAGCCCGGACGGCCTGCACGGCACCGAGGGCACCTTCTCGATCTGCTCCTTCTGGTACGTCGAGGCGCTCACCCGGGCCGGCCGCCTGGAGGAGGCCCGGCTGGCCTTCGAGAAGATGCTCACCTACGGCAACCACCTCGGCCTCTACGCCGAGGAGATCGGCCGCACCGGCGAGCAACTCGGCAACTTCCCGCAGGCGTTCACCCACCTCTCACTGATCAGCGCGGCCTTCAACCTCGACCGCGCCCTCGGCTGAGGGCGCGGTCGAGGATCGGGGGAGGGAGGCCGCCCGGTCAGCGCGTCAGGGACGGCTCCGAAGGTCGGCGACCATGGTCAGGGAGCCCTCGCCCTCGCGGGGGCCGTGCGCCAGGAGGCGGCCGGGTCGCGGTGGGTCGACGGGGGTGCGGACGGGGGTGGTGGTGCAGTTCCGGCCACTGAGTGGCATGTTCACGACAGTAGCGTGATCTCTCCGTCACTGTACGTGCCAGTAGCGCCATGCTGTTCCTACGGAGACGAACGGGCTGCCGGAGCATTGATGGCCCGCCGTCGCCTCCCGTGACGCGTCCACATGATCGAGTGGTCGTCGTCCCATCCTGCGGGCAAGTGACGCGCCGTCCGCCATGACCACGGCTGACGAGCAGCTGCTGCAGGTCTCAACGTCCTTATGAACAAAGGGGATTGACTCATGCTGCCCACCATGTCGCAGAACGCCCGGGAGACCTTCCTCGCCGACCGCCGAGTCGGGGTGCTGAGCGTCGCGGACCCCAGAGAAGGCGACCGGGCGCCCCTGTGCGTGCCGGTCTGGTACGGCTATGAGCCCGGGGGCGAGATCCTCGTCCAGACGGGGCGCGAGACGGTAAAGGGCCGACTGCTGTGCGCCGCGGGCCGGTTCAGCCTCTGCGTGCAGGACGAGCGGCGGCCCTACCGGTACGTGAGCGTCGAAGGGCCGGTCGTCACCGTCGAGGACCCGGTGCCGCCGGCCGTCCGGGACGCCCTGGCCCACCGCTACCTGGACCCGGACGAGGCCCGCGGCTACCTCGATGCCACCGCCGACCAGCTCAAGGACGACATCCTGTTCCGGCTGCGCCCGCAGCGCTGGCGGACCGCCGACTTCTCGGCCTTCGCCGCCGACTTCACCGAGCCCGCCCACCCGGCGGCCGACTCCGCCGAACCGCCCCGGCCCACCGAACCCACCCGGCCCGCCGAACCCGTCCGGCCCGCCGAACCCGCCGCCGACAGCGCGGACTGACCTGGCGTGCCGTCGGCACCGGCCCGCAGCCGCGGCCGACGGAGCCACCTCCTGAGAAGGATCCATGACCGACATCGACGTTTCGTCGCGCCCGCTCCACCTCCCTGCCCCCCCGCCCCGCGGCGGCCCGCGCCTCCCGCGCCGACCGGCCGCAGGACCTCACCCTCCCGGAGCTCTTCGCCCGGCAGGCGGCCGCCCGCCCGGGCGCACCGGCGGTCCGCCACCGCGACCGCACCCTCAGCTACGGCCAGTTGGACGCCGGATCGACCGCGCTGGCCGCCCGGCTGCTGGCCGCGGGCATCACCCCCGGTGAGCCCGTCGGCGTGTGCGGCAGCCGCTCCCCGGAAGCACTGATCGCCCTGCTGGGCATCCTCAAGGCCGGCTGCGCCTACGTCCCGCTGGACGACGACCTGCCCCCGGCCCGCCTGCGCGCCATGGCCGAGGACGCCGGGCTGCGCGCCGCCGTCACCCTGCCCGGCACCGAACGCCGGGTCCGCGGCCTGCGGGTGAGCATCCCGGCCGTCGACGACGGGGACTCTGCGCCGGCGCCCGTCCGGACCACCGGCGTCCTGTCGGCGCCCGGTGACTGCGCCTACGTCGCCTTCACCTCCGGTACGACCGGCCGCCCCAAGCCGGTGGCGATCCCGCACCGGGGAGTCGCCCGACTCGTCCTGGCCGACCGCGAACTGCCCCCGCCCGGGCCGGGCGACCGGATCCTGCACGGCTACGGCCTCTCCTCGGACGCCTCGACCATCGAGATCTGGGGCGCCCTCCTGACCGGCGCCTGCCTGGTGATCGCCGACCGCGAGGAACTCCTCTCGCCGACCGCGCTGGAACACCTGCTGCGCAGCCGGGGCGTCACCGTCGCCTACCTGACCACGAGCGTCTTCCACCTGCTCGCCCGGACCCGCCCGCAGGCGATGGCGGGCCTGCGGTTCGTCTCGGCCGGCGGCGAGGCGATGGACCCGCGCCTGGCGAACGCCGTCCTGGCCGCCTGCCCCGGCACCACCGTGGTCAACTTCTACGGCCCGACCGAGAACTCGGTGGTCTCCACCGCCCACGTCGTCCGCCCGCTGCCCGAGGACGCCGCCGGTGTCCCGATCGGCCGCCCGTACGCCGGCACCACCTGCCATGTGCTGCGCGCCGACGGCACGCCCGCGGCGCCGGGCGAGGAGGGCGAGCTGTACGTCGGCGGGGAGGGCCTGGCCCTCGGCTATCCGGGCGACGAGCAGCTGACCGCGCAGCGGTTCGTCCGGCTGCCCCAGGTCGAACCCGGCGGCCGCCTCTACCGCACCGGCGACCGGGTCGTCCGCACCGCCGACGGCCTGCTGGAGTACCGCGGGCGCGCGGACCGCCAGGTCAAGCTGCGCGGCGCGCGGATCGAACTGGACGAGGTGGAGGCCCGGCTGCGGGCCCACCCCGCCGTGGCCGAGGCCGTCGTCGAGACCGACGGCGAGGCGCTGACCGCCTACATCACCCCCACTGCCCCGGCGGAGCCCCTGCCGCTGCCCGAACTGCGCGGCTACTGCGCCCGCTGGCTGCCGCCGCAGGCCGTGCCCGTGCTGGTCGCCCTCGACCGCTTCCCGGTGACCAGCGGCGGCAAGGTGGACCGCAAACGCCTGCGCGCCACCGCCGCCGCCGCTACCGCCACCACCGCTGCCAGCGCCGCCACCGCGGACCGGATACCGCACCAGCAGCCGGCCGAAGGGCTCGCCGGCCTCCTCGCCGGGATCTGGCAGCAGGTGCTGCGCACCCGGCCCGCCCCCGAGGACGACTTCTTCCACCTCGGCGGCGACTCCCTGCTCGCCTCGGAGGCCGTCACCCGCACCCTCGCCGCCCTCGGCCTCGACGCCGCACTCAGCTCCACCCTCATCCGGGCGCTGCTCACCGCCCCCACCCTCGCGCGCTTCACCGAGGCCGTCCGGGCCGCCCGCGACGGTTCCCCGAGCGACGCCGGGCAGAGCACCGTCGACTTCGTCCGGGAGGCCGAACTCGGCTTCCGCCTCCCGCCCGCCCAGGGCCCCGCGCCCCGCCCCCGGGACCCGGCGCACGTCCTGCTCACCGGCGCCTCCGGCTTCGTCGGCGCCTTCCTGCTGACCACCCTGCTGCGCCGCACCACCGCCCGGATCCACTGCCCCGTCCGCGCCGCGAGCCCCGCCCACGCCGAACAGCGCGTGCGCACCGCCCTCGCCCGCTACGGCCTGCACCTCGACGAGGCCGACCGGCAGCGGCTGGAGTGCTTCCCCGCCGACCTCGCCGAGCCCGGACTCGGGCTGTCGGCCGAGCGGCGCGCCGAGCTGGCCGCCCGCCTGGACCTGATCGTCCACAACGGGGCCCAGGTCAACTTCCTCTACCCGTACGAGCAGCTGCGCGCCCCCAATGTGGACGGCACCCGCGAGATCGTTCGCCTTGCCGCGCCCCGCCGCGTCCCGGTCCACTTCCTGTCGACCGTCGCCGTCGTGGCCGGCGCCGGGGCGGCCGGGGTGCGCGAGGTCGCCGAGGACGCCCCCCTGGCCCACGCCGACGGGCTGACGATGGGCTACGCCGAGAGCAAGTGGGTCGCCGAAGGGGTGCTGCGCCGGGCCGCCGAGCAGGGACTGCCGGTGGCCGTCCACCGCCCGTACGAGGTGACGGGGGACCAGGTGAGCGGCGTGAGCAACACCGAGACCGCGATCTGCTCGCTGTTCCGGACGATCGCCGAGACCGGGCTGGCCCCGGACATCGCCCTGCCGATGGACTTCGTCCCGGTCGACCACCTCGCCGAGGCCGTCGTCCACATCGCCACCCGTCGGGACGCCGACGGCCGTACCTACCACCTCACCAACCCCCGCCCCGCGATGCTGTCGGACGTCATCGACCGGATGCGCGCGGCCGGCTGCGCGGTGCGCACGCTGCCCTACCCGCACTGGGTCGACGAGCTGGTCCGTCACGTCGCCGAGAACCCCACGAGCGCCACCGCGCCCTTCGTGTCGCTGTGCGTGGACCGCAGCCGCACCGCCGACATGTCCGTCAAGGAGCTCTACTTCGAGGGCACCTTCCCGGTGCTCGGCCGGCACAACGCCGAAGCCGCCCTGGCGGACAGCGGACTGCACTGCCCGCCGGTCGACTCCGCCCTGCTGGACCGGTACCTGGAGTACTTCTTCGCCTCCGGCTACCTCCAGCGGCCCACCGCCGGCTCCGCCACCGCCACCGGCTCCGCCACCGCCACCGGCTCCGCCACCGGCCCCGCCGCCGCCGTCACCGCCGCCGTCCGGGAGGGCACCCGATGACCGACACCGCCGTCCCCGCCCAGATCCCCACCCCGATGCCCGTCCCCGAGGTGACACCCGGCACCGCCGGACCGCCCTGCGAGTACGCCCGGCTGCGCGCCGAACAGCCCGTCGTCCAGGCGCAGTTGCCCAACGGCGAGACGGCGTGGCTGCTCAGCCGCTACGCGGACGCCCGCGCCGCCTTCGCCGACCCGAGGCTGGTGCGGCCCCTGCTGTCCGCCTGGCCGCCCGTCGAGGGCGACGACGCCCCGCCGCCGTGCCTGCCGACCTTCCTGGAGATGCGGGGTGAGCACCACGAGCGGGTGCGGCGCGCCGTCCTGCCGCTGTTCGGCCGTGGGCGCCTGGAGTTCATGCGACCCCGGATCCGCGCCATCGCGGAGGAGCTGATCGACGCCATGACGGCCGGCTCGCCCGACCGCACGGCCGACCTGGTGGCCGGCTACGTCGAACCGCTGCCGCTGCGCGTGCTGTGCGAGACCATCGGCCTCCCGCACGAGGACCGCGACCGCTACCTCCCGCACACCCTCACCCTGCTCAGTGCCGCCGGGCTGACGATGGACGAGATCCTCACCGCGCTGTACGCCCTCCAGGACTACGCCTCGGAGCTGATCACTCGCAAGGAGGAAGAAGAGGAGGAAGAAGAGGGGGGAGGAGCGCCCCAGGACGGGGACTACATCCGGCTGCTGCTCGCCGAGACCCGCCGCTCCGGCAGCGAGCTGGTCAGGGACGACGTGGTGAGCTTCGTCGTAACCATGCTGATGGCCGGCTACAAGACCAACATGCAGCACACCGGGAACGCCCTGCTCACCCTCCTCACCCACCCCGACCAGCTCCGCCGGCTGCGCGAGGAACCCGCCGGGATCGCCACCGCCGTGGACGAACTGCTGCGCCACGTACCGCTGATGAACGCGATCAACATCCTCGTCGCGGAGGAGGACCTCACCCTCCACGGGCAGCTGATCCGGGCCGGGGACGCGGTCGTGCCGGTGCCCGCCTCCGCCAACCGCGACCCCGGGGCGTTCACCGACCCCGACCGCCTCGACCTCTCCCGTACGCCCAACCCGCACCTCGCCTTCGGCCATGGCCCGCACGCCTGCACCGGCGCGCACCTGAGCCGGATGCAACTGGCCGTGGTGATCCAGGTGTTGCTGGAGAAGCTGCCCGGCATCGAGCTCGCCGAGCCCGCCGAGTCGCTGCCCTGGGACGAGACCACCCCGCTGCGCGCGCCCGCCCGGCTGCCGGTGCGCTGGTGACGGCGGCACCCCCGCCGCGCACCCCCGCTCCACGGCACCGCCCCGAACCCCGATCCCGTACCGAACAGAGAGGACCGCGCCGCATGAGCGCACCCCAGGCGCCCGCCACCACCGACCAGGCCCCGGCTCCCGGCCCGGGTCAGGCCCCGGCCCACGCGCCGGCCCACGCCCCGGGCGGGGAGGCCCTGCCCCGCTACCCGTTCAGCACCGACGGCGACCGCCTCGCCCCCGAACTGGACGAGCTGCGCAGCCGTTGCCCCGTCGCCCGGGTCAGGACCAACGCCGGCGGCGAGGCCTGGCTGGTCACCGGCTACGAGTTGGCCCGTGACGTCCTGCGGGACCGCTCCTTCGCCCGCTCCGTCCTCGGCGAGGCCGACAGCCCGACCCAGGACGCCCCGATCCTGGCGCCCGAACTGCTGGACGCCATGAACCACCTCCAGCAGGCCGGACTGCGCGACGAGGTGCTCGCCGCGCTCGGCCGCAACCAGCCCGAACTGCCCGCCGACTGGGTCGCCGAGGTGACCCGGGAGGGCCTGGAACGGATGGTCGCCGAGGGTGCGCCGGGCGACCTCCAGCGCCACTTCGCCGAGTGGGTCGCCGCGCAGTGCCTGTGCCGCCTGCTCGGCCTGCCGTTCGAGGACCGGGAGTGGCTCGCCGAGCGCGCTGACAAGGACCTCACCATGGCGACCTACTCCGATGAGGAACTCGCCGTCAACTGGGAGGAGCTCCGCGCCTACATGGCGGCCTTCCTGGCCGCCCGCACCCCCGGGCAGCCGCGCGGCCTCGCCGACCGGCTCGCCGACCTGAACGCCGAGCGGCCCTCCGAGGGGTTCTCGGAGCGGAAGGGGCTGAGCGACGAGCAGCTGTCCAACATCGTCTCCGTGCTGTTCGTCAGCGGCTACGAGGACTTCGCCAGCTTCCTGGGTGTCGCCGCCGTCAACCTCCTCCAACACCCCGAGGCGATGGCGGAGTTGCGGGAGAGCCCGGAGGAGACACCCCGGCACGTGGAGGAACTGCTGCGGTGCAGCGTCGTCCTCGGCAACGCCATCCCGCGCTTCGTCACCGAGGACACCTCCCTGGGCGGCGAGCGGGTCAAGGCCGGCGATCTGGTGCTGCTCTCGCTGGACGCGGCCAACTACGACCCCGGCACCTTCGCCGACCCCGAGCGGTTCGAGCCCGCCCGCTCGCCCAACCCCCACCTGCGGTTCGGCCACGGCCGTCACCACTGCCCCGGCGCCCACCTGGTGCGGCGGCAGTCCGACACGGCCTTCCGGGTCCTGCTCCAGTGGTTCCCCGGGCTGCGCCTGGCGGTGCCGGTGGACGAGGTGCCGTGGCACCCGAACCGGATGGCCATCATGGCCGCCGCCGTTCCGGTCACCTGGTGACCTGACGTGACCTGACCCTGACCCTGTCCTGACCGGACCTGCACCCCCTGCCCGCCGTCGGCAGGGGGTGCACCCGTGCCCGGGCGGCTCGGGTCGGGTCCGGTCGATCAGGCGCTCAACGGGTAACGGCCGTCCAGGTCGTGGAAGACAGCGCCGTTGAGTACGAAGGCCCGCTTGCACTCCTCGACCACCCGGCGCCGCTCCACCTCGTCCATCGCCGCGCCCGCCGCGTCCAGCTTGGCCCGGTAGTCGCGCTTGAAGGCGGCCGGGTTGGTGACGTCCTCGAAGACGTAGAACCGGACGCCGTCACCCTTGCGCTCGAAGCCCCAGGCCTTCTCGGCCAGGCCCCGGATGATCTGGCCGCCCGACAGGTCGCCCAGGTAGCGGGTGTAGTGGTGGGCGAGGTAGCCGGCCGGCCACTCGGTGGCCAGCTCCTCGATCCGCGCCGCGTACGCGGCGGTGGCGGGCAGCGGTGCGAGTCCGGCGCGCCAGTCGGGCCCGCGCAGGTGTGCCAGGTCGCGTTCGATGGCGGCGGTGCGCAGCAGCGCCGGATCGATGAACGGGCCCGCCAGCGGGTGCTCCGCGAGTTGCTCGGCCCGCTCCTCCAGTGCCCGGTAGACGAACCAGAGCTGGCCGGTGAGGTCGGCGTAGGCGTCGATCCCGAGCTGCCCGCCCAGCAGGTGGCTCATGAAGGAGGAGTGCTCCGCGGCCTCGTGCTCCTCGCTGCTGGCGGTGCGGAGCACGGTGGAGAAGGGGACGGGCTCGGGCGTGGGCATACGGCCTCCAGGGATCGGATGCGGCCGGGGCGGAAGGACCCCGCAAATTTCGGTTAGCCTAACCTTAGTTCACGACTTCCCGACACTCTGTCGGTAAAGGTAGCGGAGCCGCCCCGGAAACGGCAGGGGCAGGACGGATGCGGCCCTACGACCCCGGCCACGCACCGGCGCCGACACGCCGACGCCCCGCCGGTCCGGCCCCGGAGGGAGTCGGACCGGCGGGGCGAGGGGCCCGCAGGTCAGCGGGCGCTGCCGCGACGGCGGCGGAACACGAGGACGCCGCCCGCCAGCGCCAGCGCCGCGGCCGCGCCGCCGATCACGACGGGTGCCGAGGACGGGGCTGCCGCCGTCCGCGACGCGGTGCCGTAGCCGCTGGACATCCCGGCGGCGGCGTACTCCGAGCCCGGCAGCTTGTCGGCGTAGCGGGCCTTGACCAGCTTCTGGTACTCGCTCAGCGAGGCCGAGGGCCGCCCGTTCAGCCCCTGCCGCGCCTGGTCGTTGAGCGGCTCGACCGTGGTGAGCCGCAGCTGGTACCAGCCGCGGATCTGCGGCTCGCTGAACACCAGCGTCCCGGGCGTGGCCTTTGCGGCGTACCCGGCGTCGCTGGCGCCGTCGCGCACGCCGGCCAGGTGCCAGCCGCCGCCCTGGGTGGGGGCGAGCATGACGGTGGCGTTGCGCCCGTTGACCGTGGTGTTCAGGGCGGAGACCAGATAGCTCAGCCGGATCGCCTGGGAGGCGATCGGCAGGGCCGTCCCGGCGACGAACCCGGGAGTGAGCTCGTTCAGGGCCAGCGGGTCGTTGACGGTGAAGGCCGGGAGGTCCGCGCACGGGTCGGCCCGGTCGGGGATCGGCTGTGCCATCCCGGTCGCGTCCCCCTGGGGCAGCGGAACGCTGAGGAAGCGGCAGACGGCGTTGCGGACGTCGGCGGACTTCACCAGGTCGAGGGCGGCCCCGTAGTCCGGGATGTCCGCCGGGAGCGGGTCCTTGACCGGGGCCGCGTGGACGGGGCCGGCGAGCGGCAGCAGCGCGCAGGCGGCGGCCGCCAGCAGGGCGGCCGGGCGGAGGCGGCGGGTGGCCGCCGGCCCGGCGGGTGTCGTGGTCCTGTGCATGGCCGTCCGCCTCACCTGGAGATGCCGATCCGGGAATGGGTCCACTTGAACGAGCTGTTGCTGACGTAGTCGTTGTAGTTCCACCACGTGTAGGTGGCGGTGTCCGGCCACGGGTCGGCGACCCCGATGGTGTTGTTCGAGGTGTCGAAGCCGTAGACCACGTTCATGTGGCCGCCGCCGGACGTCCAGCCGATCCGGGCCGCGACCGGCCGGGCCGCCTTGACGTCGGTGTAGACCTGGTTGAAGGTGGCCGCGCTGGTCAGGCCCGTGCCGAGGTGGGCCATGCCGAGGCTCTGCCAGCCCCTGGCCATGTCGTCGAGCGTGGCCGGCTGGTTGTTGCAGCCGTAGTAGGGCTGGGCCCGGTTGCAGAAGTCCGTCTGGGTGGTGCCGTAGCCCTGGAACTTGGCGATGGTCAGGCCGGAGGCGACCCAGCACCACTGGGACTTCTCCTGCTTGAGCATGGTGATGGTGTCCTGGCCGGCCTCGGCGTGGGCCTGGCCGCCCGCGGTGGCGAGCAATGCCGGAGCCGTCAGGAGGACGGCCGTCGCCGCGGTCGCGAATCTGGGTCTGCCCATGGGTCTGCCTTCCCGCGCGGAGCGCGATGTGTGGCGGGGATTTTGCAGAGCCATGACAGCACGGAACGGTGCGATTACGGAACGTATGCGAAGGAGTGTTGCGAACGGGTTCGCATCGCGACGCCGGAAGTCGGTGCGGCGCCCGCCCGCCCGCCCGTTGACGCAGCGGCGGCATCGCTCGCGCACCGAACCGCAAAGGGTTCTTTGCGAATAACCCTTTGCGAAGAACCCTTTGCGGTCTACCGTGTGTCGCATGGCTGATGCAGTGGAGAGGCCGGACGGCCCGAAAGTTGACGAGGACTCGGTTGTCCTGGATGCCAAGGGGCTGCGTGCCCTGGCGCATCCGGTGCGCGTGCAGCTGGTCGGGCTGCTGCGGAAGTACGGCCCGTCGACGGCCACCCGCCTCGCGGAGCGGCTGGGCGTGAACTCCGGCACGGCCAGCTACCACCTCCGGCAGCTCGGCGCGGCCGGTTTCGTCGAAGAGGACACCGAACGCGGCAACGCGCGGGAGCGCTGGTGGCGTTCGGTGCACCGGACGACGTGGTTCAACGATCCGGAGCTGGCCGAGCAGGAGCCCGAGGCCGCACTGGCCTACCAGCAGTCACTCGCCGCCATCTACACCCTGCGCACCCAGCAGACCCTGAACGGGCTCCAGACGATGCCCCGCGCATGGCGGAACACCTTCGACATGAGCGACTGGTCCCTGCGGCTCACGCCTGAGGAAGCCACGACCCTGTACCGGGAGTTGGCGGAAGTCATCGCGCGCTACCGGCGAGACACTCCGGAGGCGGCGGCGACTGCCCCCGAGGGAGCCGAACGGGTCGCCGTGATCACGAAGATCCTGCCCGAACTGGATGCGCCTGCCGCGTCGTCGCTCCCCTCCGGCCCGCAGGAAGCGGAAGGAAGCCCGACGTCATGACCGACGACGCCGTGGAGACCGGCGGCATACCCGGCAGGAGGTCCTTACGGCCGCTGGTCGCGGTCCTGGCAGCCATGGCCGTGTCGCTGACCGGCACTCGGATCTCCGTGGTGGCGCTGCCCTGGTTCGTCCTCGTCACCACCGGCAGCGCCACCCAGACCGGACTGGTCGCCTTCTGCGAGATGACTCCCTACGTGGTGGTCAAGGCGTTCACCGGACCGCTGGTGGACCGGATCGGCCCGCGGGCCGTTTCCTGGACCACCGATCTGGCCAGCGCGACCGCCGCCGCCGCGGTTCCCCTGCTCCACACCCTGGACCTGCTCTCCTTCCCCCTCCTCCTGGTTCTGGTCGCGCTGATCGGCGCCGCCCGGGGCCCCGGCGACCTCGCCAAGGAGGTGATGGTCCCGGAGGCGGCCGAGCGTGGCCGGGTGCCGTTGGAGCGGGCCACCGGTCTGGCCGGTGTGATCGAGCGGCTCGCCTCCACCGTCGGCCTGGCGGTCGGCGGATCCCTGGTGGCGCTGCTCGGTCCCCTGACCGGGCTCGCCGTCAACGCGGGCTGCTTCGCCCTCGGATCGGTGATCATCAGACTCGCGCTGCCTCGTGGCCTGGGGCACGCGGCCGAGGACGCCCCCTCGCCGGCGGGGGAAACGGGACCGGGTTACTGGCGGCGGTTCGGCGAGGGCTTCACCTTCCTGCGCGGCGAGCCGCTGCTGCTCACCGTCATCGTCATGGTCGGCATCACCAACCTGCTGGATGCGGCGTTCGCCTCGGTGCTGGTACCCGTCTGGGCCAGGGAGTCCGGCAATGGGCCGACCGCGATCGGCCTGATGGGCAGTGTGATGGGGGCCGCGGCGGTCGGCGGGAGCCTGATCGCCGCGGTGGTCGCGCACCGGCTGCGGCGGCGGATGGTGGTGCTTGCCGGGTTCCTGCTGGCCGGGGCACCGAGGTTCCTGATCCTCGCCCTCGATGCCCCGCTGGGAGTGGTACTGGCCGTCTTCGCTGTCAGTGGGTTCGGTGCCGGCTTCGTCAACCCAGTGCTGGGGGCCCTCCTCGTCGAGCGGGTGCCGCGCCGGATGCTGGGCCGGGTCAACGCGCTCGGTGACTCGCTGGCCTGGGCCGGTATCCCGCTCGGCGGGCTGATCGCCGGGGCGGCGGTGACCGCTGTCGGACTCGTGCCGGTGCTGCTCGCCTGCGGCGCCGCGTACTTCCTCACCACGAATCTGGCCGGCCTGCGGCCGGAATGGCGCGAGATGGACCGTACGCGGGGGCGGGGCGTCCTGACACCGCATTCCGAGGAGGAGGCCTCACAGGACAGTGCGAATGCAGCGGCCTGACGTTCACAACGCTCATGGGTCGATTTACCTAACGCGCCGGGGTGAAGTCCGGGAGGCGGGCCAGCCCGGCGGCGACCGCCGCGAAGCCCCGGTCGAGCATCCGCAGCTCGTACTCCTGGACGGCAGCGGGCAGTTCGGCCTCGCCGCGGTGGGCGGCGGTGAGCGAGCGGCAGAGCAGTGCGGCGTCGCGGAACGCCAGGTTGGCGCCCTGGCCGGCGCTGGGCGGCATGGGGTGGATCGCGTCGCCGAGCAGGGTGACCGCGCCGGTGCCCCAGTGCGGCACCGGCTCGGAGTAGCGGAGCGTCAGCGGTGAGCTGTTGCCGACGTCGGACCGCCGGACCAGCTCGACCAGGTCGGGGTGCCAGCCGCGGACCAGGGTGAGCAGCCGGTCGCGCACCTGCGCCCAGTCCGTCGGCGCGGGGCCGCCGAGCGGCTCGGGGAGCATCACCACCCAGCGCAGGTAGCTTGCGGTGTCCGGGAGTTCCACCTCCGGTGCCAGTTCGGCCGCCGCGAGCCGGGGCGGGCGGCGGAACTCCATCCGGCCGATCAACAGGCTCGCCCCGGGCCCCTGGACCAGGGTGCCGGCGCCCGGCACCAGCGCGGCGAGCCGCTCGGTCATCGGGGTGCGCCCCAGCAGCGCGCCACCCGGTACGGCGGTGACCTCGGCCCCGGGCAGCAGTTGCCGCCGTACGGCCGAGCCCACGCCGTCCGCCCCGACCAGCAGGTCGCCCACCACGCTGGTGCCGTCCGCGAACCGCGCCTCCACCCGGCCGTCCGGCCGCTCCCGGTACCCGACCACGGCCCGCCCGAACTCCACCCGGTCCCCGAGCCCCGCGAGCAGCAGCTGCCGCAGCACGTGCCGGTCGGCGGCGGTGCCCCCGCTGGTCGGGCCGAGCTGCCGCAGCTCCGTCAACTGCTCGTCCACCACGCGCCGTTCGCCCGCGAGCGGCCCGGTCACCGCGGTCAGCAGTCCGTGCAGCCGAGGTGGCAGGCACTCCCGCAAAGCGGCCAGCCCGGGCTCGTCCAGCCCGATCCGGAAGCCCTGGTACCGGCTGTCCGCCCCGCCCTCCCGCTCGAACACCCGCACGTCGATCCCGGCCCGGAGCAGCCCTTGGGCCAGACAGAGCCCCCCGATCCCGGCCCCGGCCACCAACACCTTCATGCTGCGCATCCTCGTCCCGCCCGCCTGCTCGTCCGTTCCTTGCACCGTCAGCCTGGCCGACCACGGCCCCCGCGCGGCAGGTCGCTCCGTCACCGATCCGGTATGACAGCTGTCACCTCACCGCCCGGGCGACCGATCCGGCGCTCCCTCCACCGAGCCGGGCGGAACGCGACGGACCGGAGGGGAACGGCAGGTCAGGCTCCGATGGCGCCCTTGTAGTTCTCGGCCTGGGTGGGAGTGAGGAGCTTGGAGACGCGGATCAGGACGGCGCCCTTGACGAAGTCGTATTCCGTCAGCGTGGGCAGCGACTTCACGGTGTCCTGGATGTACTTGGCGCGCTGTTCGGCGTCGGCCGGGGTGGCGAAGACCTCGATGGCGCCGCCGCGGGCCACCGAGTCGGCGTCCTGGCCGTCGAGGTCGGCCGCCTTGACGCGGGTGTCGGTGAAGGTGACCTTCGAGGTGTACTGGCCGGGTCGGCCGAGGAGGTGGTTCGGGTCGTCCTCGGCGGTCACGGAGCGGCCGAACTGTGCGCTGGGGACGGTCATGGCGACGGTGGCGAAGCTGCCCGCGGCGGTGCGGGCGATCGCGCCCGGGTCAACCCGGGTCGGGGTGGCGGAGGGAGTGTCCATGGTGAAGGCGGCACTCCCCGTGGCCGTGGGGGCGGCGGCCGCCGGTCCGGCACCGGAGGCACCGGACCCGGAGGCACCGGACCCGGAGCCGGAACTGTCGCAGGCGGCCGCCGTGGCGCTCAGGGCGACGGCGAGCAGGACGAGGGCGGTGCGGCGCATGGGGTTCCCCTGGGTCGTGGTGCGGGTGGTCGGAGCGACCGTAGCGGTACGCACGGTCGGGTGCGGGCGGTGTGACGGGTCCGTGATCGGTTCGTCAGCCGACCGTGCCGAGTGGGACGACCTGCTCGGTGACGGGGATCAGGCAGCGCTGTTCGCTGCACGCGCCGAAGCTGACGACGGCTTCGCTCGGCCCGGTCGCGGTCCGGCGGACCGGGAGGGCGACGGTGACCGCGCCGTCCGGGTAGACGGGCAGCTGCACTCCGAGCCCCAGGGGGCTGACGGTACGCAGCGGGCGGTCGGCCCGGACGGCGCCGTCCGCCGCCAGGCCGCCGCGCACGGACAGCCGGGTGGGCAGGCCGAGGCCGTCGATGCCGTCGGCGGGCAGGTCGACGCTGTAGAGGTGGAAGCCGGCCTCATCGGGGGTGAAGGTGGCGGCGAGGAGCAGGCGGCCGTCCTCCCCGGGGGCGAGCCGGAGGGCGACGGTGACCCCGCCGCCCCGGTAGGTGGCGGCGGGGGCGTCGGCCGGGGCCGGGTCGGCGGCGCAGCCGGCCGCCCCGAGGACCAGCAGCGCGGCGGCCGCAGCGGGCATCCGTCGGGTCACGGTCATGCCTGCGCCCAGCGCTTGAGGAAGGTGGCGACCGTGCCGGCGCTGATGGCACGGGCGTTGGAGAAGGCGCCGTCGTTGCTGGCGGTGCGCACGGTGCCGTCGGGGGAGAGCACCACCAGGGCGGGGATGCCGCTGCTCCGGAGGTCGACGTACCGGGCGGCGAGGTCGAGGTTGTGGTTGAAGCGGCCAACGTCCACCGCGACGACCCGGTAGTCGTCCCGCAGCAGCGGGGTGACCTGCGGGGAGCGGAACAGCTTGTCCAGCACCTTGCAGTCGGGGCACCAGTTGGCCCCGAAGTCGAGCAGGACCGGGCGCTGGTCCCCGGCGGACCGGGCCAGGGCGGCCTTCACATCGGCCTCGGCGTCCCGGGTCGCGTCGTATCCGTCGGGCAGGTCAGCGGCTCCCGTCCCGGCACTCGCGGTCGCGGTGCCCGTCGGCGCGGCCGGAGTGGAGACGGCCGGGGCGGCGGTTGCCGGAGCGATCGTGGGGCCCTCGGCGGCACGGGTGGCAGAGCTGCCGCCCGAGCCGCAGCCGGAGATCAGCACGGTCGACAGGACGGTGCCGGCGAGGAGGGCGCGGTGGTGCCGCATGGGTTCCCCTTCGGGTGGGTGGTGGGCGGCGGTGGTCGGTCGTGCTGACGGAAAGTGAACTGCCGGGTGTGCAACAGGGGTTGATGTGCTGAACGGCCTGGGTGGAGAGCGGCGGGTACGTTCCGGAGCGGTCACGGATCCGCCACACCGCCCCCACCGACCGGCACGCGTCGATACGGTTCCGGCACTGTCCGCAGTGTCCGCACCACGTCCCAGGGGGGACCATGCGCCGCACCGCCCTCGTCCTGCTCGCCGCCGCCACCGCCGTACTCGGCCTCGCCGCCTGCGACCCGACTCCGGTCACCACGACCACGAGCTCGGGTTCACCCGTCCCGGCCACAACGGTGGCCGGCCCGGCACCGGGCGGCACCCAGGCCGCGCCCCCGACCGCCGCTCCGACCGCCGCTCCGACCGCCGCCCCGGTCGGCGGCGGGGGCGACGCGACCAAGGACGTCGAGATCTCGGCGTGCCAGGTGGACGGCGCGACCCACTGGCCGTCGGCGGCCCTCAAGGTCACCAACCACACCGCCAAGGCATCGAACTACCTGATCCAGGTGGAGTTCGTCGACGGCTCCGGCACCCGGGTGGCGGAGGCCCCCGCCGCGACCAACGACCTGGCCGCGGGCCAGACCGCCTCGCTCAAGGCGCTCGGAGCGACCGCGGTGAAGGACAAGGTCAGCTGCCGGGTCACCAGCGTCACCCGGTTCCCGGCTCCCTGAGCGGTACGCGAAGGACGCTCCCGCCCGGCTGCGGCCGCAGCCCGGCGGGAGCGCCCGGTCAGGCCTGCTGCCGTTCCGCCGCCGCGACCGCGCCCTGGACGGCGGCGACCCGCAGGTCGATGAAGGCCTGCCGCGGGTCGTTGAAGTTGGTGAACGGCTGCGGGATGTACCGGCCCAGTGCCTGGAACTGCGCCAGCGCCTCGGTCGGCCGCCCGGCCCGGGTCAGCGCGTACGCGAGCCAGCCGTGGGCGTACCGGATGCGGGGGTGGCCGGGGTCGGCCGCCGCGAGGTCGGCGAGGGCGGCGTCCAGGGCGGCGCCGACCTCGGGGCGCTGCCAGGCGGTGAGCTTCTCGCCGTCCTTGGCGAACTGCTCGAAGTAGGCCTCCAGCTTGATCGGGGCGAGCAGGCTGCCGGCCGGGGCGGCGGCGATCGCGCCGTCGATGAACCCGTGCATCAGCTCGTGGCTGCCGCGCCACTTGGCGCACCAGTACTGCAGCGCCCGGTTGTGCGCCGCCCAGTGCTGCGGGTCGCGCGCGACCAACTCGGCCCACAGCTCCCGGAAGCGGTCGTTGGACCAGCCGAGCCCCATGGCGATCGGGATCTGCGCGACCCACGGGTTGGGGTCGTCCTCGGGGGCGAGCGCGGCGGCCGCGACGGCGGCCTCCTCGGCCTCGGCCAGGACGCGGTGGAAGCCCGCGAACTGCTCGCGGCTGACCTCGGTCGCGCGGGCGCTGCTGCGGATGTTCCAGGCCAGGTAGACCAGGGCGTCCGCGTGCAGCAGTGCGGCGGCCGGGTCCTGCGGCCGCTCGGTGCGCCAGGCGCGCAGCCAGGCGTCGTCCTCGGCGGCCAGTTCGGCCAGTTGGCGCTGCCGCCGCCAGCGGACGTCGGCGGTGGCGTCGGTGGCGAGGTAGTCGGCGGCGGTCCGCCAGTCGCCGGCCTTGGCGGCGGCGAGGACGGCGGCCTCCTCGTCCTCGGGCCGGTCGTCCAGGAGCAGTTCGCTGCCGAGCAGCAGCCCGTGGTCGGCCGGGATGATGGTGTTCTTCGCCCGGGCCTCCTCCGCCAGCCGTGCCTCGTGCCCGGCGATGGTGGCCTTGGCCCGCTCCAGCTGGGCCAGCTTGCGCTTGGCCAGCCGGGTCATGACGACCGGGAACAGCAGGACGAGGCCGACGACGGACAGCACGATGATGCCGAGCAAAGGGTGTTCCTCCGATGGTGCGGTGTGGGCGTGGACTGGCGTGACGGGCGTGGACAGGTGCGGCGGCGATCGAGCAGATCGGGCAGATCGTGCGGATCGATCGGAGCGATCGGAGCGATCGGACCGGTCGGAGCGATCGGATCGGTCACACGGCGGCGGCGGAGGCCGGCAGCCCGGCCGCCGCGAGCAGCGCCCGCAGCGGGGCGGTGTCCGGATCGTCCGCGCAGGCGGCGTCCAGGGCCGCGTCGAAACCGTCCGCGAAGCCGTCCGGCAGCCGGAGTTCGGCCGGTCCGCCCCAGGAGAGTTCCCAGCCGGCCAGCCCGGCCTCGGCCAGCGCGACGACGGTGGCGTGCGCCAGTTCCTCGCGCAGCGCCGGTCGGGCGAACTCCCGGGCGGCCCGGCCGGTGGCCGCGGCGGCCTGTTCGCTCTTGGGCAGCTGGTCGGTGAACTCCCAGGCGCGGCCGGCGTCGAGGGCGTCGAGCAGCCCGTGGGCGGTGGGCGGCAGGCCCAGCCCGGTGAGCGCCCGGCGGGCGTCCTCGCCGGCCTCGCGGGCGCGCGCCAGCATCGCCGTGCGGACCAGCTCGGGCCAGTCGGCCCGGTGCTTGCCGGAGGCCTCCGGGACCAGCGAGACGACCTCCAGCTCGGCGAGCACCCGCTCCGAGTCGTGCAGCAGCGCCAGGGCGGGGCCGGCGGCGCCGGGGCCGCGGCCGTCGTCGGGCAGCGCCTCGATCGCGGCGACCCGCAGGTGGATCGGCGGGTGCGAGTCGTACGGGTCGGGCTGCTCCTCGGGCAGTTCGAGCGCGTGCTCGGCGAGTTCGGCGCGGCGCTTCGGGTCGCTCAGCAGGTGCTGGAGGCCGCCGTAGACCTGGCCGGGCGGCGGGAGCAGCCCGGCGTCCCAGCCGATGGTCGCGTAGCGGTTGAGGTAGAAGTTCTGGGCGGCCTCCAGGGCCGGGATCCGGCGCAGGGCGGCGGCGGTGGCGTCCCGGCCCGCGAGCTGGGCGGCGACCTGGTCGGCCGCGTACTCCTGGCGGCGGCCGACCGCCTCGGAGACCCGGAAGTAGAGCTTGGCGTAGCCGGTGAACAGCTTGGCGAGGACCCGGTCCACGCCGCCGCCGGCCTGCTCCGTGGTGGGCTTGCGGCCCTTGGCCAGCCGCTTCTCGGCCTTGGCGGCGAGCTTGGCGGCCTCCTGGGCCTGGTGCTGGTTCGCGCGGTGGTGCAGTCCGCCGATGGTGTGCAGGATGGCGCGGCGGCCGGCGACGGTGACGGCGGCGAGCCGGACGTCCCGGTTGCTGTAGTGGCCGAACTCGTGCGCCAGCACGGACTCCAGCTCGCCCTCGGTGAGGCCGATCAGCAGCGGGGCGCCGATCACCAGGTGGCGCTTGCCGGGGACGAGGCCGAGCAGCCTGCTCTCCTCCATGACGCCCGCGTTGACCTCGGGCACGAGGCGGATCTCGGCCGGGCCGCGGACGCCGGTGCGCTCGGAGATCCGGTCGACCATCGCCCAGATCTCGGGCTGCCGCTCGCGGGTGAGGAGCACGCCGGGCAGTTCGCCGTCCTCCTTGCGACGCCGGGTCAGGAACACCACCCGGACGACGGGGTAGCCGACGGCGGCGGTCAGCGCCCAGATCTTGATCAGCCCCGGGCGGAACGTGCCGGAGGCCTGGTACAGGGCGACGTCGAGGGCGATCAGGCCCACGACGATGCCGAGCGCGAGCAGGTAGAAGCCGATGAGCAGGGTCACGGCCGTGACGGCTCTCGTTGACGTGCTCATGGCAGCGGAACGCTGGGGCGCGCCCATGCGATGGTCCTCCCCCTGGGCGCGACGACAGGAGCGGCGCGCGGTTGTTGCATGGTGAACGGGTGTGCGACGAGTGGAGATGGTAGCGGTCCCGGGGGGCCCGCGCACCGGGGTTCTCGCCTCCGGATCACCGCTCCGACCTGCGGGTTCGTCGCGGGTCCGATTCGTGCGGGCTTGACGGCATTCGGCCGCCGACGACCCTCCGCCCGGCCGTCGACGACCGTTCGCCCCGGCCCCTGCTCAGCCCTCCGCCCGGCCGCCGACCACCCTCCCGTGCCCCCGCCGGCGCGCCCCTCCGACCGTCAGCGCCCGCCGGCCGCGATCGCCTCACGGACGGTCACCAGGCAGGGGTCGCAGTACCGGTCCGGCACCGGCGAGCCGTCGCCGGGCGGCAGCACACGCTGGGACGGCTCGAGGAACCGCCCGCACAGCGACGACGACGCGTCGTCCTTCGCGACCACGTGCCACACCACGGCGGGCGGCGACACCGCCGGGTCGTGCTCGGCCCACATCTCGTACACGGTGACCTCCACGGTCTCGGGGCTCGGTCACCCCATGCAAACCCGGGTCACCCCGCTCGGCCACCGGGCCGGACCCGGTGGGATGGTTCCAGCGCACCGGGCCGGGCGGCGGACGGATGCTCACCGCCGTTACCGAAGCCGAGAGTCGGCGCCACCCGGACGGCGGGCGCGTGCCGCGTCGGCCCGGCCGGGAAGGGCTTCGAGCGCCCAACAGCCCCGGGGGTATCCTGCCTGGATGTCCTCACCAGTCGCCGGGCCCGTGCCCCCGGCCGCGCCGGGCGACGACCCCGCCGCTGTGCTGTCGGGCGACGACCCGGGAGTCGTGGCGTTGGCCGATGGCCCGGGGGTCGTGCTGTCCGGCTACGGTCCGGTCGGCCGCGCCTTCGCCGAGCGGCTGCTCACCCACGCGGACGGGCTCGCCCGCGACCACGGCGTCCGGCCGAGGCTGGCGGCCGTCCGGGTCGGGTCGGCCGAGGTGGAGCTGCGCGACGGCGGGCCGGTCCCGCCCCGGGCCGAGTGGGCCCCGCCGGGCCCGCTGGGGCGGACCCTCGACCGGACCGGTGCGCGGGTGCTGGTCCAGGCGCTGCCCTCCTCCCCGCAGCTCCGGCAACAGGCCGCCGAGGAGGCCGTGCTGGCGCTGGAACGCGGCGTCCACGTCGTCACAGCCACCAAGAGCCACCTGCTCGGCCACTGGCGTGAACTCGCCCGGGCCGCCCGGGCCGGCGGCAGCCTGATCAGGATCTCCGGGGCCACCGGAGCTGCTCTCCCGGCGGCGGACCTGGCGCGCACGGGGGTGCGGGGCCTGGGCTGCCGGACGGTCCGGGCCTGCCCCAACGGGACGGCCACCTTCGTGCTCGACCGCCTGGCGGCGGGCGACCCCCTCGACCGGGCGGTCGGCGAGGCCCAGCGGCTCGGCATCGCCGAGGCCGACCCCTCGGCCGACCTCTCGGGCGCCGACGCCGCCACCAAGGTGCGGCTGCTCGCGGCCCTGCTGTGGGGCTGGGACCCGGCGGCCGTGCGGGTCGACACCGAGGCGGTGGACGCCGGGACGGGCGCGGCGGCGCTGGCCGCGGCCGCCGAGGGGCGCCGGCTGCGGGCGGTGGCGAGCGCGAGCGCGGACCGCCCGCTCGTGGTCGAGGTCCGCCTGGAGCGGACCGCGCCGGGCGACCCGCTGCACGCGCTGACCGGCCCGGAGAAGGCGGTCGTCTACGGCTGCCCCGAGGCCGGGGACATCACGGTGAGCGGCGGCCGGTCCAGCCCGCTCGGCGCGGCGCTCGCGATGCTGCGGGACACTCTTGACGTCACGGCGCCCCGCGGCCACGGCTTCGGCTGAGCCGCGCGAAGCCCCGCGCCGGGCCCTGTGGCGATCGTGGAGGCGTGGTGGGCACCGATCCAGCGGCTCGGCGGCCGGCCGAGCAGGCCGGTGACGGCACGGGCATGCGGCCGTGGCGGTTCGTGGTGTGGTTCGGCATCGTCAGCCTGCTCGCGGACTTCGTCTACGAGGGCGCCCGCTCCGTCACCGGCCCGTTGCTGGCCTCGCTCGGCGCCTCGGCCACGTTGGTCGGCGTGGTGACGGGCGCGGGGGAGGCGGCGGCGCTGCTCCCGCGCCTGCTGTTCGGGCCGCTCGCCGACCGCACCGGGCGGTTCTGGGCGCTGGCGATCGGCGGCTACGCGCTCACCGTCGCCGCCGTGCCGCTGCTCGGCGTGGCGGGCTCGCTGGGGGCGGCCTGCACCCTGGTGATCGCCGAGCGGGTCGGCAAGGCGGTCCGCTCACCGGCCAAGGACACCCTGCTCTCGCACGCCACCGCCGCCACCGGCCGGGGCCGGGGCTTCGCCGTGCACGAGGCCCTCGACCAGGTCGGCGCGGTGATCGGCCCGCTCACCGTGGCCGCCGTGCTCGCGGCCACTGGCGGTTACGGGCCCGCGCTCGGCGTGCTGGCCGCCCCGGGCGTGGCGGCCCTCCTGCTGCTCCGGTGGCTGCGCTCCCGGGTGCCCGACCCGTCGCGCTACGAGTCGGCGCCGCCCGCCCGGCCGCCGGTGACCCCAGCCCAGCCCCAGGCCCCGGCCCAGCCCCAGGCCCCGGCGCTCGTCCGCCGCCCGCTGCCCCGCGCCTTCTGGGCGTACGCGGCGTTCACCGCGGCGACCATGACCGGCTTCACCACCTACGGCGTGCTCTCCTTCCACCTCGTCCGGCACCACCTGCTCACCGCCTCCGCCGTACCGGTGCTGTACGCCGGGACGATGCTCGGCGGCGCGCTGGCGAGCCTGGTCACCGGCTGGCTGTACGACCGGATCGGCCCGCGCACCCTGGTGGCGCTCCCCGTGCTGGCCGCAGCCGTGCCCCCGCTGGGCTTCGCCGACGCGGTGGCGCCCGCCGCGATCGGCGCACTGCTGTGGGGCGCCGCGCTGGGTGTCCAGGAGTCGACCCTGCGGGCGGTCGTCGCCGACCTCGTCCCCGCGCCGCGCCGGGCGACCGCCTACGGGGTGTTCGCCGCCGTGGTCGGCCTCGCGATGCTGGCCGGCGGGGCGCTCACCGGCGCGCTCTACGCGGTGTCCGTCCCGGCGCTGGTCGTCACCGTGGCCACCGTCCAGGCCGCTGCCCTGGCGCTGCTCGCCACGGTCCGCCCCGGGCGCCGCCCGGTCACGCCGGGGTGAGGGTCTGGGGGAGAGCGAAGTGGCGGTCCGGCTCGGGGCACCTGGTTGCCGTCGCCGCGGCGCGATGACTGAATGGAGCGGGGGCGGATCCCAGCGGGTGAGGAGCGGGACCATGCCGAAGGTCCGGGTGAACGGCGTCGACCTCCACTACGAGCTGACGGGTGCGGGCGAGCCGCTCGTGCTGGTGCACGGCTCCTGGGCCGACCACGCCCACTGGGACCTGGTCCAGCCGGCCCTCGCCGAGCGGTACCGCGTCCTGGTCTACGACCGGCGCGGCCACAGCCGGAGCGAACGCCCGCCCGGGCCCGGCTCCCGGACGGAGGACGAGGACGACCTCGCCGCCCTCGTCCAGGCCCTCGACCTGGCGCCGGCACACATCGCGGGCAACTCCTTCGGCGCCTCGACGGTCCTGGGCCTGGCCGTCCGCCGCCCCGAGCTGTTCCGCACGGTCATCGCCCACGAGCCCCCGCTGATGGCGATCGTGCCCCCGGAGCCGGACCTGCTGCCGGTGATGCGGGCGGTGGAGCGGCGGATCGACTCGGTGCTGGCGCACCTGCGTGCGGGCGAGACCCGCGCGGGCGCGCAGCAGTTCGTGGACGAGGTCGCCTTCGGGCCGGGGACGTGGGAGCGGCTGCCGCCGGAGGTCCGGGACACCCTCCTCACCAACGCCCTCACCTTCCTCGACGAACAGCAGGACCCGGGCTGGCCGCTGCTCGACCTCGCCGGGCTGTCCGCCCACCCGGGCCCGGCCCTGCTGACGGTGGGCACCGAGAGCCCGCCCTGGTTCCCCGCGATCATCGCCCGGCTGGCGCGGGCGCTGCCCCGGGCGCAGGTGCGGACCTTCGCCGGGGCCGGCCACACCCCGCACGTCACCCACCCGGCCGAGTACGTGCGGACGGTGAGCGGCTTCATCGAGACGCACCGCTGAGGGGCGCACCGCTGAGAGGTGCACCGCTGAGAGGTGCACCGCGGAGAGGCGCACCGCTGAGAGACGCACCGCTGACCGGGGGCGCGGGTCAGCGCGCGGCGTCCGCCTCCGCCAGCCATTCGGCCAGTACGGCGGCCTGGCTGTGGTCGACGTCCCTGGTGGCGGTCAGCAGGGTGAGCGCGTCCTGGGCGGCGAGTTCCCGCAGGTGGTCGGCGGCCTCCCGGTGCTGGGCGTCGCGCAGTTCGACGAGGTAGCGGCGGCGGAACTCGGCGAAGCGCTCCGGCTCGTGGCCGTACCAGGTGCGCAGCCCGGTCGACGGGGCGACGTCACGCAGCCACTCGTCCAGGTGCGCGTCCGCCTTGGTCACACCGCGTGGCCAGACCCGGTCCACCAGGACCCGCCGGCCGTCCTGCGGAGAGGGTTCCTGGTAGATCCGCCGGTAGGCGACCCGTGCGGTCATGTCCGGTCCTCCCGGGTGCGTGGGAAGCGGTGCCGCCGCTACCCCCAGTAGCCGACGTGCACCGCGGAGGCCTCCTCGAAGAGGAACGGCCCCGACACCTCCACCGTGCTGCCACCGGCTGCGAAGACCGTGCGGCACGGCAGGTCCAGCACCGGCTCGTCCGGGTCCACGCCCGCGATCGCGTTCAGTTCGGTCGCGGCGAGCGCGTAGACGACCCGGCGGATGCCGCTCCAGTGGATCGCCCCGGCGCACATCGCGCACGGCTCGGTGCTGGAGTAGAGCACGGCGTCGGCGAGCTGGTGCGGGGCCAGGGTGCGGGAGGCCTGCCGGACCAGGTTGATCTCCGCGTGGGCGGTCACGTCGTGGTCGGTCAGGACGGTGTTCTCGGCGGTCAGCAGGACCTTCCCATCGGGGTCGGTGAGCAGCGCGCCGAAGGGATGGTTGCCGTGCGCCCGGGCGGAGGCGCCGAGCTCGATGGCGGCGAGCAGGTGGTCGGGGGAGTGGTCGGGGGAGTGGTCGGCCATGTGGGTCTCCTCGGGCGGTGCGAACGGGGACGGAGGACAGACCTGTGCCGCAGGGCGGGCGACGCCGTGGCCGCTCGCCTCCGTCCCCCCGACCAGTCTCACCCCGCCGGTGCCGGGCCGCCCCGGCACCGGCGGTCCGGAGCGCCTACGAGGCCGCTGCGGCGGCGCGGAGCCGGAGCTCCTTCTTGTCCGGCTTGCCGGTGTCGGTGAGGGGCAGCGCGTCGGTGAAGTCGATGACGTCGGGCACGTACATCTCGCCGCGGCCGGCGAGGACCGTGGCCCGCAGCTCCTGCGCCGTCACGCCCGTCCCGGGGACGGGCACCACGGTGGCGTGGACGCGTTCGTGGCCGCCCTCGCCGCGCACCCCGTAGACGGCGCACTGTCGGACGCCCGGGTGGGTGTGGAGGAAGTCCTCCAGCTCGGTGGTGTACACATGGCCGCCGACCACGGCGATCATGTCCTTGATCCGGTCGACGACGGCGAGGTAGCCGTGGTCGTCGAGCCGGCCGAGGTCGCCGGTGTGCACCCAGCCGTCCCGCAGCACCTCGGCGGTGAGCTCGGGGTTCTTCCAGTAGCCCTCCATCGCGTTCTCGGACCGGACGCAGATCTCCCCGACCTCGCCGACCGGGAGCGCGTTGCCGGCCTGGTCGCGGATCTCCACCTCGACGCCGTCGACCGGCCGGCCGGCGGTGCGCAGCAGGTCGAGGCGGTCGGGGTCGTGCTCGTCGGGGCGCAGCACGCTGACGATTCCGGCCTCGAACTGGCCGTAGGCCTGCTGGAAGACCCGGCCGAAGCGCCGCACCGCCTCGGCTATCCGCACCGGCGAGGAGGGCGTGCCCCCGTAGGTGATCCGCCGGAGGCTGGAGATGTCGGTGGACGCCGCGTCGGGGTGGTCGAGCACCTGGTAGAGCAGCGGGGGCAGCAGGAAGACGTCGGTGATGCGTTCGCGGGCGACGGTGGCCAGGACCTCGCCGGGGTCGAAGGCGTAGTGGAGGACGACCGTGCCGCCGCTGGCCAAAGTGCCGTCGGCGACAAAGCCGGCCGCGTGCGACAGCGGCGTGCACACCAGGTCCCGTCGCCGCTCTCCGGTGATCAGGGCGGCGAGCCAGTTGCCCTGCATCCGGGCGAAGGTGCTGCGGATGCCCTTGGGGTGGCCGGTGGTGCCGCCGGAGTGGCGGATGAAGCACAGGTCCTCCGGCCGGGCGGCACTGGGCAGCGGCGCGTCGGACCGGGCCGCGGCCAGTGCCAGGAGGTCCTCGCCCAGCGCCAGCGCCGGTGCCGCGCCCCCGCCCCCGCCCGCGCCCTCGCCGAGGACGAGGACGTGCTTGACGGGCACCGCCGCGGCGAGGGCCGCGCCGCGCTCCGCGAGGCGGGGGTCGACGATGAAGGCGTAGGTCTCGACGTCGGCCATGATCCGCGCCTGCACGTCGGTGCCCAGCCGGATGTACAGGTGGTTGAAGTGCGCGCCCAGGAGGTTGACCGCGTAGCGGACCGCGACGGTCTCCGGGATGTTCCCGCACAGCAGGGTCACCGTGCGGCCGCGCTCCACGCCCCGTTCGCGCAGGGCGCGGGCGAGCCGGTACACGAGGGAGCGGAACTCCGCGGCCCCGAGCCGGCGTTCGCCGCTGACCAGCACCTCCTGCCCCGGTTCGTCCGACAGTCCATCGAGGACGATCTCCACGTAGTTGCGGAACTCGCGGTCGCCGCCGTCATCGGAGGGGTCGGTGGGGCGCGCCTGGGACGTGCTCATCGCTGCTGGTCTCCTCGTGCGTTCGGACGCACGCAGGCGCCCGGAACCGGAGCGCCTCGTGCACGGAGGTCTGACTGTCCACCTTCAACTACCCAGCCCCGGGCAGCTCTACCGGCGGCGGCGCGGGCGATCGCCCTCCGCCGGGGCACCGCTGCCCGACCCGGTCCGCCCCCGCGCCGACGGCGGGCCGTGGTCGCGCAGCTCGGTGAGCACCGCCCAGGCCACCGACACCACCGGTACGGCGACCACCGCGCCCAGCACCCCGGCCAGCACCGCGCCGCCGATCACCGACAGGGCGATCGCCACCGGGTGGATCCGCACCGACCAGCCCATCACCAGCGGGTGCAGCAGGTGGCCCTCGATCTGGCCGATCACCACGATCAGCGCCAGTACCAGCAGCGCGACCACCGGCCCCCGCGCGGCCAGGGCGACCAGCGCGGCGATCGCCAGCGCGATCGGGGAGCCGATCAGCGGGACCAGCGCCGCGACGAACTCCACCACCATCAGCGGCAGCACCAGCGGCACCCGCAGGAGCGCCAGCGCGATGCCGACCAGCGCCGCGTTGGTCGCCGACACGATCAGCACCCCGCGGGTGTACCCGGCGAAGGTGCGCCAGGCGGCCTGCCCGGCCCGGCTCCAGACGGGACGGGCCCGGGCCGGCAGCTGGCGCTGCGCCCAGCTCCACATCCGGTCGCCGGAGTACAGGAAGAACACCGAGCAGAACACCGCGAGGGCCAGCCCGGTGACCAGCTCGACGGCCCGGCTCGCGCCGCTGAGGGCGGTGGTCAGCAGCGCCGAGCGGTGCGCCGAGACGAACGCGCCGACCTTCGCCCGCAGGTCGGTGACCGTACCCGCGCGCAGGTGGAAGGGGGCGCCGGTGAGCCAGCGGTCGATCCGGCCGAGGCCGCCGCGCAATTCGTCGCCGATCCGGTTCCACTCGTCGGCGACGTTCGTCCCGACCAGCGCCAGCACCCCGCCGACGACCGCGAGCGCGCACAGGAACGCCACCAGCACGGCCAGTGAGCGGGGCAGGGTCCGGGCCAGCAGGTCGACCAGCGGGCGCAGCACCGAGGTGATCACCAGCGCCACGAACAGTGCGATCACCGGCATCTCCAGCTCGCCGAGCACCCCGACGGCCAGGTAGGCGGCCACCCCGAGCAGCCCCAGCCGCCAGACGTACCCGGCGGCGGTGCGCAGCCCGGTCGGCACGTGCTCGGCGGGCGCCGCGGGCCGTGCCCGCCGCACGGCCACCCGGGGCGGGCGGCTGCCGAGCGGCCGGGGACGCCGGCCCGGCCCGGGGCCGGTCATGCCCACGGGCCGGCGCCCGGCGGCCGGCCGGGGTGCCGCGCGGGACGGTGTCCGGGGCTGCTCACGGCGGGCTCAGCCGGGGGTCTCGTGCGGTTCCGGCCCGTGGGTCGTGCGCGAGTCGCTCATGGGGCCCGCCTCCTCCGTCCTCGGCCTGTTCCCAGCGTCTCCCCGGCCCCCGGACTCGCACACCTCGGCGGCGTACCGGAGCCGGAGCCGGGGCGGGCTGCGCCGGTCCCGCCGTCCAACGGCCTTCACCGCCCCACCGCCTTCACCGCCCGACGGCCCTCCGCCCGCTGAGGTAGGTGAGGACGGCGAGGACCCGGCGGTGGCCGCTGTCGGCGGGTGAGAGGCCGAGCTTGGCGAAGATGTTGCCGATGTGCTTGTGGACGGCGTTGTCGGTGATGACGAGCCGGGTCGCGATCGTGGTGTTGTCGTGCCCCTCGGCCATCAGCGCGAGCACCTCGCGTTCGCGCGGTGTCAGGGCGGCCGTCGGATCCTGGGCGTGCCGGGTGAGGAGCTGGCCGATCACGTCCGGGTCCATCACGGTGCCCCCGGCGGCGACCCGGCGCAGCGCGTCGGTGAACTCGCTCACCCGGCTCACCCGGTCCTTGAGCAGGTAGCCGATGCCGCCGCGCCCGTCCGAGAGCAGTTCCCCGGCGTACTGCTGCTCGACGTACTGGGAGAGGACGAGCACGGGCAGGCCGGGCTGCTCCCGGCGGGCGCGGATGGCGGCCCGGATGCCCTCGTCGCGGAAGGCGGGCGGCAGCCGGACGTCGACGACGGCGACGTCGGGCCGGTGCTCGGCGACGGCGGCGAGGAAGCCCGGGGCGTCCTGGACGATCGCGGCGACCTGGAAGCCCTTGGCGGTGAGCAGCAGTTCCAGCCCGCTGGAGAGCAGGACGTTGTCCTCGGCGATCACGACCCGCACGGCACACCCACCGTGATCGTGGTCGGGCCGCCGACCGGGCTGCGGAGGTCGAGGGTGCCGTCGAGCGCCAGGACGCGCTGGCGGATCCCGGCGAGGCCGGTGCCCCGCGTCTCGTCGGCGCCGCCGGCTCCGTCGTCGGTGACCTCGATCGACAGCCGGTCACCGGTGCGGGCCACCCGTACCGCCGTCCGGGTGGCGCCGCTGTGCTTGGCGGCGTTGGTGAGCGCCTCGGCGACCGTGAAGTACGCGACGGCCTCGACGGCGGCGGGGAGCGTGCCGAGGCTGCCGACGTCGAGGGTGGTGTCGAGCGCCGCGTCGGCCCCGAGGGCGGACAGCGCCCCGGCGAGCCCGCGGTCGGCCAGGATCGGCGGGTAGATCGTCCGGATCACCGCGCGGAGCTCCACCATGGCCTCCTCGGTGGTCCGGTGGGCCTGCGCCAGCAGCGTGGCGACCGTCCTCGGGTCCTCGTCCAGGAGTTCCCGGGCCACGCCCAGCCGCATCGCGATGGCCACCAGCCGGGCCTGGGTGCCGTCGTGCAGGTCGCGTTCGATCCGGCGGAGCTCCGCGCCGTGCGCGGTGAGCGCCCCGGCCCGGGTCTCGGTCAGCGTCTCCACCCGCTGCGCCAGCTCCGTGGAGGCCGACGGCGACAGCAGGGCCACGCAGGTCCGGGCGTGCAGCCGGGCCAGCCGGGGGAGCAGCCAGTGGGTCAGGGCGGCGAAGGCGAGCAGTTGCGCCGTCCCCAGGGTCAGCGCCGGGCCCCAGCCGGTCAGCGGGGCACCGGCGGCGAAGCCGCCCGCCCGGGTGCCGGCGGGCAGGGCCCACCACAGGGGCACCGTGACGGCCGTGGTCAGGGTGTTGCCCGCGCACACCACCGCGACGAGCCCGAACGCCAAGCCGGTCAGCAGCCAGGCGCCGAGCCACCCGAGCAGGCGCGCGGTGCCGACCCGGACGGGGCCGGAGGCGGGTGCGCCCAGCAGCCCGTCGGCGCGGCGGCGCTGCCGGCCGGCCCAGGCGCGCGCCACAGGCGGGACGAGGAGGGCGGGCAGCACGAGCAGGGCGAGCGCGGCGGCGAGCAGGCCGCCCAGCAGGTAGCCCAGGGCGCGCCAGGTCGCCCGAAGCCTTTCGGCCCGATGGAGGTTCATCCGCCCAAGTCTGGATCATGGCGAACCGGCCCGGCACTACAGCCCACTACCCTGTTTTCCGACCGGCTCGGGGTACCGACCGGGCGCGGCGGCCGGGCCTAGCGTCAACTCCCATGAAGAGACCACCGATTGATGCCGTACGGCGGCGCGGCCGTTCCGTACGACGGACCCTGGTGTCGGCCGCCGTGCTGGCCGGCACCCTCGCCACGACCGTGCCCGCCGTCGCCGCGGCGGCCCGGCCGTACGACGACCGCGGCCTGCTCCGGCGCGACGCGGCCGCGCTCACCGCACTCGGCGTGACGGGGGTGCAGGCCCGGCTGGTCACCGCCGACGGCCGGACGGTGACCGCCACCAGCGGCGTCGCCGACCTGACGACCGGACAGCCGGTGCCGACGTACGGCCACTTCCGGATCGCCAGCGTCACCAAGGCGTTCGTGGCCACCGTCGTCCTCCAACTCGTCGGCGAGCACCGGCTCTCGCTGGACGACACGGTCGAGCGGTGGCTGCCCGGCGTGGTGTCCGGGAACGGGAACGACGGCGGCGCGATCACCGTCCGCCAACTGCTCCAGCACACCAGCGGACTGCACGACGACTACCCGGACTACAGCTCGGCGGAGGACTTCCGCCGGCACCGCTACGACAGCTCCACGCCCGAACAGAGCGTCGACCGGGCGCTGCGCCACCCGCCGGACTTCCGGCCCGGCGCCGACTGGAGCTACAGCAACACCGGTTACGTCCTGCTCGGCATGATCATCGAGCGGGCCACCGGACAGGCCTGGCACCAGGAGGTGCGGGACCGGATCGTCCGCCCGCTCGGCCTCGCCCACACCTCCTGGCCCGGGACGTCCCCCACGCTGCCCCGGCCGCACGCCCGGACCTACCAGAGCTTCAAGCCCGGCGAGCCGGCCGTCGACGTCACCGAGCAGGTCGGCGTGGGCATCAACGGGGAGGCCGGGCTGGTCTCCACCACCGCCGACCTCGACCGCTTCTTCCGGGCCCTGCTGGGCGGCCGGCTGCTGCGGCCCGCCCAACTCGCCCTGATGAAGCAGACCGTTCCGGTCGGCGAGGAGTTCCGGGCGCTCATGCCGGGCGCCGAGGACGGGCTGGGGCTCTTCTCCCGCCCGCTGACCTGCGGCGGGGTGTACTGGGGCCACGAGGGCGGCGACGCGGGCTGGATCACCGCGACCGGCGTCACCTCCGACGGTCGGCGCAGCGTCACGCTCTCGCTCTCGGGCGTCCGCGCCGACACCCCGGACGACGTCCGCCGGATCGAGCAGGCGGAGACCACGCTGGTCGACGACGCCCTCTGCGGCGCCCCGACCGGCGCCCACCGGCGGCACTGAGGCCTCCGCCCGTCGGCGGTTTCCAGGGGGTCGGGGCCGTCGGCCGAACCGAGGCCGACGGCCCCGACGCTCACACCCCGACGCCCCACCCCCGATACGGGCCCGCCGACGCGGCCGCACCGACGCCCGGACGGCTCGGTGACGCTGGGACGCCGGTCGCCCGCAGTCCGTCACTCGCGGGGCCGCTGCCCCATGCGCCCGGGACACCGGGTGGACGAGACTGCTCCCATGCGGCCGGTCGTGGGCGAAGAGAGGTCGGTCATGGGTGCGGAGAGCGCGGAGAGCGCGGGGAGCGTCCGGTGGCGGCCCCGCCCCGGCCGGGCGGAGCGGCAGTTGACGACCGCGGGGCTGTGCGCGCTGGTCTGCCTCGCCGCGGGCGGCCTGTGGGCCGGGTACGTGCTGGGCCACCTGGGCACGCCGGGCATCGCCGAACCGACCCGGCACCTGGCGGTGCTCGGCTACGGCCTCGCCGCCGTCGCCGGCGGGGTGCTGCTGCACGCCCACCGGCCCGGTCTGGAGCTCGGCTGGGTGCTGCTGGCGTACGGGGGCGCGCTGATCCTGCCGCTCGCCGCCGAGACCCCGGTCTGGACGGAGGTGAGCGACCCGCGCTACGTCGGGGCCGTGGTCGTGCTCAAGTCCGTCGGCTACACCGTCAGCGGCACGATCTGGCAGGCGCTGCCGCTCTGGCTCCCGTACGGCCGGCTGACCGACCGCCGCTGGTGGCTCGCGATCGGCGCGGTGGGCCTGTGGATGGCGCCCCAGGCGAGCTACTACGTCTACCAGCCGACCGTGTTCGGCCGCCCCAACCCGCTCGCCGACAGCACCGTCGCCGACTGGCTGCGGCAGTTCAACGGCACCCTGCACATCACCCAACTGGTCGTATGGGTCGCCCTGACCGCCCTGGTGGTGCTCGTCCCGCTGGCCCGCACCCGGCGGGTGCCCCGGCGCCGCCGGCAGTACGTGCTGCTCGCGATCGCCGTCTACCTGCTCTGGGCCGGCGCCGAGGCCGGCTACTACTTCAACGGCCAGAGCACCGCCTCCTACGCCGCCTACGCGGCCGCCTCCGCGCTGTGGACGCTGACCCTCGCCGCCGTGGTGGTGCGGGACGGCTCCTGGCGGCTGGACCGCTCGGCCCGCCGGATCCTGGTCGGACTGCTGGTCGCCGCCGGGCTGGCGGTCGTCTTCGTGCTGCTGGCCGGACTGCTGTCCACCATGCTGCTGCCCGGCCGGGGCTTCGGCGCCCTGTGCGTGGTCGCCCTGGTCTTCCTGCTCGCGGGCGGCCTGCCCAGGGGCGTGCGCTGGGCCTCCGGCATCGTCGACCGCTGGTACTACGGTGCCCGTGCCCAGCCGTACCAGGTGCTGCGCAGCCTCGCCGGGCGGGTCAGCCAGACCGTCGACCCGCAGGACGTGCCCGCCGTGCTGTGCGCCACCGTCGGCGACGAACTGCGGCTGCCCGGCGTGGACCTGACCGTCTCCACCCGCGGCGGCGAACGCCGGCTCGCCGCCGTGGGGGAGCACCCCGGCGAGGGCGAACGCTTCGCCCTGGTCCACCGCGGCAGCGAGATCGGCCGGCTCACCGTCGCCCCGCGCCCGGGCCAGCGCACCCTCGACGACAGCGACCGCGACATCCTGCGCTCCCTCGCCGACCAGGCCGCGCCCGCCGTGGCCTCGCTCCAGCTGATGGCGGACCTGCGGGCCAGCCGCGAGCAGATCGTCGCCGCCCGGGAGGAGGAACGCCGTCAGCTGCGCCGCGACATCCACGACGGGCTCGGCCCGCTGCTGGCCGGACTGCGGCTGCGCCTCCAGGGCGCGGCCGCCGTGGACGACCCGGCCCGCTTCGCGGCCGCCCTGGAGGACGTCGCCGACGACCTCGCCACGGCCGTCCGTGAGGTCCGCCGGATCACCGACCGGCTCGGGCCCACCGCGCTCGGCGACTACGGGCTGAGCCGCGCGCTGCGGCGCCTCGCCGACACCTTCAGCGGCGACGAGCTCACCGTCACCGCCCTGCTCGCCCCCGACCCGCTGCCCGAGCTGCCCGCCGCGGTCGAGGTCGCCGTCTACCGGATCACCGCCGAGGCGCTCAACAACGTGCTGCGGCACGCCCGGGCGACCAGCGCCACGGTGACCGTGCTGGTCGACCCGGGGCGGCTGGAACTCACCGTCGAGGACGACGGGCAGGGCCCCGGTCGCGGCGACCCGGGCCACCCGGGGGTGGGGCTGCGCTCGATGAGCGAGCGGGCGGCGGAGATCGGCGGCTGCTGCACCGTCCACCCCGCCGCGGGCCTCGGCCGGGGGACCCGGGTGCACGCGGTGCTGCCGCGCCACCCGGCGGCGGGCTGACGGGAGCCGTCGCGACCCGGACGCGGGTCAGTTGCAGTTCGGCGGGTTCGGGCACGGGGCGTGACCGTGGCCCTTGCCGTGACCGTGCCCCTTGCGGGGACTGCGGCCCCTGCCGTGACCGTGAGCGTGAGCGCGGCTTCCGCGCTGCTCCGCGCCGGCCGCCTCGTCCTCGGCCCGGGCCTTGCAGCACCGGGCGGCGCAGGCGACCACGGCCGCGAGGACGACGACTCCGGCGGCTCCGGCGGCGACGGCCACCGGGTTGACCGATCTGGCGCTCATGGTGTCCTCCGGGAGGGGTTGCGCGGGCCGGTCGGCCCGCCCCTCCATGGCACCGCCGGGACTGACCCATGCGCATGGGGCCACGGTCCCGTCCCGGTCCCGGCACGGCTACGCTCCGTCCCGCCCCCAGGCCGAACCGCATTTCCGTGGGTAGGGCGACGGTGTGGTACCGCGGTACTACGCGGCGTCCGATGATCAGTCCGCAGTGCCGCGCTTCGGGCCCCGCCGGGCCCTAGCGTGGAACCGTGGGCGGCCGGGAGGGCCCGGCCCCTGAACGTAAGGGCTAGCGATGATCGAGGCGCACCAGCTGACGAAGCGGTACGGGGAGAAGACCGCCGTGGACGGGCTGGACTTCACGGTCCGGCCGGGCGCGGTGACCGGGTTCCTCGGCCCCAACGGGGCGGGGAAGTCGACCACGATGCGGATGATCGTCGGACTGGACGCGCCCACCGGCGGGTCGGTCCGGGTCAACGGCCGCCGGTACGCCGAGCACGCCGCTCCGCTGCAGGAGGTGGGCGCGCTGCTGGAGGCCAAGTCGATCCACCCCGGCCGCTCGGCGTTCAACCACCTGATGGCCCAGGCCCACACCCACGGCATCCCGCGCCGCCGGGTCGAGGAGGTCATCGAGCTGACCGGCCTCCAGTCGGTGGCCCGCAAGCGCGCCGGGGCGTTCTCGCTCGGCATGGGCCAGCGGCTCGGCATCGCGGCTGCCCTGCTGGGCGACCCGGCCACGGTGATGCTGGACGAACCGGTCAACGGGCTCGACCCCGAGGGCGTGCTCTGGATCCGCAACCTGCTCACCTCGCTCGCCGCCGAGGGCCGCACCGTCTTCGTCTCCTCGCACCTGATGAGCGAGGTCTCGCTGGTCGCCGACCACCTGATCATCGTCGGACGGGGCCGGCTGCTCGCCGACACCACCGTGCAGGAGCTGGTCCAGCAGGCCGGCGGCGACGTCGTCAAGGTCGCCAGCGCCGACCCGGCCCGGCTGCGTTCGGCGCTCGCCGGACCGGGCGTCGAGGTCACCGGCCGCTCCGGCTCCGAGGAACTGCTGGTCACCGGGCGGACGGCCCGCGAGATCGGCCTCACCGCCGCCGAGCACGGCATCGCGGTGTTCGAACTCACCCCGCGGACGGTCTCCCTGGAGGAGGCGTTCATGGAGCTGACCCGGGACGCCGTCGAGTACCACGGCACCACCACCGTCGAGAGCACCGTCGACACCCAGAGGAGCGCGGCATGACCACGATCGCCCCCAGCCAGACGCCGTCCACGGCCTCCGGCCAGCGCCCCGCCCGCCCCGCCCACAAGGTGACGGCCGCGCGCGTGCTGCGCTCGGAGTGGGCCAAGCTGTGGTCGCTGCGCTCCACCTGGATCACCCTCGGGCTGGCGCTGCTGTTCCTGGTCGCCTTCGGCCTGATCGCGGCCTTCCAGTTCAAGTCGCGGATCACCTCCGGCCGCCCGATGGACCGGGACTTCGCCAACTCCAGTGCGCTCAGCCTCTCCCTGTTCGGCACCAACTTCGCCCAGCTGGCGCTCGGCGTCCTCGGCGTGCTGGTCGCGGCCGGCGAGTACTCGACCGGCATGATCCGCTCCACCCTGGCCGCCGTGCCGCGCCGCCTGCCGGTGCTGTGGTCCAAGGCGGCGGTGTACGGCGTGATCGCGCTGGTGCTGGGCACCGTCGGCGTCTTCGCCGCCTTCACCGCCGACAGCGGCATCCTGTCCGGCACCCGGGCGGCGATGACCCTCTCCGACCCCGGCGTGGTGCGCGGCCTGTTCGGCGCCGGGCTCTACCTGGGCCTGGTCGGCGTGATCGGGGTCGCCCTCGGCGCCCTGCTGCGCTCGGTGGCCGGCGGCATCGCCGTGCTGGTCGCCTCGCTGATGCTGATCCCCGGCCTGACCTCGCTGCTCCCCACGTCCTGGCAGAGCCACATCAGCCCGTACCTGCCCAGCCACGCCGGTGAGGCGATGTTCGCCCTGCACCACGACTCGACCACCCTCTCGCCGACGGCCGGCCTGCTGGTCTTCCTCGGCTGGACGGTGCTGGCGCTCGCCGGTGCCGCCGTCCGGCTGGTGCGCAGCGACGCCTGAACCCGGGCGCTCACGCCCTGGGAGACTCGCGGTGCGGCGCCGGTCCTTCACCGGCGCCGCACCGTTCCGTCCGTCTCCGTCCGTCCGCCCCCGACCAGCAGGGAGAACCCCGGTGAGCGAGGACCACTCCGCCTCCGCCGGCCCGTTCGCGGCCACCGACGCGCTGTCCGGCCACCCGCTGTTCGTCCGGCTGGCCCGGATCGGCCAGCGGCTGCGCGAGGCGGACCGCGCCCACCCATGGGTGCTGGACGCCGCCGTGGTCGCGGTGGTGTTCCTGATGTTCGGCCTGCCCGACCTGTTCCCCGGCCACGGGGACGTCGGACACGGGGACACCGGGCCGCACGAGCACCGGCTCAACCTGGTCCGGCTGCCGCTGCCGTGGACGCTGCTCCTCCAGGCCGGCCTGGTGCTGCCGCTGCTGTGGCGCCGCCGGCGGCCCACGGCGGCCTTCGCGGTGATCATGGCGGTGTTCGTCCTGCAGTGGTCGCTGGGCGTGGGCCTGCGCGCCGACGCGGCCCTGCTGGTGGCGCTCTACAGCCTGGCCCTGCACGGCCGGCTGCGGAACCTGGCCTGGTCCTGCCTGCTGATGGTCGGGGCGATGGCGCTGGCCGCGGTCGAGGTCTCGGGCGGCGGCCTGCCGGTCGGGGACGCCCTGTTCTTCCTGGTCAGCGCCGCCACCGCGGGCGTCGCCCTGGGCATCGCGGTGCGGATCCGCCGCGCCCAGCTGGCCGGACTGCGCGAGCGGGCGGCCCGGCTGGAGATCGAGCGCGACCAGCGCAGCCGGCTGGCCACCGCCACCGAACGCACCCGGGTGGCCCGCGAGATGCACGACATCATCGGCCACAACCTGTCCGTGATCGTCACCCTGGCCGACGGCGGCGCCTACGCCGCCCAGACTTCCCCCGAGCGCGGCCGGGAGGCGCTGCAACTGATCGGCGAGACCAGCCGCCAGGCGCTCGGCGAGCTGCGCCGGATGCTCGGCGTGCTGCGCGACCAGGCCGACCAGGCCGCCGAGTTCAACCCCCAGCCCGGCATCGCCGACGTGGACGGCCTGTGCGCCCGGATCCGCGCCGCCGGACCGCAGGTGGTGTACACCGTCTCCGGCGACCCGGACCGGCTGGACCGCGGCGTCCAGTTGATGGCCTACCGGATCGTCCAGGAGGCCCTCACCAACACCCTCAAGCACGCCGGACCGGACACCCGGGCGCACGTCACCCTGACCGTCGACGCCACCCGGCTGCGGGTGCGCGTCCAGGACGCCGGCCCGCCCGGCGGCACCCGCCCGCCGGTGCGCCCGGACGGCGAGGGGCACGGCCTGGCCGGCATGCGCGAACGCGCGGCGCTGTACGGCGGGAGCGTCACGGCGGGCCCCGGCCCTGGGGCAGGATGGACCGTGGAGGCCGTACTGGACCTCACCCCCGACCCGACAGGCGGCCACCCGTGACCACCGTCCTCATCGTGGACGACCAGCCACTCCAGCGCTACGGCTTCCGGATGCTGCTGGAGAGCCAGCCCGACACCGAGGTGGTCGGCGAGGCCGCGCACGGCACCGAGGCCGTCCGGCTCACCGCCGGCCTGCGGCCCGACGTCGTCCTGATGGACATCCGGATGCCCGGCATGGACGGCATCGAGGCCACCCGCCGGATCGTCGCCGGCGGCGGGCGCTCGCGCATCCTGGTCCTCACCACCTTCGACCTGGACGAGTACGCGCACGCCGCGCTGCGCGCCGGGGCCAGCGGCTTCCTGCTCAAGGACGCGCGGCCGGAGGAACTGCTCGCCGGGATCCGCGCCGTCGCCGAGGGCGACGCCGTGGTGGCCCCGGCGATCACCCGGCGGCTGCTCGACGCCTACGCCCACCACCTGCCGGTCCGCCCGGTCGGCGCCGCGCCCGTGGACGACCCCCGGCTGGAGGCGCTGACCGAGCGCGAGCGGGAGATCCTGGTGGCCATCGCCCAGGGCTGGACCAACAGCGAGATCGCCCAGCGGCTGGTGCTGGCCGAATCGACCGTCAAGACGCACGTCAGCCGGGTGCTGGCGAAGATCGGCGCCCGGGACCGGGTGCAGGCGGTGATCTTCGCCTACGACCGCGGGCTGACCCGGCCCAATCCGCCGATCGCGAACTGATCCGGTGGCGGCGGGCCCGGGAGCCCCGCCACCGGCCCGGGAGCCCCGCCACCGGCTGCCGTGCTACGCCTGGCTGCTGCTGGGGGAGTCCTGCGCCGACCGGGCGGGGCGTGGCACGGAGCCCGGCAGGCCGTGGCCGGTGCGGTCGTCGGTGTGCCAGGACTGCGACTGGAAGGCGAGGAACAGCGCCGTCCAGCGGTTCTCGGCCGGCAGGTGGATCAGCAGCGCGCCGTCCTGGTACACCCCGTCGTCCTGGCGGAACTGCCGGCCGTTTCCCTGGTTCATGTGGACGTCGTGCACGCCGTTGCCGGGCAGGAAGCCGAACACCTTGTCCGGGACGCCGGGTTCGGGCCCGAAGCGCTGGCCGAACACGTAGACGGCGGCGGTCCGGTCGGCGATCGCGCGCTGCACGTGGTCGTCGAGTAGATCGGCGAGGTCGTTGTGCGGGCCGGGGAGGTCCGGCGGCAGCGCGTGCATCGCCGAGTGGTCGAGGAGCTTGCCGCGGACGAAGTCCAGGCTCGCCGTGCCCGGCCGGGAGTCCAGCGCCGTCCAGCCGCTGCCGGCGGCCGGGAGCAGCTCGGTGACCGGGTGCCGGAAGTCCTCGTCGGCGAGGTAGAGCAGGTTCGAAGGGGCTTGCTGGGAGAGCACGTTGACGGCCGCGCGGTAGTCGGTGCCGGCGGCGTCGCGCAGGTGGATCTGGTAGTGCGGGGTGCCGGTGGCACCCTCGCGGCGCCGGTCGACGGCGGTGGCGGCGAGCACGCCGTAGTTGGCGATGGGCATGGGGCGGTTCCTCGGGTGGGGTCGGCCAGGAGCTCCTCCGTTATCGCCCACCGGCCGGGCGCGGCACCGGGGAATCGGCGATTGTTCACCTTCCGTCCCCCGGACGGGTACCCGCGGCCCCGAACGCCGAGGAGGGCTCCGAACAGAGGCGTCAGGCCGGGGCGACCGGTGCCGGGGCCGCTGCCTTCCGGGCGGGCCCGGCCCGGCCGCGCAGCGGTCCTGGGAGGGAACGGATTCGTTCACTAACATTGGCCGTAGACATGGTGAACAGGGGGTCCCCGGAAGGTGTGCAGCGATGTCCGCTGAAGTCCGAACCGCCGAGGGCGGCACCCCCGGAGCCGGAGCCGGAGCCGGAACTGGAGCCGGGGCGACCGGGGCCGGGGCGACCGGGGCCGGCGCCGGCAGCGCGCGCACGGTCGCGCCGGCCGCCGCGGTCCGTCGGCGCGGCGAGGCGCTGGAGAGCGCCATCTACGGGGCGGCCCTCCAGCAGCTCACCACCGACGGCTACGCCCGGTTGACCATGGAGGGCGTGGCCGCCGCCGCGCAGACCGGCAAGGCCGCCCTCTACCGCCGGTGGTCCTCCAAGGAGGAACTGGTGATGGACGCGCTGCGGGCCGCCTTGCCGCCGGCCCGGCCGGCGCCGGACACCGGGAGCCTGCGCGGGGACCTCCTGGAGGTGGTGGCCGGGCTGCGCGCCGCGATGTTCAGCGAGCTGGGCGCCGCCGTCCGCGCCATCATGAGCGAGATCGACCACCAGCGCGCCCGGGTCTTCCTGGAGCTGGTGCAGGAGCGGGTGCTCGACCCGACCACCGCGCTGATCGCCGAGGTGCTCGACCGCGGCACCGCCCGGGGCGAGGTCCGCCCCGGGGCGGTCACCCCGCTGGTCACCGACGTGGTGCCGGCCCTGATGCTGTACCGGATCAAGCTGTGCGGCGGGGGCGCCGTGGAGCTGGACCCGGCGGAGATCGTCGACGAGGTGCTGCTGCCGATCGTCCGCCAGTGACTCCGGGCAGGCCCTCCGGGCGTCCGGAGCCACCGGGGCGCGGGTCTCAGGCCCCGCTGTGGCGCAGCATGTCCTCGCGCTCGACGACCTTGACGCGCTCGCGGTCCTCGGCCTGCCCGAGCTCCCGCTCGTGGGCGTCGAGCTGCTTCCAGCCGTCCCAGGTGGTGTAGCGGACCCCGCGGGCGCGCAGGTGCTCCTCGATCGCCGCCGGGTCGGGCTCGGTGGCGCCGGGCAGCCGGCCGGTGGCGTGGTCCTCCAGCAGGCAGGCGACGGTCTCGTTGGCGTCGCCCTTGGTGTGGCCGATCAGGCCGACCGGGCCGCGCTTGATCCAGCCGGTGACGTAGACGGCGGTGACGTGCGAGCCGTCGCCGTCCAGCACGCGGCCGGCCTGGTGCGGGACGGTGCCGGAGACCGGGTCGAAGGGCAGCTTGGGCAGCTCGTCGGAGTAGTAGCCGACGGCGCGGTAGACCGACTGGACGTCCCAGTCGGTGTGCCGGCCGGTGCCGCGCACGTTGCCGGTGCCGTCGAGCTCGGTGCGCTCGGTCCGCAGGCCGACGACCTTGCCGTCCTCGCCGAGGACCTCGACCGGGGACTCGAAGAAGTGCAGGTAGACCCGGTGGGGGCGGTCGCCGACGTCGCGGATCGCCCAGTTCTCGACGGTGGCGGCGACCAGGTCGACGTGCTTGACGGCGCGGCGCTCGGCGATCGAGCCCTCGTCGTACTCGATGTCCTCGGGGTTGACGATGACCTCGATGGTGGGCGAGTGGTCCAGCTCGCGCAGCTCCATCGGGCTGAACTTGGCCTGGGCCGGGCCGCGGCGGCCGAAGACGTGGACCTCGACGGCGCGGTTGCCCTTGAGGCCCTCGTACACGTTCGGGGGGATCTCGGTGGGCAGCAGCTCGTCCGCGGTCTTGGCGAGGATCCGGGCGACGTCCAGGGCGACGTTGCCGACGCCGAGGACGGCGACCTTCTCGGCCTCCAGCGGCCAGGTGCGCGGCACGTCCGGGTGGCCGTCGTACCAGGAGACGAAGTCCGCGGCGCCGTAGGAGCCGTCCAGGTCGATGCCCGGCAGGTCGAGCGAGCGGTCGGCCATCGCCCCGGTGGAGAAGACCACGGCGTCGTAGTGGCGGTGCAGGTCGTCCAGGGTGAGGTCGGTCGGGTAGTCGACGTTGCCGAACAGGCGGACCTGGGGCTTGTCGAGGACCTGGTGCAGGGCGGTGACGATGCCCTTGATCCGCGGGTGGTCGGGGGCCACGCCGTAGCGGATCAGGCCGAACGGGGCCGGCATCCGCTCGAACAGGTCGATCGAGACGCCGGGCGCCTTCGCGGCGTCGGACTTGAGCAGGGCGTCGGCGGCGTAGATCCCGGCGGGGCCGGCTCCGACGATGGCGACTCGGATCGAGCGGGTCATGCGGGTGAAACCTCCGGGCGGACGGAGCGGGCGGCCCAGGCCTAATGGTCTGGACCCTTGCAGCCAACCCGCTGGTCGCGCGGAGGTGTAGGCGGTGTCGATCTATGACCTCATAGAGCCGAGCTATGGCCGGCCCGGGAACTTTCCGGGCCGGCCGGACGTCAGCTGCCGTCGGCCGGGGCGGCGGGCTCGGCCTCGCGCGCCTGCGGCGGGACGGCCGGTGCGGGGGCCGTCGGGGCTCCGCCGGTGAGCCCGTTCGCGGAGGCCTCGAAGAACCGCAGCATCTCCACCGGGAACGGCAGCACCAGCGTCGAGTTCTTCTCCGCCGCCACCTCGACCACCGTCTGCAGCATGCGCAGTTGGAGGGCCGCCGGCGTCTCGGACATCCTGGCCGCCGCCTCGGCGAGCTTGGCGGCGGCCTGGAACTCGCCGTCCGCGGTGATGATACGGGCCCGGCGCTCCCGGTCCGCCTCGGCCTGGCGGGCCATCGAGCGCTTCATCGAGTCGGGCAGGCTGACGTCCTTGATCTCCACCCGGTCGATGTGCACGCCCCAGCCCGAGGCCGGGCTCTCCAGCATGACCTCCAGGTCGTGGTGCAGGTGCTCCCGGCCGGACAGCAGGTCGTCCAGCTCGCTCTTGCCGATGATCGAGCGCAGCGAGGTCTGGGCGACCTGCAGCATGGCGAAGTTGTAGTTCTGCACGTCCACGGTGGCTCTGATCGGCTCGATCACGCGGAAGTACAGCACCGCGTCCACGCTCACCGACACGTTGTCCTTGGTGATGCCCTCCTGGGTGGGCACCGGCATGGTGATCACCTGGACGTTCACCTTGCGCATCTTGTCGAGCACCGGGACCAGCAGCGTCAGGCCCGGCTCGCGGACCGTCCCGCGCACCCGGCCGAGCCGGAACACCACACCGCGCTCGTACTGCTGGACGACCCGCACACCGGTCGTCAGCAAGAAGAGGACGACCACGGCGACGATCACGAGTGCTGCCACGCCAGTTCCACCTGCTCCCCGTCGCGGTGCGGCCGGGCCGGGTCCGGTGTGGCCCTGTCGCCGGGCGCTCGCCGCGCGCAGCACAGTATGCGCCCGACCGGGCGGCACGGTAAGGGCCGTGCAGGGATCTTGACGGTGAGTTGACGATCCGCGGAAGTATCTGCGGCGGCATCTGCGGTGGTCTCTGCGGTGGCCGCGGCACCTGCGGCGGCGCCCGGTCGGCCGGCGCGGGTGGCTCAGGCGCGGAAGGCGTCCGCGTGCTCGCCCGTTGTTCCCGTTGTTCCCCGTTGTGCGAAACGGACTTGAGCCAGCGTCAGGGGGACGGTCGCAGGCGGCGGGTGGGCGATCAAGGTCGGGCCCCCGACGCCCGCCGGCGGGGCACCCCGACACGCACGGGGCCCTGCCGTTCCTCGACTCGGGCTGGGCCGGACGCTTGGATGGATCCGGCCTGGTCACCGCCCGGACACCGGTCCGGGCACTCCCCTTGGCGAGCCGAGGAGCCACCACCGTGAACGACACCCCCGATCCCGACCCCACCGCAGTGGCCCGCCGGATCGCCGAGCGCCTCGGGCAACTCGGCCTCACCGAGGACGCCCTGGCCCAGCGGGCCGCGATGGCCCCGCAGTACCTGCGCCACCTGCTCGAAGCCGGCCCCACCTTCGACCCCGGCGGCTTCGTCCGGATCGCCGCCGTCCTCGGCACCAGCCGGGAGGAACTCGTGGCCGGCCGCGCGGACGCCCCGCCCGGCCACGAAGGGCCCGGCCCGCGGCCCCGCCTGCTCGACCTCACCGACGCCGAGTGCTGGGAGCTGGTCGGCACCCACGGGATCGGCCGGATCGCCCTGCCGGTGCGCCCGGGCCCGGCCGTCTACCCCGTCAACTACGTGGTCGACCAGGCCTCCTTCGCCTACCGCACCGGCGAACGCACCGCCACCGCCCCGGACCCGGGGGCACAGGTGTCCTTCCAGGTCGACCGCATCGACGAGTACCTGGGGCGCGGCTGGAGCGTGCTCGCCCTCGGCACGGCAGAGTACGTCGACGACCCGGCGGAGCTGCACCGCCTGGACGGCCTGCCGGGGGCGGCCCCCTGGGCCGGCGGCGACCGGCCCCGCTGGGTCCGGATCCGCCCGGCCGAGATCAGCGGCCGACGGCTCGTCACCGGTTGAGCGCCGCGCCCGCCCGGCTGTTCGGCAAGTTCCGTACCGGCGAGGCGAGTTGGCGGCCGGCCCGCGGTGGGAGGCCGTGGTGGGCGGCCGCTGAGCGCTGGGGCATACTCCTCGGATGGACGCGACCGCGAGGGACACCTGGACCAACACCACCCACGACTGGGCGGCCGCCGTGGACGCCGACCACCTCGCCGGGATCCGCGCGGGTGCGGCCGGCCTGGCGCCGGGCGGGGTGGCGCACCTCGTGCTGGAGGTGCTCGCCTACCCGGGCGACGAGGCGGCCGCGCGCGGCGGCGGCCGGTGCGTGGTCACCCTGCACGCCGACGGCGCGGTCTCCGTCCGCGACGACGGGCGGGGCACCGACACCCGGGTCGACGAGCACGGCGAGGTGGTCAAGAAGCCGGTCATGGCGACCAAGGACCTGCGCTTCTTCGACGACCCCGGGGCGGAGCTGCTCCCGGACGGGCACCCGCGCCGGGGCATGTCCGTGGTCGCGGCGCTCAGCACCCGGCTGCTGCACACCAACCGCCGGCTCAACGGCGCCTGGACGCAGCGCTACGAGCACGGCCTCCCGGTCACCGGCCTCGACCCGATCGAGCCCGACGGCACCACCGGCACCTGCGTGACCTTCCACCCGGACGCCGCGTTGCTCCCGCCGGACACCCTCGACGCGGAGCGGCTGGCCCGGTGGGCGGCGCACTGGCCGGCCCTGGTGGTCACGGTCGAGTACGGCCCGGCGGTGGCCGGCGGGCCGGAGTACGGCCCGGACGGCGGGGCTGCGGCTTCGCTTCGGGGCGGCGGGTGGGGTCCCGAGGCCGCCTTGTAGCGAGCCGTAGCTGCGGCTACGCTCACCGCCATGAAGCAGCTGAACGTCCGACTGGACGACGCCGTGCACGAGGCCCTGGAGCAGCGCGCGGAGGCCGCCGGGATGAGCCTGCCCGACTACGCGCGCAAGGTGCTGGCGGAGGAGGCGGACGAGCGGCGCGAGCGCTTCCTGACCGCCGCCGCCCACTTCGCGCAGGCCTGGGGGCCCGCGTTCGAGGAGGAGTTCGGGCCGTACCCGCGCAGCACCCGCGACGCCACGGCGGACGCCGCGTGATCCTGCGGATCGACCGGGTCTGGCTGCTCGACATCGCGCACCAGTTCCTGCCGAGCGACCCGGACGTCACCGACTACGGCACCCTGGCCGCGGCCGTGGCCCGGCACGCCGACGAGGTGATGGAGGTGCCGGTCTACGGCGCCGTGCACCAGCGGGCGGCCGCCCTGATGCACCAGCTGATCCGGGTCCCGGCCCTGGAGTCCGCCAACGAGCACTTCGCCGCCGTGGTCGCCGCCTCCTACCTGAGCGCCTCCGGCGTCATCGTGACGGCCGACTCCAAGCAGGCCGTCGAGCTGGCCGCCCGGATCCGCGCCGGGAACGCCGACGTCCGGGAGACCGCGGCCGCGATCCGCACCTGGTTCCACTGAGCCCGGGGGAGTGGGGCGGGCGCTGCCGCCGGATTTCGACGGCGAATGACCGATTTGGGATCACGGTTCGGTGACCTTCCGTCCGTTGGCGCCTCCATGGCCCGTTCCTGGTGTTCGAGGGGCGGTAGGTTTCGCCAGCCCACTTTCTTGATCACCACGGGGGATCCACCATTTCCGCTCAGTCTGCCGAGCTGCCCGACGCCGCTGCGCCCGTTGCGCCTGCTGCGCCCGCCGAGAGCGCCGTGCCCGCCGAGAGCGCGGGTTACGGCGAAGGGCAGCTCACCTGCACCGTCTGCGGCTCCGTCCCGGCCGTGGACGCCACGATCCGCGGGCACCAGGGCTTCATCGTCGTCCTGCGCTACCTCAAGCGCCGGGGCCCGTACTGCCGCGACTGCGGCATCGCCACGCACCGGGAGATGACCTCGGACAGCCTCTGGCAGGGCTGGTGGGGTATCCCGTCGATGATCATCAACCCGATCGTCATGCTGTTCAACATTCCGCAGCGCTCGAAGATCAACAAGCTCGCGGAGCCGCTGCCCGGTGCCCCCGGCACGCCGATGGACCCGGGCAAGCCGGTCTACCTGCGGCCCGCGATCGTCGGCGTGCTCATCCCCGCCGTCCTGATCGCGCTGCTCTTCGTGCTGTTGAAGGACGACCCCGAGTTCGCCAAGGCCGGCGACTGCGTCCACAACAGCAGCGTGCTCGCCATGTCCGGCCTGAACGACGACAACCCGGACCTCAAGGTGGTCCCCTGCTCCGACCCGCAGGCCGACGCCCGCGTCGTCGGTCGGGCGGACAACTCCACCGACGGTGAGACGGAGTGCCGGAAGTACCCCGACGCCGACAGCTACTTCACCTACAAGCGGGGCAGCGACAAGTACCTGCTGTGCCTCCAGAGCCTCAAGCCGAGGCCGAAGCTGACCTTCGCCCCGTAGCCCACGCCCTGGTTCACTCCGCACCGCCGCTCTCCCACCGGCCCCGGCCCGTGGGAGGCGAGGTGCGTGCCCTGGCGTCGCGGGCCTGGCCTGATCCACAAGACACGACCTAGCCGCAGGGGCGGTCGTAGGGGGTGCCGGGGAAGTACTGCTTCCACTGGTCCGGGGTGATGGTGGCGCCCGCGAGGTCGCAGAGGTGGCGGGCGAGGCGGTCGATGTCGGGGTCGAGGAGGGTGACCCGCCCCCGGTCGTCGCCTTCTGAGGCTTCGGCGATCACCAGGCTCCTCCCGTCGGGGCTGAACCCGAGGGCGGGGACGTAGTGCTTGGGACTCAGCACGGCGATCTCGGTCGGGGCGTGCGGGTCGCTGACCTGCCAGAGGTGGATCTGCCCGCCGTTCTCGAGGGTCGAGCGCTCGGCCAGGGCTCTGCTGATGAGCAGCCGGTTGTCCGGGCTGAACTGGAGATTGAACTGCTTCTGGGCGACGAGGGAGCCGGCCGGCTGCGGGTGGTGGATGTCGGTGACGTCCCACAGGTCGACGGTGCTGTCGTTCGACACCGCGAGGGTGCGCCCGTCGTGGCTGAGGGCGAAGTCGGTGACGGGACCTTCGGGGAGTGCCCCGTGGTCGGGGTGCTGGGGGTCGCCGAGGTCCCAGACGCTGATCCGGTGGCTGTCCCTCCGGTCCAGGGAGACCAGCTTCCGGTTGACGAGGTGGAGCCCGCCGGGAGGCTGGGGGGACGGGATGCTGGAGAGCTCCTTCGGGGCGCTCGCGTCGGAGGCGTCCCACACGTGGATCCGGCCGTCGCGGCCGTTGGCCACGACCAGTCCGTTCCGGGTGTCCAGGTCCGTCATGAAGTCGAGGTACTCACCGGTGTGGTCCAGGGGCTCGGAGAGCGCGTTGAGGGTGCCGCCCCGACGAGGGTGGTCCGGATCGGAGACGTCCCAGAGCCGGGGGATCTCGGTGTCGCTGTACGTGAGGAGGGTGTGGTCGTCGACGGCGCGGACCGTTCCCCCGTTCAGGCCCGTCAACGTCCCGGCCGGCCGGGCGTCGTAAGGGCCGTCGGTCCGCCACAGGCGGTACTCCCGGGCGCCGTCGGCCCTACGGCCGGCCGGTGGGTCGAAGGCCCAGGCGAGGGTGCGGCTGTCCCGGGTGAAGTTCCCGTAGGCGCCCGTGTCCGACAGCACGGTGGCCGGTGCCGGGTGCCAGCGCCGGAGTGTCGTGCCGGCGCTCAGCAGCGACGCACCACTGTCGTCGAGCGCGACCGCGTAGACGGCTTCCGAGGTGGGGTAGTCGACGACGCGGACCGGGGAGTGCGGGTCGCGGACGTCCACGGTCTCGGCGTGGCCGGTGAAGTACTCGTCCGAACGGGAGGCCCCGAACGCCAGGGTCCGGCCGTCCGGGGAGAAGGCCAGGGCGGCCACGGTCTGGATGGAGTCGATCGCCACCGGGGCCGAGGTGTCGTAGGAGGCCTGGTTGACGGGGGCGGGTTTGGCCGGGTCGGTGGTGTCCCACAGGCGAACGCCGCGGCCGTTCGCGCCGAGGGCCAGCAGCGGTGCCCGGGGGCTGAACGCCAGGCCGAGCCCGTGGCTGTCGGCGATGCTGCCGGTGAGTACGGGTTTGGACGGGTCGGCGACGTTCCACAGTTGGACCGTGGTCGAGTCCTCGGACTCGGCGTGCAGGAGGGCGAGCAGCCGCCCGTCCGAGCTGAACGCGCCGGACTGCTGGGTGGCGGTGGCGGTGGGCAGGTCGCCGGCCCGGAGGGGACGACGGGGGTCGGTGAGGTCCCAGAGTGAGGAGCCGGCCTTGCCGAGGACGGCCAGCCGGTGCCCGTCCGGGCTGAGGGCGAGCGCGCCGGAGGTGTCGGGCAGGAGCGCGAGGGCCTCCGGGCGGGTGGGGTCCGTCACGTTCCACAGGCGTACTGACGTGTCCGTGTCCTGGGCCGCGAGCAGTCGGCCGTCCGGGCTGAGCGCGAGGCCCGGACGGTCGCTGCCGGTCCGGATGGTCGAGAGGGCTTTCGTCTCCCGGGGGTCCGAGAGGTCCCAGAGCCGGACGCTCCGGTCGCTGCCGGCGCCGGCCAGCAGGTGCCGTTCGGCACTGTGGGCGAGGTTCCGGGCGGCGCCGGTGTGCTCCGCGACCGGGGTGTAGTACGGCGCCAGCGCCGAGTCCAACAGGCTGCCGCGCGCTTCCGGGGTGTCCGCGATGTGCCGTGCGGACAGGGCGAGTTGGAGCGCCATGGTCGGATCGGTGGTCCGGATCTTCCCGGCGGCCTGGGCACCCACCTTGGAGGCGAGGAGGTCCCGCTGCTCGTTGGCGACCCGGTTCTGCCAGGCCGCCGCGCCCACCCCGGCGACCGCCACCAGCAGCAGCACGGCCAGGACTCCGGCCAGGGCGCGCAGCCGGGTGGTGCGGCGGCGTTCGGCGCGGCGTTCGGCGGCCTGCCGGGCCTGGCCGGCGGCGACGAACTCGCGCGCCACCGGGGTGGTGCCGTGCCGCTGCGCCGACTCCTCGATCCACTGGACGGCGGCGGCCAGCCGGACGCCCCGGTACAGGGCCCCTTCGTCGCGCCCGTCCCGCTCCCAGGCGTCCGCCGCGTCGTGCAGCCGCTGGCGCAGCAGCAGACCGGCCCGGTCGTGCTCGATCCAGTCCCGTAGCTGCTGCCAGGCGCGCAGCACCGCCTCGTGGGCGAGTTCGGCGTGGCCGTCGTCGGCGACGACCAGCCGGGCGCCGACGAGCGCCTGGAGCGCGGCCTGGGCGGCCGGGTCCGTGTCGAGGCCGAGCTCGGCGAGCGGGACCCGGCGGCGGGTGTCCTCGGCGCCGTCGACCACGTGCACCATGCGCAGCAGGAGCTGCCGGGCGGCCCGCCGCCCGTCGGCGTCCAGCGCGTCGTGGGTGGCCTGCGCGGTCTGGGCGACCGCGCCCCAGATGCCGCCCGAGGCCTGGTAGCCCGCCATGGTCAGCACCCGGCCCGCGCGCTTCTGCCAGGTGGCCAGCAGAGCGTAGGAGAGCAGGGGCAGCGCGGCCCCGGGCCCGCGCGGGCGGTCGCCGCCGGTGCGCAGGTCGCGCAGCAGCAGGTCGACCAGGCCGGGCTCCAGGCTCAGTCCGGCGAGCAGCGCGGGCTTCTCGACGGCGTCGCGCAGTTCGCCGGTCCGCATCGGGCCGACCAGGACCTGGCCGTCCTGCAGTGCCTCCGCCAGCGCCGGGTGGGCCGCGCAGTGGCCGTAGAAGTCGGCGCGCAGCCCCAGCAGCACCACCGCCCGGGGGAGCGCTTCGGGCTCCGCGCCCCGGGCGCAGGCGGCGGCCAGGGCGGCGACGAAGACCTCCCGTTCCCGCTCGTCGGTGCAGGCGGTGAACAGCTCCTCGAACTGGTCCACCAGCAGGACGGGCCGGGTCCCGTCGGCGGGCAGCCGGGCGAGGACCGTTTTTGGCGCGGCCATCAGCTCGGCCCGGATCGTCTCGGGATCGGCGTGCCGGGGCCCGCCCGGTTCGGTCAGCCCGGCCAGGGCGTGGGCGAGCCGTGTCACCGGGTGCTCGCCCGGGGTCAGCACCAGGCGCGGCCAGCGCCAGGCCTGGAGCTCCCCGGGCAGCCCGAGGTCGAGCGCGGGCAGCAGCCCGGCCCGCAGCAGCGAGGACTTCCCGGCGCCGGACGGGCCGACCACCACGAGCGGTCCACCCCCGACGAGCCGCGCGGCCACGCGGGAGACCAGCTTCGCGGTCAGCTCCTCGCGGCCGAAGAAGTACGGGGCGTCCTCCGCGCCGTACGCGGCCAGGCCCCGGTACGGGCAGGCGCCGGGGAGGGGATCGGGCGAGCCGGGACCGGCCGGCGGTTCGTAGGCCGGATTGGGGGCCAGGACGAGTTCGCCGGCCCGCCCCTCGGCCTGGCGGCGCGGCGCCGGGAAGCCCCGGTCGCGGAGCGTGCGGGACAGCGCCCGGTGGACGTCGTCCAGGGTCAGCTGCGGCGGGCCGGTCGGGTCGCCCTCGCGCAGCAGGCGCAGCAGCTCGCCGCTGAACGCGGTGTACGCCGCGCCGGGCGGGGCGAGGGCGAGCTCCTCCGGGGCGGCCGAGGCCAGGACGAAGCCGCCGCCGGGGTGGGTGGCCTCGAAGGCGCGGCCCGCCCGGCCGACGGGCGCGGCCCGGCCGGAGAAGCAGCAGTCCAGGACCAGCACGACCGAGCGGGCCCGGGAGCCGGCCAGCGTCCGGCGCAGGGTGGCGTACCGCAGCCCCTTGTAGGCGAGGCCGCGGGTGAGGTGGTCGGTGACGCGGGTCGCCAGGTACAGCTCGTTGTCGTCGTCGACCAGGCCGTGGCCGACGTAGTACACGAGCAGCACGGAGTCCGCCGATTCCGCTGCGGCGGTGAGCGCCTCGCCGAGTACGACCGGGTCCTCCGGGTCGAGCACGGTCCGGACGTGCTCGGGGGCGAGGCCGCAGTGGTCGACCAGCGCCCGGGCGACGGCGCGCACGGTGGCGGCCGCGGCCGGGACGTCGGGAAGGACGGAGCCGGGGAGGTGGGTGCCGGTGCCGATGACCAGGGCCCGGGCGCCGGGGAGGCCCAGGGGCAGCCCGGTGCCGCTCACCGCTGGGTCACTCATCGGTGGGTCACTCGTCGCCTCGTCGTTCGACGGCGGGAGGCTTGTCGCCGTCCGGGGGCAGGGCGGCCGGCCCGGGGCGCTCGGCCAGCGACGCGCCCACCTCGCGGACGAGGGCGGCGACGCCGTCCGCGTCGAGGCCGTGCACCGCCGTCGCCCGCAGTTCGACCGAGCTGCCGTCCGCGCGGGTCACCTGGACCACCGTCTCGCCGGCCCGGCGCCGGATCCACGCGATCAGCGCGCTGGTCAGGCCGGACACCGCCCCACCGGCGCCGACGGCGACGGTGAGCACGTCGGCGAGGGTGCCCAGCGAGCCGGGCTGCGGCGGCGCGGCCTCCAGCTCGACCCGGCCGCGCAACTCCTCCTCCGCCCGCAGCCAGGCGAGCAGGGAGGTGGTGGCGCCTCGGTCGGCGTCGGTGACACGGAGTCGGAGCGGTTCGGCCACGGTCCCCCCAGGGGTCAACGGTGCACGCTGTGTTGACCTAGCGTCACAACACTGAGCGGTCCCGGTCAAACCCCGTGGTCGGGGGCCCGCCGCGCTTGTTCGTGGGACTCCATTGGCCCGAACGGGTGAGAGGCGGGTGAGAAGCGTGCGGGGGACGGGTGGAGTGTCGGGTGGCGGATCCCCGGACGGGACGCGAGGGTGACTGGCGGGGGACCTCACGAGGAAGAGGAAAGAGCGAGCATGCCCGAAGTCACCACCCCGTACGTGACCGGCACCCCGTGCTGGGTCGATCTGATGGCGAAGGACCAGCAGGCCGCGCTGGACTTCTACCGCGACCTCTTCGGCTGGCAGGGGCAGCCCGGCCCGGCCGAGTTCGGCGGCTACGCCGTCTGCGAGCTCAACGGCAAGGCGGCGGCCGGCATCGGCCCGGCGATGGCCCCCGAGGGCATGCCGGAGCCGCCCACCGTGTGGACCAGCTACCTGGCCACCACCGACGCCCAGGCCACCCAGGACGCCATCGTCGGGGCCGGCGGCACCCTGGTGGCCCCGGTGATGGACGTCGGCCCGCTGGGCCGGATGCTGATCGCCGCCGACCCGCAGGGCGCGGTGTTCGGCGTCTGGCAGCCGGGCGAGTTCCCCGGCGCCAAGGTGGTCAACGAGCCCGGCGCGCTGACCTGGAACGAGCTGCACACCAGCGACGTGCCCGGCGCCACCGCCTTCTACGGCGAGGCCTTCGGCATCGAGATCGAGCCGGCGGAGGGCAACGACCAGTACTGGGAGCAGAAGGTCGGCGGCCGCTCCGTCGGCGGGGTCTCGCTGCTCGCCAACGACCCGCCCGGCACCCCCGCGCACTGGCTGACCTACTTCGCGGTCGACGACGTGGACTCCTGCGCCGACGCCGTGGTCAAGCGCGCCGGCACCGTCCTCGTCCCGCCCTTCGACATGGTGGCCGGCCGGATGACGGTGGTCTCCGACCCGCAGGGCGCGATCTTCTCGATGATCAGGCTCGCCCCGAGGTAGCCACCCCGGTGTGTCCGCAGCCTGCCCCGCCCGCCCGGCATCCCGGGCGGGCGGGGCGCGTCACCGTCCGGGGGTGACCGGGACGGAAGACCAGCGCGGCGACCGGGGGCCGGTCAGGCGGTGGCGGGGCCGAACCAGCGGGTGAGCGCCGCGTCCAGAGTCGGCTGGTCCTGGCCGAGCCAGGCCACGTATCCGTCCGGGCGGAGCAGGACGGCGGGGGCGTCGAAGTCCTCGGCGGGGTCGGTGACGTGGTCGACGCGGTCGGCCCAGCCGGCCGCCGAGAGGACGCCCCCGGTGGTGTCGAGCAGCAGGGCCCGTCCGCCGTGCATCCGCTCGTACAGGCGACCGCTCTTCAACCGGAGGTCCCGCAGCCGCCGTCCGAGCAGCTCGGGACCCTCGCCGAAGTCGTAGCGGACACCGACGCCGAAGACCAGCTCGGTCATGTAGCGGTTCACCTCCTCGAAGTCCATCAGCGTGGAGAGCAGCTCCCGCAGCGCGACCGCACCGGGCTCGGAGCCCAGCAGCGTCATCTGGGCCCGGGTGTTGGCCAGCACCCGCGCGCCCACCGGGTGGCGCTCGGCGTGGTAGCTGTCCAGGAGGCCCTCGGGGGCCCGGCCGTGGACGGCTGCGGCGAGCTTCCAGCCGAGGTTGTAGGCGTCCTGGATGCCGAGGTTGAGGCCCTGCCCGCCGGTGGGCGGGTGGATGTGCGCCGCGTCGCCGGCCAGGAAGGCCCGGCCGACCCGGTAGCGCTCGGCCTGCCGGGTCGCGTCGCCGAAGCGGGAGAGCCAGCGGGGCGAGTGCGCACCGAGGTCGGTGCCGGCGATGGCGCGCAGCTGCTGCCGGAACTCCTCCAGGGTGGGGCCGTCGGCGCGGTCCTCGGCGACGTCCGGGGCGGGCACGATCACCCGGTAGAGCCCCTCGCCGCGAGGGACGGCGCCGAAGCGCAGCTCGGTTCGGCGGACCCGGGCGACCACCTCCTCGACGGTCGCCGGATCCTCCGCCAGCGACAGCTCGGCGAGCAGGGTGTCCACCCGGGACGGCTCACCGGGGAAGGCGACACCGAGCCGGCGGCGCACCGTGCTGCGGCCGCCGTCGCAGCCGACCAGGTAGCGCGAGCGCAGCCGGGTGCCGTCCGCCAGTTCGACCGTGACCCCGTCCTCGTCCTGGTCGAGCCCGGCCACCTCCTGGCCGCGCCGGACCTCCGCGCCGAGCTCGGCGGCGTACGCGCCGAGCAGCCGCTCGGTGACCGGCTGCTCGACGGACAGGCCGTAATCGTGGGCGGTGTCCATGGTCTCCGGCCACGGCTTGTGGATGTGGCCGAAGAAGCCGCCGACCCGGAACTTGCGGCCCTCCGCGAGGAACCGGTCCAGCAGCCCGCGCTGGTCCATCATCTCCACGCTGCGCACGTGCAGGCCCTGGCCCCGGGACTCCGGGGTCGGCTCGGTCAGCCGCTCCAGGACGACCACCCGGACGCCTTGCAGCCGCAGTTCGATCGCCAGCATGAGGCCGGTCGGCCCGCCGCCGACCACGATCACGTCGATCATCGGAACAATCCCCCAGTGAGTGTCGAACGAGGCCGGACGTTCGGACAATGGCCCGCGTACGGTGCGAACCGTACGAATCGCCAGGTTCCGGCCTCGGTCGACGATTGTGCGCCCCGAGGGGGGCCTTGCCGCAAGGCCCCCCGTGCGCGGTACCTTGACAGTGGCGGGGAGGCTCTGACCTCCCTGCCTTCGCTGTCCACGGGAGCCCACGGCACCCGCCGGACGTTGCCGGGCGCCGCGGGGCGGTCGACTGCATCCGGGTCAGTCGGCCAGGGCACGGCGCAGGACGGCGCCGAGTTCGGCGTGCTGGCGCTGGGAGATGTCGGCGGACACGATCGCGTGCGAGCCGTGGAAGGTGCCCGGCCACTGGTGCACCTCGACGGAGACGCCCGCCTGGAGCAGGCGCAGCGCGTAGCCGAGGTCCTCGTCGCGGTTGGGGCAGTACTCGGCGGTGGCGATGTAGGCCGGTGGCAGGCCGGTGAGGTCGGCGGCGCGGGCCGGGGCCGCGTACGGGGTGGCGGGCCGGCCTCCGAGGTAGTGCCGCCAGGCGTCGATGGCCTTGGCGCGGTCGAACCAGGGCGTGTCGGTGAAGTTCCGCGCCGACCAGGTGTCGTGCCGGTCGTCCAGGCCGGGCTGGTTGAGCAGTTGGAAGCGGATCGCCGGCCCCTGCTCGTCGCGCGCCCGCAGGGCGAGCCCTGCCGCGATCCCGGCGCCGGCGCTGTGGCCGCCGACCGCGATCCGGTCCGGGGCGACGCCGAGCTCCGCCGCGTGGTCGACCGTCCAGCGCAGGACGGCATGGGCGTCGTCCAGAGCGGCCGGGTACGGGTGCTCGGGCGCCAGCCGGTAGCCCACCGAGACCACCACCGCGCCGGAGCCGACCGCGAGCCGGGCCGCCCACGGGTGCTCGGTCTCCACGGTGCCCATGACGAATCCGCCGCCGTGCAGCCAGACGACCGCTCCCCGAGCCCCGGCGGGCCGGTAGATCCGGACCGGGACCGGGGGATCGGCCGGCACCGTACGGTCCTCGACAACCATGTCCCCGAGGTCGGGGACCGGTACGGAGGCGGCGAGTTCGGCGAGTTGCCTGCGGGAGTCGGCCGGGGAGGAGAGGTCGGACTTCGGGAACAGCGGGACGAAGGCTTCGAGTTCGGGATCCATGCCGATCATCCTGGCGGCCGCCCGGGGGCCGGTCATCCGCCGTCCGTCGCGTCTCCCGCGCCGATCGCGCGCCGATCGGCGCGGGAGACGCCGGGCCGGCCCCCCTATCCTGCTGGGATGGAAGCACTGGCCGTACGGCTGTCGGGGTTCGATCCGTACGTCGACGGCGCGCTCCGGATCGTCACGTTCTACGACACGCTGATGCGCCGTCGGGTGGACCTGCCGGCCCTGGCGCGGGCCTCGGCGGGGCTCGCCGAGTGCGTGACCGGGATCCGGTTGCACGGCACCGGGCGGGTCACCAGGGTCTCACCGCACGGGACCGAGCTTGCCGCCGCGCCCGCACCGGCCTCCAGCGAGGCGCCGGTCACCCTCGACGACGAGGAGATCGGCACGGTGTGGCTGGAACGCCCGGGCCCGGCGGGCCCGTTGGACGAGGTGGTGCTCGACCGGCTGGCCATCGCCGTGGCGGCCGCCGTCGAACGCTACGGCCCGGCCCGGACCACCATGGCCGATCCCGCCCTGGTGGAGCTGGCGATCAGCCCGGACGGCGACGAGGCGGCCCGGGCCCGGGCCTTGCGGCTGCTGGGCTTCGCCCCCGGGGCGTTGGTGGTGGCCGCGGTGCGCTCACCGCTCCCGCTCGACCGGGCCGCCGCGCTGTGCTTCCCGGGCGTTCCGGTGAAGGCGGCGCCGCTGGCGGACGTGGGCGCCGTACTGGCGGCCGCCCGGGAGCCGCTGCCGGACCTGACGGGGCTCCCCGCCGGGTTCCGGGTCGGCGTCGGCGGGGCGGGGAGCCCGGAGCGGTCCTGGCGCGAGGCCCGTACCGCGCTGCGCTTCACCACCGCGCGCGAACCCGTCGTCCGGTACGCGGAGTTGGGCGCGCTGGCGCTGCTGGCCGAGGTGCCGCCGGAGGCCGTGCGGGCGAACGGCGATGTGGCCGCGGTCGGCCGGATCGCCGACGGGCCGGAGGACCTGGCGACGCTGGACGCCTACTGTGCCACCGGCTCGCTGCGCCGGGCCGCCGAACTGCTCCACCTGCACCACAGCAGCGTGGCCCGGCGGCTGGAACAGCTCGCCAGGGTGCTGGGCTTCGACCTCGCCGAGCCCCAGGGGGTGACCCGGGCGAGGCTCGCCCTCGCCGCCTGGCGGCTGTCGCGGGACTGATGCGGGGGCGGTGCGGGCGGTTCGTCAAGGCGGCCCCGCCGCCGGGTGGGCCGTCGCTGGGCGGGCCGTGGCTGGATGAGCCGTCGCTGGGTGGGCCGTCGCTGGGTGGGCCGTCGGTCAGAGGCCGAGGGAGTCGGCCGTCTCCTCGGCAGTCCAGGCGAAGAAGTCGGTGGCCGGGTCGAGCGAGCCGACCAGGTGGCCGTGGAGTTCGAAGCCGATCAGGCCGATGAGCTGGATCCAGGCGGAGACGGCGCGGGCCAGGGTGGGTGCGGGGAGCTCGGGGGCCGCGAAGGCGGCGAGGTTGGCCAGCTGCTCGGGCAGGGCGCCCGGGAGGGTGGGGCCGGCGGGGGTGGGGCGCAGGGGGGCGGCGCGGACCACGCCGAGCAGGGCGAGGGGGAGGCGGGCGGCCGCCTCGACGGTGGTCTCGGGGGCGGCGTAGCCGGGGACGGGGGTGCCGTAGATCAGCGCGAACTCGTGGGGGTTGGCCCGGGCCCAGTCGCGGGTCGCCTGCCAGCCGGCCCGCCAGCGCTCGCGTGCGGACGCGCCGGGCTCGGCCGTGACGGCGTGCTCGGCGGCCTCGCCGAGCTCGGTGTAGGCGTCGATGATCAGCGCGGTGAGCAGCTCGTCGCGGCTGGCGAAGTAGCGGTAGAGCGCCGAGGAGGCCATGCCCAGCTCGCGGGCGACGGCGCGCAGGGACAGCTGCTGGGCGCCCGCCGAGGCGAGCTGTCGGCGGGCTTCCTGCTTGATCTCGCGGGTGAGTTCCTCGCGGGCCCGTTCGCGGGCGGTGCGGATCGCTGGCATGGGGGCAGTCTGCCACAGATCGGATCGGTGCACGCATTCGAGAGCAGTGCTCTTGCTTTGCGGGGTGGCCGGTGCCATGCTGGAGTCGTCGCCGAGAGCAGTGCTCTCGAATCGAAGCGGCAGTCATGGAACGGAAACGAGGAATCCGATGTCCCAGCCCAGCCACTCCGCCCAGTCGCCCGACCCCGCCACCCGCCTGGTGGCGCCCACCACCCGCCTCGGCATCGCCACCGGCAAGCTCCTCAACTCCGCCGTCGCCACCCTCACCAAGGCGGGCATCAGCCTCTGGGGCTCCCGGGTCCTCGCCGTCCGCGGCCGCAAGAGCGGCGAATGGCGCACCACCCCCGTCAACCTGCTCACCCACGACGGCGTGCAGTACCTGGTCGCGCCGCGCGGCCACACCCAGTGGGTGCGCAACCTCCGGGCCGCCGGCACCGGCGAACTGCGGGTCGGCCGCCGCACCGAGACCTTCCACGCCACCGAACTCCCCGACGCCGACAAGCCCGAGGTGCTCCGCGCCTACCTGCGCCGCTGGAAGTGGGAGGTCGGCTACTTCTTCGAGGGCATCGACGCCGACTCCTCGACCGCCGACCTGCTCCGGATCGCCCCCGGCTTCCCTGTCTTCCGCGTCGCAATCGGCTGAGCGGGGCCGTCGCGCGCGCGTGCGTCAGGTGGTCGGTACGAGGTAGCGGAGCTTGCTCCCCTCGGTGGCGGTCAGGCGGCCGCCGTTGGCCTCGATCACGCGGCGGGAGGCCGTGTTGGTCTCGTCGCAGGTCAACAGCGCGTCGGTGACGCCGAGTTCGGCGGCCACCGGCAGTGCTGCGGCGAGCATCGCGGTCGCGTGGCCCCGGCGGCGGGCGCCGGGGCGGACGTCGTAGCCGATGTGGCCGCCGATGCGTTCCAGGTTCGGGGTGAGGTGGTGGCGGATCGCCAGCCGCCCGAGCAGTTGGTCGCCCTCGGCCCACCACAGGGTGGTCATCGGTACCCCCGCGTCCGCGCGCATACCCGCCTCGGTCCGCTCGGCGACAACGCGCGCGACGTACGCGGCGAAGGCCTCGGGGTCGGTCAGGGCGGCCGGGTCCACGTCCCTGACGAACCACGGGACGGCCTGGCCGGGTTCGGCGTGGAACTCGGCCACCGCTGCCAGGAACGAGGTCCGCAGCCGTACGGTCGGGGTGATCAGTTCGGGCATCGCGCCATGATGCCCGACCGGTCGGACCACCGTCACGGTTCGCGCCGCAACCTCTGTCGGCGTCGGCCCGGTGGTCGCGGATGCTCGTCGTCGTCGGGCACCCAGCCGGCGAAGGCGCGGAGCGGCACCTCCGTCGCGTTCGCCCCGGCGAACCAGTGCACCCAGTCGTTGCCCTTCTCCAGCAGCGCGCAGGTGGCGCGGTACCAGTCCTCGCGGTCGAGGAGGGCGAGGTGGGCGGCGAGGAGGGAAGCGCGTTGGGCCTCGGTGCACCCGGAGTCCTGGGCCGGGGCGGTGGTGAGCTGCCGGGTGAGGGCGGCGAGGGTGGTGAGGCGGCCGACGGTCGGGCGCAGGGCGGACACGGCACGGAGGTGGGCCCTGAGCACGGTGGCGGAGTGGGGGTAGTGGCGCAGGGTCGTGCCCATGCCCGAGGCGTACGCCAGCATGGCGAGCAACCGGCCGGTGTGGTCCAGCAGTTCGTGATCGGCGGCGAAGTGCTCGACCTGCTCGTGGAGGCGGGCGGTCGTGGCGACGGTGCCCGCGAAGTAGCCGTTCAGGAAGTCGCCGTCGATGGCCCTGCGCAGCAACCAGGGACGGGCATCGGGGTGGTCGAGGCGGCAGAGCGCCTCGACCACGTAGACCCGGCCCCAGCTCGCCGTCCGGTCGGCGAGCCAGAGCAGGGACCGCGCGCTCGGGTCGAGGCGTTCCAGCGCGTGGGCCGCGAGCGGGCCGAAGTGGTTGGACAGCAGCCCGATCGTGCGGACCAGGGGGATGTCCTCGGCCGTGCCCGTGGCCGCGAGCAGCGCGAGGCCGACGGTGACGGCGCACTGGTCGTCGCCGTGGCGCACCAGCCACCGGCCTGCCGCCCGTACCTGGTCCGGGTCGTGGCGCAGGGCCGCGGCGGTGATGCCGTCATCGGGATGGATCGGGACGTGGACGTCGTGGAAGGCCGGGGCCAAGGCCTCGGGCGGCGCGGAGGGCCGGGCGAAGTGCGCGTCCAGGACGCGGACGACGCCGACGCCTTGGGTGCCCCGCCCGAGGGGGCGTTCAGGGCCGGGACCCTCGTGCAACTCCGCGTCCGGGAACGGCTCCCCGTCGCGCGGGAGCGGGTCGTCCGGCGTCAGCCGGTGGAGTCGGAGCGCGTGGTCGTACAGTCCGGGGCGGTGGTCGGGCGACGGGCGCCCGTGCGTGGCGCTCACCAGCGGGTGGCGGGCTCGATTCTCGTGATCATGGCTCAGATGGTGGCACCGGGCGGTTCGTTCGGGCAAGTGCTTTTCCGGCGACGCCCGTTCGACGCGCCGATCGGCCCGAGGAGAGCCGCTGTTAGCCTGATCGGCATGATCATGCGGAGATCCGGAAAACGGACGGGCGACGGTGCGACCTCAAGGCCGCAACGGGCCCTGATCACGGCCAGTTTCGTCAGCAGGGTGGGCAACGGCCTGTTCAACACCGCGTCGATCCTGTACTTCACGCTCGTGGTGCACCTGCCCGCCGCCCAGGTCGGCGCGGGACTGACGATCGCGGGCCTGTGCGGGCTGGCCGCGGGCATACCGGCGGGCAACCTGGCCGACCGGCACGGGCCGCGCACCGTCTGGCTGGTGGGCCTGGCCCTGCAGGCCGTGACCATGGCGTCCTTCGTGCTGATCGACGGCTGGGCGGCGTTCACGCTCGTCGCCACGCTGGACCGGCTGGCCGCCACGGCGAGCGGCGCGGCGGGCGGGGCGATCGTCGCACGGGCGGGCGGTGACCGTCCGGCCGCGTTCCGGGCCAGGCTGCGCACCTTCGTCAACCTCGGCGTGGTCGTGGGTACCCTGGGCGCGGCCGTCGCCATCCAGATCGACACCCGTGCCGCCTACACCGTGCTGATCCTCGCCAACGCCGCCAGTTTCGCCGCCGCCGGGCTGATCGCCTTCCTGGGTGTCCCGGACTACCGGCCGCTGCCCCGGCCGGCGGAGCACCGCCGGTGGTCCGTCCTGGCGGACCGGCCGTACGTGTCCTTCGTCGCGCTCTACAGCGCCATGGGCCTCCAGTACCAGACCGTCTCGGTGCTGCTGCCCCTCTGGCTGAGCGCCCACACCGACGCACCGCGCTGGACGGTGGCGGCGGTGTACGCCGTCAACAGCGCTGTCTGCGCACTGCTCCAGAGCAGGATCGGATCCACGGTGGAGACCCCGCGGCAGGGCGGCCGCGCCCTCCGGCTCGCCGGGCTGCTGTTCCTGGTCAGTTGTCCGCTGATGGCGCTGACCGCAGACGTCCCGGTGTGGGTCGCGCCGGTGCTCGCCGTCCTCGCGGTGGGCGTCCACAGCGTGGGCGAGGTGTGGGAGTCCTCGGGCGGCTACGCGCTGGCCTTCGGCCTGGCGCCCGACCACGCCCAGGGGCAGTACCAGGGCCTGTTCGGGATCGGCTTCGACGCGGGGCAGGCGCTCGCCCCGGCGGTCCTGGCCGGTGCGGTCCTGGCGCTCGGACAGCCGGGCTGGTTGCTCCTCGGGGTGTTCTTCGCCGCTGTGGGCGCGGCCGGACCGCCGGTGGCCGCCTGGGCCGAGCGGAGCCGCCCCGTGGCGCCCGAGCCGGCCGAGCGGCAGGGCGGGTCCGCGCCGGTGGAGGCCGACCGATAGCGTCTCGTGCAGATGCCGCCGTGCTGCGGGGGAGCCGGCCACCGTGGTCGGGGAGGCCACCGCGGTCGGGGAGGCACCGCGGTCGGGGAGGCACCGTGGTCGGGGAGGCCACCGGACCATGCTGGGCGCACCGCCGAGATCGGCGAACGCACCCCCCGCCCGCGCCCCCGGACCAGGCCGACCGGCTCCGAGCGCGGCCCCCGTCAGCCCTTGCCGCCCGCCTTGAGCACCTGGGCGGCCGCGACGCCGGCGGCGCTGTTGCCGTGGCCGCCGCCCTCGACCTCGGCCGCGACCGCGAGGTCGTTGCGGTAGGCGATGAACCAGCTGTTGGTGGCCTGGCCCGAACCCGCCTCGACGGTGCCGGTCTTGGCCCCGATCTGGCCGCCGAGCCCGGACATCGGGGCGCGCGCGGTGCCCTGGGTCGCCGTTCTGGCCATCATGGAGCGCAGCCCCTGGGCGACGTCGCCGGGCAGCTTCCCGGGGGCCGTCACACGCTTGGCGTCCTCGCGGAGCACCGGCTGACGGAACGTTCCGCTCTGCACGGTGGCCGCGACCGAGGCCATCAGCAGCGAGTTCACCTGGATCTGCCCCTGGCCGATGTACGCGGCCGCCGCCTCGTCCTTGTTCCCCGGCACGGGGATGGTGGCGTCGCGGCTCGGGATGCCGATCCGCCACTGCAGCCCGAGGCCGAACTGGTCGCGGGCGACCGAGCTGAGCGTGCCGAGCTGGAGCTTCTCCAGGCCCTTGTCGATGAAGCCGGTGTTGCAGGACTGGATGAAGTCGTCGCTGAGGGTGTAGTCGAGGTGGCTGCCGGGCTCGTCGTTGTGCCAGCTCCTGGGGGAGTTGGTGGTCTCCTTGCAGGGCGCGGCGGTGTCCGGGGTGACCCCGGCCTCCAGCAGCGCGGCCGCGGTGATCACCTTCATCGTCGAACCGGGCGCCTGCCCGCCGCCGACCGCGCGGTTGAAACCGCCCAGCGGGGCGTAGGCCATCGCCAGGATGTTGCCGGTGCTCGGCTGGACGGCCACCAGCGAGGCGGGCTTGCCGTTCGCGGACTGCTGCTTCACCGCCTCCTCGGCGACCTGCTGGAGGTCGGCGTCCAGGGTGAGCTTGACCTGCGGGGCGCTCGGCGGGGTCAGCACGAACAGCTGCTCCGTCTGCTGTCCGCCGCCGGAGAGCACCACGGCCTGCCCGGTGACGACCTTGGCGCCGTCGGGCGGGGCGATCTGGGGCAGCACGGACTGCAGCGACGGGAACGCGTCCAGCGGCCGCCCCTTGCGGTCGGTGGGCTTGGACACCGGGTCGGGCAGGGCCTTCACGGCGATGGTCCGGCCGGCGGCCAGCTTGGGGTGGACCACGGTCGGCGCCCAGCGCACCAGCAGCCGCCCGTCGGAGGCCCGCATCACGCCGAGGGTGCTCTCGTACTCCCAGGCCTGCGTGGTGCCGTCGAACTCCGCCCGCACCCGGTAGCCGACGGCGGGCTCGCGCGGCGTGCCGACGGGCGCGGGGCCCGTCCCGGTCAGGGTGAGGGCGCGGGCGGACACGTTGTCGTGGAACGAGGCGAGCGCCATCCGGGCGGCCTCCGGGCGGTCGGTGAGCCCGGCCGCGACCGTGAGGTCGCCGCGGCCCCAGGCCGCCAGGAAGTCCCTGGCCACGGCGTCGGCCTGTTCGGCGGTGGGCGGAGCCTGCGGCTCCTTGGCGGCCGTCGGGGCGGCCTCGTCCCCGGTGCGGGTGGAGCCGCCGGTCACGGCGCTCATCACGTTGTAGGCGCCGTACCCGCCGACGACCAGCAGCGCGGTGAACACCCCGCCGACCGCCACCAGCCAGATCCGGCGTGAGCGCGAGCGGCCCGGGGCCTCCTGGTGGCCGTCGGCGGAGACGAGGTGGTCGTCGTGGCCGTGGTCCTCGTGGCCGTGGCCCTCGTACGGTTCGTACGCTTCGTGCTCGTGGTGCATGGTTCTGTGTCCCCCCTGGGCGCTTCCGGTGCTCGCGGGCCCGTCCCGGTACCGGCGGATCCGTCCGTGCGGCCGCCTGTCCGGTCGTTCGGGCGCGGACCAGCCTAAGCGTCGTCGATCGCTCGTTCGACGGCAGGGTGTTTGCCAACGCTTGACCTGGGGATGGCGCGGGGAGCCGGCCGGTCAGCGGCCGGTGGTGACGACCATGCGGAACCGGGCCTTCCCGCTGCTCATCTTCGCCACAGCGGCGGCGGTCTCCGCCAGCGGGAGCTCCTCGATCCAGGCCCGGACGCCGGTGCGCTCGGCGAAGCGCAGGGTGTCCTGAGTGTCGAGGGCGGAACCGGAGGAGTGGGCGTAGACCTTGCGGTCCGCGGCGATCAGCTGCAGCGGGCTGATGGCGAGCGGGTCGGGGGAGACGCCGACGACGACGAGTTCGCCGCGGCGGCCCAGGCCGTCGACGGTGGCGGACATGGCGTCGGCGTCGGTGACGGTGGCCAGTACGACCTTGGCCCCGCCGAGCGACTGGAGGGCCTCGGCGACGTTCCCGGCGGTGCTGTCCACGTAGTGGTCCGCGCCGAGCTGGTACGCCAGCGGTTCTTTCTCCGCGCCGCGCGCGATGGCGACCGTGCGCAGGCCCATGGCGTGGGCGAACTGGACGCCCAGGTGGCCGAGGCCGCCGAGGCCGAGCACCGCCACGGTGTCGCCCGGGCGGGCGGCGGAGCGGCGCAGGGCGTTGAACACCGTCACCCCGGCGCAGGCCAGCGGCGCGGCCTCGGCGGCGGTCAGGCCGTCGGGCACGGCCGCGAGCGCGTCGGCGGGCACGATGACGGAGTCGGCGTAGCCGCCCGGGTAGGCGGCGCCGGGGACTTTCAGGTGGGGGCAGAGGATGGCGTCGCCGTCGCGGCAGGCCTCGCAGCGCCCGCAGCTGCCGCCGAACCAGCCCACCGCGACCCGGTCGCCGACCCGCCAGCCCTCGACGCCGTCACCGAGGGTGTCGATCCGGCCCGCGATCTCGTGACCGGGGGTGACCGGGAAGGTGGTGCCGGGCAGCAGGCCACCGGCGATCAGCAGGTCGGAGTGGCAGACGCCGCACGCCTCGACGGTGATCCGGACGGAACCGGGGCCGGGGGTGCGCAACGGGACCTCGACCAGCTCGGGCGTCCCGCCCGGGGCGGCGACGTGGACGGCGCGCACGACGCCGTCGGCGGAAGCGGGGGTGGACGTGGGAGTGGGGGTGGTGGCAGCCATGGCGATCCTTCTCACGGAGGTCGGCGCGGGACGGGCCCGCGAACGCTGACCACACCAGCTTGCTGCGTTCCCCCGAGGTCGGCCACGCGCTGCCGGTCCCGTGCTGCCGGTCCCGTACTGCGGCCCGTGCTGTCGGTGCTGCGTCGACGGCCCGGAACCGGGCCCCGCCGGCCTCAGGCCTTCTTCACCACGCTGGACTTGAGCTGCATCGCGCCGAAGCCCTCGATCCGGCAGTCGATGTCGTGGCCGTCGACACCGTCGACCAGGCGGATGTTGCGGACCTTGGTACCCGCCTTGATGCCCGAGGCGCTGCCCTTGACCTTGAGGGCCTTGACGACGGTGACGGTGTCGCCGTCGCTCAGCACGTTGCCGACCGAGTCCCGGACCACCCGCTCGCCCGCGCCGGCCTCGGCGTCGGAGTCGCCGGGTGCCCACTCGTGGCCGCACTCCGGGCAGACCAGCAGGGCGTTCATCTCATAGGTGTACTCGCTGGAGCACGAGGGGCACGGCGGGAGGGTGTCGCTCATGGGTGCGGGCTGTCCTGTTCTGTCCGGTCGGCACGGGGTCGGCGGCACGCCAGCCTGTATGAACTTGAAGAATTTTTCAAATCAACATCCCGGCGCGCGTCCGCTCCGTTGTCCCGGCGCGTGCCCGCTCCGTTCGCGCCGTGGACGCGGACGCTCCGGACTGATATCCAGACCCTGGCAGCCGGGCCCGCGGGCGGTCGGGGCCGGACGGACCACCAGGAGAGCAGGGGCGATGCGCAGGATTCTGATCGTCGGCGCCGGACAGGCCGGCCTCCAACTGGCCCTCGGGTTGCAGTCCCACGGCTACGACGTCACGCTGCTGACCAACCGTGACGCCCAGGAGGTGCGGGACGGCCAGGTGCTGTCCAGCCAGTGCATGTTCGACTCCGCACTGCGCCACGAACGCGCCCTCGGCCTGGACCTGTGGGCCGGTGCGGCGCCCCGGATCGAGGGCATCGGCCTGTCGGTCAGCGGCCCGGGCGCGGCCAGGGTGATCGACTGGACCGGACGGCTCGCCGCGTACGCCCAGTCCGTCGACCAGCGGTTGAAGATGTCCACCTGGCTGGAGCTCTACGCCGAGCGCGGCGGCCGGCTGGAGGTGCGGCAGGTGAGCGCCGCCGACGTCGAACACCTCGCCGGCTCCTACGACCTGGTGCTGGTCGCCTCGGGAAAGGGTGGACTGGCCTCGCTGTTCGAGCGCGACGAGGAGCGCTCCCCGTTCCGGCGTCCACAGCGCGCGCTCGCCGCGAGCTATGTGCACGGGCTGGCGCCGCGCCCCGACGAGGAGTTCCCGGCGGTGCGCTGCAACCTGGTGCCCGGCGTCGGCGAGTTCTTCGTCGTACCGGCCCTGACGGCCGCCGGACCCTGCGACATCCTGCTCTGGGAGGCCCAGCCGGGCGGTCCGGCGGACGCCTTCGACGGGCTCCGCGACCCTGGCGAACACCTGCGGATGACACTGGAGTTGATGAAGACCTTCACTCCTTGGGAGTACGACCGCGCCCCCGCCGGCGTCGAACTCACCGACGCCGGCGGCACCCTGGCCGGCCGCTTCGCCCCGGTGGTCCGCCGGCCGGTCGGCGAACTGCCGGGCGGCGGCGCGGTGCTGGGCGTCGCCGACGTGGTTGTCACCAACGACCCGATCACCGGGCAGGGCGCCAACGCCGCCGCCAAGTGCGCCGCCCGGTACCTGGAGGCGATCCTCGCGCACGGCGACAAGCCCTTCGACCGGGACTTCCAGCAGGCCGCCTTCGACCGCTTCTGGGCGGAGACCGGCCGGGCCGTCACCGACTGGTCGAACGCGATGCTCCGCCCGGCACCCCCGCACGCGATCGAACTGTTCGGCGCCGCCGGTCGGTTCCCGGCCGTGGCCGACCGGTTCGCCAACTGCTTCGACCACCCGGAGGACGTCGAGGAGTGGCTGCTCGACCCGGAGAAGGCCGCAGCCTACCTGGCGTCCCTGGAGGCGCGGGGCTGAGCACCGCCGGGGGCATCCGGTACGGGAATCCGTCGGGCATCCGTCGCGGGAATCCGTCGGGCAGCCGCCGGGGGCATTCGTCGGGCATCGGCCTCGAAGGGGTCACGACAGGGTCAAGCTCTCACCAAGTACCGCACGGGAACGACCTGATGATGGTGGGTTCGTGTCGGCCTCGGTCCGCCGGGGAACAACGGAGCACAGAACGCGAACAACAGGAGACACGTGGTGGCGGTCGACGGCAGCAACATGGCGCACGCGGTGATAGAGACGGCCGTGAAGGAGCGCACGCGCCTGCAGACCGGTCGCAGCCGGGCCACGGCGCTGGTGGTGCTGGTCCTGCTGGCCGGTCTCGGTCTCTTCCTGGCGCTGGTCGTCGGCAAGCCCGATCCGAGCAGCGCCCCGGACTGCGACGGCCAGACCATGACCAGGCAGAACACCTGCCAGATCATCTCCAACCGCGGCGGCGGGGGCACGTTCAGCTACGACGAGATGATCGACCGCCGCGAGTCCGGGAAGGGCGTGTGGCAGGCGGTCGGCTTCATCGGCACCGGCCTGTCCGTGGTCCTGATGGGGGTGGCGATCAGCAAGCTCAACCCCAACCGCCCCTGGGGCAAGCAGGTCGACGCGGCCTGCCCGCGCTGCCACCAGCTGACCCTGCGCGAGAAGCTGACGGTGCACACCATCTCGCGGGGGCGCACCAACTACCGCTACAGCGGAATCGTCACGCTCTGCACACCGGTCTGCGGGTTCACCGCCGTCCGCCAGCGCTGACCGGCGGCTGACCAGCGTTGGACCGCGGCTCAGCGGGAGTGCGAGGCCAGGCTGAGCAGCAGGTGGGCGGACTCCGGGTGGTGGAAGTCGGAGTGGGCGCCGGAGGGGTGGAGGTGACGGGCGGCGAGGCTGCCGCGGTAGCGGTGGCCGGCGTCGACGTTGACGATCGGGTGGTCGAGGTCGGCGTGCGGGTACGGGGAGTCGGTCGGCCGCAGCCGGGTGGTGAACTGTGGGACGGGGGCGGCGCCGGTGCCGGAGTGGCCGATGCCGGAGTGGCCCTCGGCGCGCAGGTGCCAGAAGCCGGTGGCGCGGTCCCAGCGGGAGTGGGTGAGCACCAGCGGGCCGCGCAGCGGGGCGCCGGCCCGGCCGGGGCCGAGGAACAGCCGGGGGAAGAGCCGGGTGAAGGCGTCCCGGGGCGCGGCCATCTGGAAGACCAGGGCGCTGTCGACGGTGAACGGGCGGCTCGGGTCGCCGGGCCGGGCGGTCCAGCTGAGCACCGGGGGCCCGGCCGGGCGGTCGGCCGCGTACTGGACGGCCTCGCAGAGGAAGCGGCCGCCGAAGGAGTGCCCGAGCAGGTGGAGGTACTGGCCGTGCCGGTTGGCCAGCACCCGCGGGGCGTCCGGTCGGCCCCGGCCGGTGTCGAGGTAGCCGAGCAGGTGGCCGAGGATGCGCCCGGCCTGGCCCCGGGCGCTCATCGCGTGCGCCCGCTCGCGGATCCGCCGGTAGCCGTGCAGGGACGGCAGGCTGGAGGACGGCCAGCGCACCACCACGCACCAGGGGCGGAACCCGGCGGCCAGCCCCGGGTAGCCGGCGGGTGCGGCGCGGTGCAGGGCGACCGCCCGCTCGACCAGGGCGGCGGCCGAGCGGTCGGCGGCGGCCGGGCTGGTCTGCCAGCCGTGCACGTACACGTACAGGTCGGTCGCCCACTCGGGGATCCGCAGGTGCCGGGCCAGGTGGTCGGCGACCCTGGCCTCGGGGACGGGAGTGCTCGTGCCGGGGACGAGCAGCCGGCCGTGCTCGTCCAGGTCGACGGTCGCGGGCCGTACGGTGGCTGTCGAGGCCGGGTGCGGGCGTGCGGTCACGGGTTGAGCTCCAGGATGCTGTCGATGCCGCAGTGCAGGGAGTAGGCGAGCGCCAGCGGGTTGCGGTACTCGCGGGCGAACCACCGCACCAGCTGCTGGGTGATCTCGCCGGCCGTGAACTCGCCGGTCAGGTAGTGGTCGAGGAAGGCGAAGGCGTACTCGGCGGCGAACTCCTGCGGGATCTGGAGCTGCGGCCCGAGCACGCCGTCTGCGCCCAGGTCGACCAACGCCCGCCCCAGGTGGTCGAGTTCGGCGGCCGCCGACTGCCCGGTGTGGCAGGCGTTCAGCAGCACGAACGGCCGGAACACGGCATCCGGCCGGTCGAGGTGGCGGCGGCGGTGGCGGCGCACCAGCTCGGCGTCGATGTGCCGGTCGTCGGAGAGCCGCACGGCGAGCTGCTCGTACGGTGAGTCGTTGGCGACGAACTGGCCGTGGCACCAGAAGTACATGACGTCCTCGTCCAGCACGGCCGCGGACAGCGCCTCCAGCAGCCGGTCCGACTCGGTGCGCACGGTCAGCTGGGAGCGGTCCTCCAGCAGTTTGCGGACCTCGGGCGCCCGGCCGATGCCGGTGAGCTGGTCGTCGGTGTTGAGGCTGGTGACGGGCTTGGCGCGGGGGGAGGAGGGCGACTGGATCGGCGGGTAGGCGGCGCCGGTCTGCTCGACCTGGTGGCGGTGGCCGAGGAAGTCGGCCCAGTCGTCCGGCTGGTGGCCCTCGACGGCGAGCATCGGCCAGGGGAGGTGGAGGTCCGAGTCGAAGCTGATCCGCAGCGAGCCGTGCTCGGTGAGGGTGCGGTTCAGGTAGTCGCGGAACAGGACCAGGCTGCGGTCGCCCCCCTCGAACATCGTCTCCAGGAAGTACCGCCCCTCCTCGGCGAGTTCGGCGACCTTGCGCTCGGCGACCTCGGCGAGCGGGGTGAAGTCGACGGCGGTGGCGAAAGGGTAGGGATGGTACGGGTCGGGGTCGTAGCCGATCAGCCGGTCGCGCCAGATGGAGCGTAACCGGGCGGCCTTGGCGAGGAGTTCGGGCGCGGAGACGGTGAGCCGGGCCCGGTGGCTGCGGTTCCCGGGGGTGCGCTCGCCCGGTCGGAAGGCGCTGACGTGGAGCTCGTCGCCGTGGCGGCGGAGCGAGACGATCAGGTCCAGCGGGGCCGGGCCCTTGGGCGGGACGCCGTCGGTGGGGCCGAGCTGCCGGGGCAGCCGGGTGTAGTCGGCCGAGGGGTTCTGGCGGACGGCGACTTGGAGGTCCCGGGGCACGTCGATCTACTCCTGCTCCTGGTCTTCGGCTTCTGCGGGGACGTCGGTGGGGACGTTGGTGGGGATGTCGGGGACGTCGGGGACGTCCAGGACGGCGGAGAGGTCCTGGAGGACGGCGCCGTGACCCCGGTCGAAGACGGTGATCCGGACGGTGTGCGGGCCGGCCACGGCCGGGGTGAGCGCGAACCGGGCGGGCGCACCGGCGGGGACGTGGTCGGCGACGGGCGGGTCGAGCAGGGCCTCGGGGGACACGGCGGCGACCAGGCGCAGCTCGGGGAGGACGGCGGGTACGGAGCCGTCCGCGGGTTCGAGGTGGAACTCCACGTGGGTGGTGACGCCTACGGCGGGGTCCTCGACCAGGGTGAGGCGGGGCCGCCAGGCGGGCCGGGGTGCCGGTGGTTCGACGGCGCGGTGCACCGAGCCGCGGGTACGGCGGGGGAGCAGCTCCGGCGCACCCCGGCCGAGCCCGGCGTGGCCCCGCGCGGCCTGGGCGTGGGCCGGCCCGGCCTGGGGGTGGGCGGGCCCGGCCTGGGGGTGGGCGGGCCCGGCCTGGGGGTGGGCCGGCCCGGCCTGGGGGTGCGGTGTGCCCTGGACGGGGAAGGGTGCGCCGGCGACGGGCGGGGGCGCGGGCGCGGGCTCCGCGCGGCCGAGCCGGGTCAGCGCGGTACGGGCCTCGGCCGTCAGCGGGTGCCCGGGGCCCATCAGGGCCTCGCGCCCGACGCGGACCGCCGCCAGCAACGCCCGGGCGGTGTCGTGGCGCCCGTCCGCGGCGAGCGCCCGGGCCAGTCCGACGGCGAGGCTGGGAGCGACGGGGACCGGCCCGGTGCGCAGGGCGCCGACGCTGACGGCGACGTCCTCGGCCTCCCGGTGACCGGCCAGCAGCGCGGTGGTCGGCGAGGCGTCCCCGACGGTGAGCCGGTCGGCGATGATCCGCTCGTACACCCGGATCGCCCCGTCGGCGTCCCCGGCGCGCAGCCGGGCGTGGGCCAGGCCCTGGCGGACCTCCAGGGTGAGCGGGCTGCGCGGTCCCCGGCTCGCGGTGCAGGACTCCACCAGCTCCTCCAGCCGGACGACGGCCCGCAGCGGGCGGGGGCCGTCGGCGAGCAGGAGTGCCTCGGTCAGGCGGGCCGGGACGGTGGCGTCGTCCTGGTCGCCGAGGGCGGCGGTCGCGGTGGCGACCAGGTCGCCGGCCAGCCGGAGCGCGGGTTCGGGTTGCCCGTCCAGGTGCCGGGCGAAGGCGAGGACGCAGCCGGCGTGCACCAGCTCGGGCAGGCCCGGACCGGTGAGCCGGGCCCACTCCTGCGCCAGCGGGGCCAGTTCGGCGACGGCCGCGGTGGTCTCACCGGCCAGCAGCAGGGTCCTGGCGAGGTCGCGGCGGAGCTCGCGGACGAAGGAGTGCCCGGGCCGGTACACGGCGAGGGCGTGGGTCATCGCGTCGCGGTAGGCGGCGGTGGCCTCGGCGTGGCGGCCGGCCGCGGCGAGGTTGCGCGCGAGGCTGTCCCGGACGTCGAGCACCTCGGGGTGGTCGGCTCCCAGGATCCGGCTGCGGTCGGCGAGCAGGGCCCGGTAGAGCGCGTCGGCGCGGTCGTGCTGCCAGCCGTGGCGGAGGGCGTGGCCCAGGTGGTGGCGGGCGGTCAGGGTGGCGGGGTGGTCCGGGCCGTCGACGCGTTCGTGGTCGGCGAGGAGCGCCCGGACCTCGGCGATCTCCTGCCGGTGGCGTCCGGCGAGGCGGTGGGTGTGGGCGAGCTCGTGCCGCTCCTCCAGGGTGTCCGGGTGGTCCGGCCCCTGGGTCCGGCACCGGGCGGTGACCAGGTCGGTGAGGAGCGCGGTCGCCCGGTCCGGTTCGCCGGTCTTGGCGAGCTCCTGGGCGAGCAGGGAGCGGACGGCGAAGGTGTCGGGGTGGTCAGGGCCGAGGACGCGGTCGTGGTCGGTGGCCAGCTGCTCCCGGTCGGTGACGGCCTGTCGGCGCAGTCCGGCGTACGCGAGGTCGGCGGCGAGGACGCTCCGGGCGGTCAGGACGGCCGGGTGGTCGGGGCCGTGGATCCGGATCCGGTCGAGCAGCAGGGCCTCGCTGAGCCGGATGCTGAGCAGGTGGTCGCCGGCGGTCCGGTGGGCCCAGGCGAGGAGGTACCGGGTCTCGAGGGTCTCCGGGTGGTCCGGGCCGTCGAGCCGCAGGCGGTCGGCGAGCAGGTGCTCGCACAGCTGCCGGGCCCGGTCGAGGTCACCGTTCGAGCGGCACGAGGCCGCCTCCCACCAGCGGGTGTTCAGGGTGTCCGGGTGGTCGGCGCCGAGCACCCGGGTGCGGTCGGCGACCAGGGCGGTGAACAGTTCGCCCGCCCTGCGGTGGTGGCCGGCATCGCTCTGGGCGAGGGCCTGCCACCACCGGGCGTCGAGGGTGTCCCGGTAGTCCGGGCCCAGGATTCGGGTGCGGTCGGCGACCAGGGCCTCGAACGACTCCGCGGCGCGGCGGTGGTCGCCGGCCCGGGAGTACGAGCGGGCGAGCTCCCCGCGCATCTCCAGCGTGTGCGGGTGTTCCGGTCCGTGGACCCGGGTGAGGTCGGCCACCAGCGAGGTGAACTCGGCGATGGCTCTGGGGTGTTCGTCGGATCCCTGCCAGGCCGAGGCGCGCTTGCGCCGGCACCGGACGGTGGTGGGGTGGTCCGGGCCGAGGACCCGGACGAGGTCGGCAGCGAGCGCCTCGAACAGCTCGGCCGCCCGCTCGTGCTCGCCGGCCTCGTGGCAGCTGAGGGCATGCCCGATGCGGATGTCGAGGGTGTCCGGGTGCTCGTGGCCGAGGACCCGGTCGCAGGCGGCGACCAGCGCCTCGAACAGCGGAACCGCGCGTTGCGGGTCGTTGGCGCTTTGGCGGGCGGACGCGTGGGCGTAGCGGGCCAGCAGCGTGTCGGGGTGGTCGGGGCCCTGGACGCGAGCGCGGTGCTCGACCAGGGCGGCGAACAGCTGGTCCGCCCGGTGGTGGGCGCCCGCGTTCTGGTGCGCGGTCGCCAGCCAGTGGCGGGCGGTCAGAGCCTCTGGGTGGTCGGCGCCCTGGAGCCTGGTCCGGTCCCGTACCAGGGATTCGGCCAGCTCGACCGCCCGGCGGTGGTTCCTGGTGTTCAGATGGAGCGCGAAGCAGCTGACCCGGGCGTCGATGCTGTCCGGGTGGTCCGGCCCGTGGATCCGCACGTGGTCGGCCACCAGGGCCTCGTAGAGCTCCAGGGCGCGGCGGTGGTCGCCCAGGGACTGGTGGCTGTGGCCGAGCCAGAAGCGGGTGTTCAGGACGTCGGAGTGGTCGGGGCCCTGGATACGGACACGGTCGGCAAGCAGCGCCTGGTACTGGGCCAGGGCCTCGCGGTGCCGGCCGAGGTTGCGGTGGGTGGTGGCCAGCCAGAAGCGGGTGTTCAGCACGGCGGGGTGGTCTGGGCCCTGGAGCCTGGTCCGGTCGGCGAGCAGCAGCCGGAACAGGGTCAGCGCCTTGCGGTAGTCGCAGGCGTTGGAGCGGATCGAGGCCTGCCACCAGCGGGTGGTGAGCACGTCCGGGTGGTCGGGGCCGACGGCCCGTTGACGGTCGGCGACCAGCCGGTCGCACACCTCGGCCGCCTTCCGGTGCTGTCCGGCCTCGTCGAGGGAGCGGGCCAGCCGCAGCCGGGCGTCGAAGGTCTCGACGTGGTCGTCGCCGTGGACCCGTCGCCGGTCGGCGAGGAGCCGGCGCCGCACGGTGAGTGCGTCGCGCGGGCGGCCGGCGGCGTGCAGGGCCCGGGCGAGGCCGGAGCGTTCGTGCAGGGTGTCGGGGTGGTCGGGGCCCTGGAACCGGGCCCGGTCGGCGACCAGCCGCTCCAGCTCCTCGACCTCCTCGGCGGGCCGTCCGGCGACGCGCAGGGCGAAGCCCAGGAAGCTGCGCTCCTCCAGGGTGTCGGGGTGCCCCTCGCCCTGGATGCGGGTGCGGTCGCGGACCAGGGCGCGGTGCTGCTCGACCGCGAGCTCGGGCGTGCCGGCCTCCCGGTGGGCGCGGGCCAGTCCGCTGCGCGCGTTCAGGGTGTGCGGGTGGTCGGGGCCCAGCACCCGGGTGTAGTCGGGCACGACCTCCTCGAACCGGGCCACGGCGAGGGCGGGCCGGCCGGACTTGCGGAGGACGGAGGCCAGGCGCTTGCGGGCGTAGAGGGTCTGCGGGTGGTCCGGGCCCTGCACCCGGGTGCAGTCCGCGACGAGGGCCCGGTAGGCGGCGAGCGCCGCCAGGTGGTCGCCGGTGTCGGCGTGGGCGGCCGCGAGCCAGCGGCGGCCGTTCAGGGTGTCGGGGTGGTCGGGGCCGAGCAGCCGGGTCCGGTCGGCGACCACCTGCTCGTACCGGGCGATCGCCGAACTGTAGTGGCCGGCGGCGAGTTGGGCGAAGGCCAGGCCGCTGCGCCGGGTCACCGCGTCCGGGTGGTCGGTGCCGAGCACCCGTTCCGCGTCCGCCACCAGCTGCTCGTACTCGGCCACCGACTCCCGGTGCTGCCCGGCCACCTGGAGGGCGTACGCCAGGCTCGCCCGGCTGTGCATGGTGTCGGGGTGGTCCGGCCCCAGCACCCGGGCCCGGTCGGCGACGACGGCGCGGTACTCGGCGACGGCGAGCTCGTGCTGACCGGCCTTGCGGTGGGCCTGGGCGAGGGTGTGCCGGTCGGTGAGGGTGTCCGGGTGGTCCGCGCCCTGAAGGCGGGTGCGCCGGGCGACCACGTCCAGGCAGAGTTCGAGGGCCCGGGCCGGGTCTCCGGTCTTGGCCTGGAGCCGGCCGAGCCGTCCGAGCGTGGTGAGGGTGTCCGGGTGGTCCTCGCCGAGCAGCCGGCGCTGGGCGTCCGCCACCGCCTCGACCAGCCGTACGGCGTACACCCGCTGAGCCCGGTCGGTGAGTTCGGCAGCCGCCAGCTCGTACAGCGCGACGGTGCCGGCCGTCGGCCGGTCGGACGGGCCGCTGTCGGCCAGCTCCCGGACGTGCGGCAGCAGGGCGCGCCGCAGACCGGGGCCGCCCGAGGGCCAGAGCCGGGTGGCGGCCGCCGCCAGGTGGTGCTCGGCCCGCTGCCGGAAGGTGCGATCGCCGTCGGCCTTGCGCAGTACGGCCTGGAGCAGTCGGTGGACGGCGACCGTCTCGCCGAGGGTGATCAGGTGGTAGTCGGCGAGCAGCCGCAGCGCCCGGTCGACCTCCTCGGGCCGGCGGGAGCCGTACGGGGTGAGCACCTCGCGTGGCAGCGCCTCGGGGGCGTACCAGGCCAGGGTGCGCAGCAGCTCGACGGCGAACGGCGCGGTGTGCTGGACGGTCCGCAGCGTGGTTCGCCAGAGCCGGGACACGGTGGACTCGGCGCCCGGACCCACCGGGCCGGTGGCGCGCAGCAGTTCGCGGTAGGCGGCGAAGGTGGTGCCGGTCTGCTGGACGTAGGCGCCGGCCTGGGCGAGGGCGATCGGCAGGTGGCCGAGTTCGTCGGCCAGCGCCCGGGCCTCGGCCTGCTCCGCGGCGTCCAGGATGTCGCCGGTGTACGCCGTGGCGCAGAGCAGCCGGGCGGCCTCGGGGGCGTCGAGGACGTCGACGCGCACCGGCCGGATCCCGGGGTGCCAGCCGCTCGCGCGCCGGCTGGTGACCAACTGGTGGCCGCAGCCGAGGAGTCGGCCGACGTAGGGGGTCAGGTGGGCCGGGTCCTCGGCGTTGTCGTAGACGAGCAGCCAGCGGTCGTGGGCGCGCAGCCAGGCGATGGCCCACTCGACCTGCTGGCCGGGTGGGGCGGTGAGCGCCCAGGAGGGGTGGAGGTGGACGGCGAGCCCGGCGAAGGCCTCGGCGAGCTGGCCCTCGGACTCGGCGGTGATCCACCAGATCAGCCGGTAGTCCCCGGCCCGGGCGTAGGCGTGGTGCAGGGCCAGGCTGGTCTTTCCGACGCCGCCGAGCCCGTGCAGGGTGGTGGCCTGGGTGACCAGCCCGCCGCCGTCCGCGTGTCCGAGGGCTTCGCCGACGGCGCGCAACTCGCCCTCCCGGCCGATGAGTCGGCCGGCGGCCCGGGGCGGGAGGTTGGGGGTCGGGGTGGTGGCCCGGACGGTCAGCGCGGCCCGGGCGGCCTCGGGCGGGAGGACGGCGACGTGCGGGTCGCGGCCGCCGGCGAACGGCGAGCCGGGGCGGCGGCGCTGCTCGTCGGGCTCCGGGCCCTGCATGCCGTTCTCGGGACGCCCGTGTGCCGTGATGGACATCAACACTGCGCCGCCCTCGCCCCCGCCCCCGTGTCCTGCTCTGCCCGCCTACCGTAGTGCAGGTCGGACGTGCTGTCAGCGGATCGGCGGCCTCCCGGGGTTGGGCGGGGGCCCGGGTGGGGGCGGGCGGTGGTCGGGCGGTGGCCGGGCCGTCGTCAGTCGGCGAGACCCAGCGGGTCCGGGGCGGCGGCGAGCAGCTCGGGGCCGTTGTTGCGGACGCTGTTGACGACGGGTGGGACGGCGCGTACCCGCAGGGCGCCGTCGCCGGGCCGGCGCAGCAGGTGGTGGAGTTCGGCGGGGTCGGTGTGGGCGGGGGAGAGCCAGCTGGGGACGTCGTCGGGGGCGAGGGTGAGCGGCATCCGGTCGTGCACCCGTCCGGCGGAGTCGGTGGCGTCGGTGGTGATGACCGTGGTGGTGGCGAGCCAGGCGAGCGGGTCGTCCTCGGGGCGGGCGGGGTCGCGCCAGAACTCGTACAGGCCGGCCATCAGCATGGTGGCGCCGGTGCTGAGGAAGTACGGCTGCTTGTACTTCTTGCGGTCGGCGGTGGCGGGCACCTCGCGCCACTCGTAGTAGCCGTCGGCGGGGATGACGCAGCGGCGGGCCCGGAAGGCCTTGCGGAACGCGGGCTTGCTGTCGACGGTCTCCGAGCGGGCGTTGATCATCCGGGCGCCGCCGGACGGGTCCTTGGACCAGGACGGCACGAGGCCCCAGCGCAGCGGGCGGAGCTGGCGCAGCAGCTCGCCGGTTTCGCGGTCGACGCGTTCCAGGACGGCCGGGACGGGGTCGGTGGGGGCGACGTTCCAGCTCGGCGCGAGGGTCTCGGCCGGGTCCCACCGGAGCTCTCCGAGCAGTGAGACGAGGTCCTGGGGCGTCGTGGTGGAGACGAAGCGGCCGCACATGCCTCCCAGCCTGCCACCCGGCACCGACAGACCGGGGGCTCGGCACGCGACGGAGGCGGCCAGGGGGCCGGTCAGCGCGCCGGGCGGTCGTCGGGCGCGTGGCCCGGGGTGTGGCCGAAGGTGCGGCGGAAGACGTCGATGAAGGCGCTGGCGGAGGACCAGCCGCACCGGTGGGCGACGGCGGTGACCGGCCGACCCTCGGCGAGCAGCACCAGGGCGTGGTGCAGCCGCAACTGGGTGCGCCACTGGGGGAAGGTCATGCCGAGCTCGGCGCGGAACAGCCGGGACAGCGTCCGGTCGCTGGCGCCGACCGCCCGGCCGAGTTCGGCGAGGGTGCGGCGGTCGGCGGGGTCGGCGTACAGCAGCGCGCACACGGCCCGGAGCAGCGGCGTGGCGGGGGTCGGCAGGTGCAGCGGCTGCTGGGGCGAGGCACGCAGCTGGTCGAGCAGGACGGCGCGCAGCCGGGAGCGCTCGGGGCTGTCCTGCGCCGGGGCGCGGGTGTGGGCGACGATCAGTTCGCGCAGCAGCGGGCCGACGGCGAGGACGGTGGGCCGGTCCAGGCCGAGCGGGTTCTCGGTGGCGGGCAGGCCGATCAGGTGGAGCTCGAGTTCGCCGTGCGCCTGGTGGGCGTGCACGGTGCCGGCCGGGATCCAGAGCGCGCGGGTGCCGGGGGCGATCCAGGAGCCCGCGTCGGTGGTGATGGCGACCACGCCCCGGGCGGCGTAGGCGATCTGGTGGTCGTCGTGGCGGTGGGCGTCGATCCCGGTGCCGGGGGCGAGCAGTTGGGCCCGGGTGGGGGCGACGGGATCGTGGCGGATTGGCGACATTGCCTGGCAGATTATCGGAAGTCCGATCGGGGGTGCCGGTTCCAGCATGTCCGGGTGAGCTCTCAAACCACTCGAACGAAACGGGCAGCCGGACCGACGCGAGGGCTGTCGGGGCGGACGTCGATCACCCTGCTGTCCCTCGGGCACTCCTGCGTGGACGTCTACCAGGGCGCGGTGGCGGCCCTGGTGCCCTTCCTGGTCGCCGAGCGGGGCTACGGCTACGCCGCCGTCTCGGGCGTGGTGCTGGCCGCCTCGCTGCTGTCCTCGGTGGCCCAGCCGCTGTTCGGGGCGGTGACCGACCGGAGGCCGCTGCCCTGGCTGCTGCCGGTCAGCACGCTGCTGGGCGGCGCGGGCATCGGGCTCTGCGGGCTGGGCGACTCGTACGGGTCGACGCTCGCCTGGGTGGCGCTGTCCGGCATCGGCGTGGCGGCCTACCATCCGGAGGCGGCACGGGTGGCGAGGGCCCTGGCCCGGGGGTCCGGGCACCGGGGGATGGCCTGGTTCTCCCTGGGCGGCAACCTGGGCTTCGCGGGGGCCCCGCTGCTGGTCGCCGCCGTGGTCGGGCTCGGCGGGCTGCGGCTGACCCCGCTGCTCCTGCTGCCGGCCCTCGTCGGGGCGGCGCTGTGCCTGCCGGTGCTGCGCGCGCTGGCCCGGCAACGGGCCGCCGGGGCGGGCCCGGTCAGCCGGCCGGGCCGGGACGACCGGGCCGCCTTCGTCCGGCTGTCGCTGGCCGTGGTGTGCCGCTCGATCGTCTTCACCGGGCTGAGCACCTTCCTGTCGCTGTACGTCACCCAGCGGCTCGGCGGGGGCTCGGGGGCGGGGACGGCGGCGCTGGTGGTGCTGTACGCGGGCGGCGCGGTGGGCTCGGTGCTGGGCGGGGCGCTGGCGGAACGGTGGGGTCGGGTGGCGGTGGCGGGCTGGTCGTACCTGGTCGCGGCGGTGGCGGTGGCCGGGGTGCTGGTGGTGCCCGGGCCGGCGCTGTACGTCTGCGTGGCGCTGACCTCGGCGGGCCTGTACGTGCCGTTCTCGCTCCAGGTCACGCTGGGGCAGGACTACCTGCCCTCGCGGATCGGCACGGCGAGCGGGATCACCCTCGGGCTGACCGTGAGCATCGGCGGCCTGGCCAGTCCGCTGATCGGCGGCCTCGCGGACGCGACCTCGCTGCGGACGGCGCTGGTGCCGCTGGTGGCGATGCCGCTGCTGAGCTGGGCGCTGTTCCGCACCCTGCCGGAGCCGACGCAGCCGCCGGTGGAGCCGGGCGTCTGACGAAAGGGGACGACCCCTGCCCGGGGGGTGGGCAGGGGCCGTCCGGGCCGGGCGGGGCGGGCGGTCGCGTCCGGGTGTTCGTGCGCTGCGCCGCTCGGGGTTGAAGCTCAGTGCCCTAGGAGCCGTTTGAAGTTCGGATCATGTGGTTGAGGTCAGGGACTTCAGCCACATGATCGATCCGCGGAGGTGCAGGCCTGCCGTGTAGCTTTCCGGGCTCTTGTCGTACCGGGTGGCCAGGCCGCGCCATGTCTTGATCTTCTGGAAGCACCGTTCGACGTGGTTGCGCCGCTTGTAGCGGTCTGGATCGAAGGTGACCGGCCGGCCGCCCGCGGAGCCCTTGCGTCTGCGGTTGGCCGCCTGGTCCGCCTTCTCCGGGACCACCGCGGTGATCCCGCGTCTGCGCAGGTAGGCACGGTTGGCCTTCGACGAGTACGCCTTGTCGGCGGCGACGGCGTTCGGCCGGGTGAGCAGCAGCGCATGTCGGCCGCTTGACGCCACTGCCACCCCGACTAGTCAGGCAGCGAGTCCGAGCTCGAGGAGCTGTGCGGCGCGGCCGATGGAGCCGGGCATCAGGTGGCGGTAGATCTTGAAGGTGACGTCGATGCTCTTGTGGCCCATCCGATCGGCGACGTCGGTGATGCGGGATGTTGTGGGTGAGGCAGTTCGAGGCGAAGAAGTGGCGATTGCCGTACATCGTCATGTCATCGGGGATGTGAACCGGCCCGGCCTGTTTGATCCGCTGCCACTGGTTCTGGATGTAGTAGTACGCCAGGGCGGTGACGGAGAGCGCGGGTCGTCTCAGGCACCCGCGGAGCGGTCGTTGGCGGCCGCATCGGCGAGGCCCGCACGCAGGAGCCGGTGGCCGAGGTCGATCAGGGCGCGGCCGGCGGCGTACTCGTCGCCGATCTCCGGGACGGGAGGGTCGAGGGGGTTACGGTGGGCGGCGGTGCGGGCCTCCAGGGTGTTGTCGCCCGTGTCGAGGGTGGCGTGGACCTTGGTGGTGTCACCCTCCTCGAAGAGGTCGAGGCGCAGGGACCACCGTTTGGTGCGCATCGAGTTCGGGGTTGTCGTGGTCATCATCGGCTCCTGGGTTTCTCGGGCTGGGATGGTCGGTCCGGGCTCGACAGGGTTCATCTGGCGGGGGCGGTGCGAGAACCAGGCCCTTGCGTCCAGGAGACCGCCGCCGGGCTCCGGAGGGCAGGGCCGTTCGACCCGCCGGTGGACCCCATCGGCCAGGACCTGTCGGGGGCCGTCACCGGCGCGTCGGCAAAGCCGGACGTGCCGCGGGACGAGGGCGGAGGAGCCCCGCACACCGAGGCCCCAAGCCGCTGGGGGCAGCGTTCCGGATCCGCGAGGGTGGAGGAGGCCCGGCGAGGTGGACGACCTGCGGCCCTTCGACTCTCCGGCCTCACCCGGCCCGCTCGCCGGTCGAGGGCCGGACGAAGATGCAGGAGCGACGAGCTGGGCACGGGGGTGTCCCGACATGCATTCGGCGTCCCCATCGACTCCCCGGGCCGGTCACGACTCGGGTCGGGATCCGGTCTCGCCACGGACGACGACGACCGGGCAGTGCGCGTGGTGGACGCAGTGCAGGCTGACCGAGCCGAGTAGTGCTCCGGTGAAGCCGCCGTGTCCGCGGTTTCCCACGACGAGCAGGTGCGCGCCGTCGGCGGATTCGAGGAGGGCGGTGGCGGGGTGGCCCTGGACGACGTGCTGTCGGATCTGGACCCGAGGGGCGCCGGCCCCCGTCTCGCTCACGGCGTCGGCCAGAGCCTGACGGGCGTTGTCCTCGAAATCGAACGCCTGGAGACCAGGTGCGGGCCAGCCGTATCCGACGGGATACTGCCAGGCGATCACCGCATCCACGGTGGCCCCGGTGGCCTCGGCATAGCGGGTTGCCCAGGCCAGCGCGGCCCTGGAAGGCGGAGATCCGTCCACTCCCACGACGATCCTGGCCGGTCGTTCGTCCTTCTCGTTCATCGCACATCTCCACGTTCGTGTCGTTCGGCGGTCGTTCGGCGCCTCTGTCGTCCGGGCCGGCCGCTGGGTGGTGGCGGTGCTCCTGGCGCTCTCCTCGGCGGTTCTCGGTACGGGCACGGCCGGCTCGCCGGGTGGGCGCCATGTCAGCAGCGCTCTTCGGCCGTGGCCACGGCGCGCTTCACCGCGGCGAAGCTGTCCGGGGTGACGGAGATCGAGTCGATCCCGGCCTGGACCAGGAACCGGGTGAAGTCCGGGTCGTTGCTGGGGCGTTGGCCGCAGAGGCCGACGTGGCGACCGGCCGCGTGGGCGGTCGCGATCAGGGACTCGATGCTGCGGGTCACGGCCGGGTCGCGCTCGTCGAAGAGGTGGGCCAGCAGAGCGGAGTCGCGGTCGACGCCCAGGGTGAGCTGGGTGAGGTCGTTGCTGCCGATGGAGAAGCCGTCGAAGCGTTCGGCGAACTGCTCGGCGAGCAGCACGTTGGCCGGGATCTCGGCCATGACGTACACCCGCAGGCCGTTCGCGCCTCGGGTGAGCCCGTTGTCGGCCATCACGGACAGGACCCGGTCGGCCTCCTGAGGGGTGCGGCAGAACGGGATCATCACCACGACGTTGGTCAGCCCGAGTTCGTCCCGGGCCCGGCGCAGCGCCCGGCACTCCAGGGCGAAGCCCTCGCGGTAGCCGGGGTCGTAGTAGCGGCTCGCGCCGCGCCAGCCGATCATCGGGTTGGCCTCGGTCGGTTCGAAGGGGGCGCCGCCGATCAGCCTGGCGTACTCGTTGGTCTTGAAGTCACTGGTGCGCACCACCACCGGGTCCGGCCAGCGGGAGGCGGCGATCCGGGCGACGCCTCGGGCGAACCGGTCGACGAAGTAGTCGGTACGGTCCGGGTAGCCGTACGCCAGCTCGTCCACCAGCCGCCGGTCCTCGGCGGACAGCCGCTCGGGATGGACCAGGGCCATCGGGTGGACGCGCACCTGGTGGGCGACCACGAACTCGGTACGGGCCAGGCCCACGCCGTCCGCCGGCAGCCGCCACCAGCGGAAGGCGGCACCCGGGTCGGCGAGGTTGAGCATCACCTTGGTCCGGGTGGCCGGAAGCGAGCCGAGATCGATCTCGGTCGCCTCGAAGGCGACCCGGCCCGCGTAGATGTGACCTTCCGCGCCTTCGGCGCAGGAGACCGTGACCTCCCGCCCGTCGGCCAGTACGGCCGTTGCCGACCCGGTGCCGACCACCGCCGGCACGCCCAGCTCCCGGCTGACGATCGCGGCGTGCGAAGTGCGCCCGCCGTGGTCGGTGACGATTGCGGCCGCGCGCTTCATCAGCGGCTCCCAGTCCGGGTCGGTGATCTCCGTGACCAGGACGGCGCCCTGCGGGAAGCGCTCCAGCCCGACCGGCTCGGCGAGCGCGCACACCGGTCCGGCACCGACCGCCTCGCCCACCGCGATGCCGTCCACCAGCCGCTCGCCCGTTCCGGTCAGGCGGAAACGGCGCAGCACCTCGCCGTGTCGGCGGGACTGTACGGTCTCCGGCCGCGCCTGGACGAGGAACAGCTGCCCGGTGATGCCGTCCTTGGCCCACTCCAGGTCCATCGGGCAGCCGTAGTGTTCCTCGACTGCCACCGCCCACTCGGCGAGGGTGCGGACGTCGCCCTGGCCGAGTACCGGGCGGGCCCGCTCGTCCTCGTCGGTGTCGACGGTCGTGGTCGAGCCGCCCTCGCCGTACACCGCCTTGAGGCGCTTCGCGCCCAGCTGCACCTGGAGCACGGGGTCGAGGTGGTGGTCCTTGAGAACCGGCTTGAACACCGTGTACTCGTCCGGGTCCACCTGGCCGCTGACCACCGTCTCGCCCAGCCCCCACGCGGCGCTGATGACCACCACGCCCGGGAAGCCGGTCTCGGTGTCCAGGGTGAACACCACGCCCGCGCCCGCGAGGTCGGAGCGCACCATCAGCTGCACCCCGACCGACAGGGCCAGGGAGAGGTGGTCGAAGCCCATCCGCTCGCGGTAGTCGATCGCCCGGTCGGTGAACAGCGAGGCGTAGCAGCGGCGGCAGGCGTCCAGCAGGGCGTCGGCACCGCGGACGTTGAGGAAGGTCTCCTGCTGGCCGGCGAAGCTCGCCTCCGGCAGGTCCTCCGCGGTGGCGCTGCTGCGCACCGCGACATCGGGGTCGGTGCGCCCGGCCTCGCGGGCGAGGTCCCCGTACGCCGCGACGACCTCGCGCGCGAGGGCGGTCGGAAGCGGAGCGGCCAGGACGGCGGAGCGGATCGCGGCGCCGACCTCGGGCAGCGGAACGCCCTTGTGGAGCAGGCCGACCTGCTCGGCGATCCGCTCACGCAGACCACCTGCGTCGAGCAGCTCGCGATAGGCGTCCGCAGTTGTGGCGAAGCCGTCCGGCACCCGGACTCCCGTCGGGCCGAGACCGGTGATCAACTCGCCGAGCGAGGCGTTCTTGCCGCCCACCAGGCCGACGTCCTCGCGGCCGAGTTCACGGAAGCGGATGACACGGCGCATGGCAGCCTCCAGGCAAGTCGAGGGCTCTGTCCCTGCCACTGTCCGTCGGCGGTGGAGGGAGCTTCGAGAGGCGTGCGCCCTCGGTTACCGGCCCGACCGGCCGCCGAATCAGGGCCGTTCGGCCCAACGCAGCACGGACTGGGCGCGGGGCCGCCACGGGAGAGAGGCAGTGGGGCGGCGCAGGACAGCGGCTCACCTCGTCCGGTGACCGTGCTCCGTGGAGATCCGGTGGGCGTGCGCGACGATCTCGGCGGCCGCGTGCTCTCCGACGCCGAGGGCGTGGGTGAGCCGGTGGGCGCTCCAACCGTGCCGCGCGAGCAGGATCGGAAGCGGGTGGTGCGGGCTCGGCGGACCTGGCAGCGGTGTCACCGGCGCGGGCGGGGTTTCGGGTGGGGGCTCGGTCGCACGGCGGCGGACGATCGCACGGCGCAGTTCGTCCGCTCCCCAGACAAGGAACGGGAAGGGTGCCACAACGAGGACTTGGGCGGGAGAGAGGGCGGCGGTGCCGAACACGCGCTGCAGCGCGGGGAGGTAGACGACGGCGGCGGCGAACGCGAGGGAGAAGCCGATGCCGCCGAGAAGTTGGCGGTTGCCGAGGACGCCGACGGCTCGCAGCGCCGCCCGGTCGGTCCGGGCGGCGAAGGCGGTGCCGATCTGGCAGGCGACGATACCCAACCAGGCCACGGTGGTGGCCTGCTGGTACGGCAGGTGCAGCGCGGTGCCCCGGCCGGTCGGGTCGCCGGGGTGCCAGCCGGCGAGGGCGAGGGTGAGGAAGAAGCCACCCATGACCAGTGCGGCGGAGATCAGACCGAGGAAGCCCCACGCCCTGGCGAGCATGGCCGGTTGGATCACCTTCTCCGTGCGGGGCCGGGGCGGCCGGTCCATCAGACCCGGTTCGGCGCGCTCACGGCCGAGGGCCAGGGCTGGGAGTGTGTCGGTGCCGAGGTCGATGGCGAGGATCTGCATCACCGTGAGGGGCAGGGGTACGGCCCCGCCGGCGAGGGCGAAGACCAGGAACGGGACGACCTCGGGAACGGCGTGGGTGAAGATGTAGACGATGAACTTGCGGATGTTGTCGTAGGTGCGTCGCCCCTCCTCGACGGCCGCGATGATGGTGGCGAAGTCGTCGTCGGTGAGCACCATGGTGGCGGCCTCCCGGGCGACTTCGGTGCCGGAGCGGCCCATGGCGACGCCGATGTCGGCGCGGCGCAGGGCGGGCGCGTCGTTGACGCCGTCGCCGGTCATGGCGACGGTGTGGCCTTCGGCCCGCAGTGCGTCGGCGATGCGCAGTTTGGCCTCGGGTGAGGTCCGGGCGAAGATCACCTCCTCGCCGCGGGCCAGCAAGGCGTCCAGACGGTCGTCGGCCATCGCGTCGAGTTCGGTGCCGGTGACGATGCGCATGCCGCGGTGGCCGATGCCGACCTGCTCGGCGACGGCGGCGGCGGTCAGGCCGTTGTCGCCGGTGACCACGTGGACGGCGATCCCCGCCCGGTGGGCCCTCCGGATGGCGTCGGCCACCTCGGGCCTCGGCGGGTCGGACATGGCGACCAGGCCGATCAGGCAGAGGTCGTGCTCGGCGTCCTCGCGGCGGTTCGGTAGCGGCTGCCCGGGAGCGATGGCACGGCGCGCGACGGCCAGGACGCGCAGGCCGCGCGCCGCGAGCTCGCCGACTTCGTGGACCACCTCCGTACGGTCGGCCGCGTTGATCGGGCGCTCGACGCCGTGGTCGAGCAGCCGGGTGGTGTGGGTGAGCACCTCCTCCGGGGCGCCCTTCGTGTGCAGGACGACCGAGCCGTCACGGGCGTCCGCGGTGGTCATGAGCTTGATGCGCGGGTCGAATCGGAACAGGGCCCGTCGTTCCTCGTCCCGTCGAGACGGTGTGCGGTCGCTTCCCAGACGGGCGGACAGGTCGAGGAGGGCGAGTTCGGTCGGGTCTCCGTGACCCGCCGCCGGGTCGGCGGTGGTGCAGGTGGCGGCCGCTTCGGCGAGTGGCAGGGCTTCGCTGTCCGGTACGGGGGTGCCGTTCGTGGCGGCTCCGGGGGTCCACACCTCCGTGACCCGCATGCGGTTCTCGGTCAGCGTTCCGGTCTTGTCGGTACAGATCACCGTGGTCGAGCCGAGGGTCTCCACGGCGGACAGCCGCTTGACCACCGCACCGCGCCGGGCGAGGTCGCGAACGCCTGAAGCGAGCGCCAGGGTGATCGTCGGCAGCAGGCCCTCGGGCACGTTGGCGACGAGCAGTCCGACGGCGAACGCCACGGACGCCGTCAGGGAGAGGCCGGCCGCCAAGCCCATCGGCAGGAACGCGAGTCCGACTCCGACCGCGATCACCGCGATCAGCCGGGCGACCCGCTTGACCTGCTGTTCCAGCGGGCTCTCCTCGCGCCGGGTGCGCTGGCTGAGGGCGGCGATCCGGCCGAGCTCGGTGTGCATGCCCGTTGCCGTCACCACCGCCACGGCCGCTCCGCCGGTGCACGCGGCGCCGGAGAAGAGCAGGTCACGGGCGTTCAGCAGCGGCCCGGATCCGTCCGTGAACTCGGCGGAGCGGAACACGGGTACGGACTCGCCGGTCAGCGCCGAGAGGTCGACCTCCACCCCGCCCGAGAGCAGGCGTGAGTCCGCCGAGACCCGGTCGCCCTCCTCGACCACCAGGACGTCGCCCGGCACCAGCTCGGTGGCCGGCACGGACCGTCGCCGGCTCTCGCGGACCACCGTCGCGTCGTCGGGCAGGAACCCGGCGAGGGCCTCCACGGCGCGTTCGGCCTGCCGCTCCTGCGCGAAGGCGAGCAGGGCGTTCAACCCGACCACCGCGAGGATCGCGCCTGTCAGGTTCGGGGCACCACTGACGCCCGCCAGTGCGGCGGCGCAGAGGAGCAGCAGCGCGAGCGGATGGGTGAACTGGTGCGCGAGCTCGCGCGGCCAGCGGCGGCCCTCGCGTCGTACGAGCGTGTTGGGCCCGTAGACGGTCAGCCGGCGGGCAGCCTCGCGCTCGCTCAGGCCGTCGGGCGAGGTGCGCAGGTCGCGAAAGAGCAGGGCGAGGGGCTCACGGGGCTCGGGGGTCGCCTCAGCTGTTCCAAGTGGGGCGGCCCCGAGCGCGGCCCGGCTGTCGCCGGCCGTGATCAGACCGTCCTGCGGGTCCGGTTCCACCTGCGGTCAGACCAGCTTGGCGCCCCAGGCACGGGCGCGGTCGAGTTCGCCGGCCCGCAGCGGCCCGTCGTTGCGTTCCACGATGAAGCCCTCGGGTTCGGCGACGACGTCGTAGTGGCGGTGGGCGAGCCGGTGGGCGATACCGTTGGCGGCGCCGCCGGCCCGGGGCATGTCGACCCGGGTGTCGAAGGCGGCGGCGTGGACGCCGTCTCCGGTCTTCGGCAAGTCGTGGAACCAGGTCCGAAGACCCGGGCCCTCCACGGCCTCCCGCGCCTCGGCGGCGGCCTCCTCGTGTCCTTCCTCGTGTGCCTCGGCTGCGGCGGCCATCCGGCGGCTGATCCCGGAGGACATGCCGTGCATGTGCGTCGGGCCGCCGACCACCAGCAGGTCCGCGGAGCGGGTGAGCTCGGCATCGGCCTCGGCCACCGGGAGGCAGTCCACGGCTGCCCCGGGGTCGGCTCGGTGGACGCCTTCGGCGATCGCCTCGGCGATCTCCCGGGTGTTGCCGTACATGCTCTCGTACACGATCACGGTGTGCATGGTCTCCACCTTTCGTCGGCTCCAGCCTCGCGCCCTGATCCGGGGCGGAGATGGGCCGTTCGGGCCGGATCGGGCAGCCGGACGGTCCCGCAGCCGTGCGGGGCGATCTCGACCAGTTCGAGCCGACCCCGTCCAGCTGGCAACGAGCGGGCTGGTTCAGCGCGGGGAAGCGGGCACGGTGATGATCGGGCAGTGCGCGCGGTGCAGCAGGCCGTGGGGTACCGAGCCGAGCCTCATGCCGGTGAACCCGCCGCTTCCCCGGCGGCCGACGACCACGGCGAGGGCGTGCTCGGAGGCCTTGGCGAGTTCCTCGACCGGGTGGCCGCGGACCAGCTCGTGGGTCACGGTGACATCGGGGGCACGCTCGTGGCGCCCCGCGGTGGACTCGAAGAGCAGCCGGCGCAGGATCTGCTCGGTGGCGGCCTCGTCGAGGTTGCCGACCGGCGGCCGCCGCCAGACCCAGAGGACCCGCAGGGCCGCCCGGCGTTCGGCGGCGAAGTCGAAGGCGAAGTCGACGGCGTGCTCCGAGGACGGGCTGCCGTCCACGCCCAGGACGACGTACGGCGGGTCCTGGGTGGTGTGCTCCGGGTCGCGGACCACGACCACCGGGCAGTGGGCCTGGGCGCTCACCGGGACGGCGACCGAGTAGGCGCTCAGTGCCTCTTCGGCCCGGCCCAGCCGACGGGAGCCGAGCACGACGAGCGCGGCATCCCGGGATTCGTGGCACAGCGCCGGGGCTGGGAAGTCCTCGGGGACATCGGTCGTCAGCTCCAGCCCCGGGTGGCGCTCCCAGGCCACGGACCCGGCCCGGTCGAGGGCTCGCTCGGCCCGTTCGAGCAGGGCCTTGTGGTAGCGGTCCTCGTCGACGTGCCGGAACCCCCGGTACAGCGGCGGGACGGCGTGCACCAGTCGCAGCGACAGGCCTCGGCGATCGGCTTCGTCGGCGGCCCAGGCGGCGGTCATCCGGCCGGTGTCGTCCGCGTCGACACCGAGGACGACGGAACGGCCGGGGCTGTCGGAGCTCGCGGGTGTCATGGCGGTCCTCCTCGGTTCGGCGTTCGCGGACCTGCCTCCACGCTAGGCACCGGTCCGAGCCCGCCGCGAGGGCCGACCGGCCCAGCCGCAGCAGACCGTCGGGCCCAGCACAGCCAGTCGGCCGTCGGAGTGGTCGGCCACGCACCCGCGCCCGGCAGACGCCGGACCGTCGAAGCGATGGCGATTCCGGGTTCCTAGGGCCCGTCTTCAAACCCCCGTCGTTCGCCCGGAGGGCGGGCGGGGCGGCGTTGGGGTGCGTGCATCGCAAGGCGGAGGAGGGAGCCCAATGCAGCGC
>NZ_JBEZXE010000007.1:0-237212 GCF_040637885.1 Kitasatospora sp. NPDC028055 | reverse complement strand
CGGTGTCCAGGCCGGCTCGGCAGCGCGCCCCCCCGGGCGGGGGGGGGGGCCCCCCCCCCCCCGGGCCCGGCGCATGTCGCCGGGAGCCTCACGAGGCTTCTACGCTGAAAGGACAGGCCGGACCGTGAGCAGGGGAGTGGACGAGATGAGCGAGCAGGAACAAGAGCAGGCGCCGGAACCGGGGCGCGAACTGGGCCAGGGCCGCACGCGGGGGGCCACCCCCGCCCCTCCCTCCCCCTCCCCCTCCCCCTCCCCCTCCCCCCTCTCTCCCTCCGCCTCCTCCATCCCTCCCACCTCCACCACTTCACCCACCACCACCTCTGCCACTCCCACCCCTCCCGCCCCTGCCAAGGCCCGCCTGGTCTTCCGTGACCCGCTGGACCAGCAGTCCCGGGACGACACCGACGCCGGCTGGGGCGATCGCCCCGGGGCGGGTGCCGGCGGTGGGCGGGGGCTGGACTGGTACCTGAGCCAGCGCCCGCCGCACCACGGCGACTGAGGGACTTCCTAGCGCGCCGCGACCAGCGCGTCGCGGATCTCGGTCAGCAGTTGGACCTCCTTGGCCTCGGCCTCGGCCGCCACCTCGGCGACACTCTTGCGCTTGGCCGCCATCCGGTTCATCGGCACGATCAGCACGAAGTAGACGACGGCGGCGGTGATCAGGAACTGCAGGACGGCGCTGAGCACCGACCCCCACAAGATGAGGATCCCGGACGTGACCTCACCGGTGGCGCTCACCTCACAGGGCCCCTTGAGGCAGGAACTGTAGGACGCCAGGTCCTTCGTCCCGAACACGCCGACGATCGGATTGATCACGCCCTTGACGAAGGCGTTGACGATGTTGGTGAAGGCCGCGCCGATGACCACGGCGACGGCGAGCTCGACGACATTTCCACGCAGCAGGAATTCTTTGAAGCCTTTCATGCCGCCTCGAACGACGAAGTCGTCGCCGGGTTACGGGTGATCTTCCGGAAGCCCGGATTGACAACCCGTACGGCCCACGGCGCCGCCCGGGGGCGGTGGCAGGCCGGCCCGTGCGGGCCCGGAGGCGAGTGCCGCGGCCGCCGCGAGCAGCACCAGCGCGGGCACCCCGCCCCGCCGCCGGACGGCCCGGCGCCAGCGGTGCCACCCGCCGCAGCCGCGCCGGATCGGTGGGAAGCTCGGCACCTCCCGCCGGGGCGGTACGGAGGGGGCGGGCAGCGGGAGGGACAGGCTCGTGGTCGTCATCGGGACACCTCCGGACTCGGTCGGGTCTTGCTCGGTGTCCCATACCTTGCGCGTTCTTGCCGCGCTCCGGAAATCGATTCCCACAGCCTGTGGAAAAACCCGCCCCTGTGGATAACTTCGTACACCCGCACGAGTTATTTCGATTCCGGAAGTTGACGGCGGCGCGCGAAAGGCCCGCCGCGGCACGCGAAAAGGCCCGCCGTCCCCGCGCGCAGCGGGGTCGACGGGCCTTCCCGTGAAACCGGGGTCAGCCGGCGGCCGGAGCCGGGCTGCTGGACGAGCTCGACGCGCTCGAAGAGCCGGACGACGAGCCGGTCGAGCCCGACGACGCCGAGGAGCCGGTCGACGAGCCGGCGGACGAAGCCGCGCCCACCGAGCTGCTGGAGGACGAACGGCTGTCGGTCCGGTAGAAGCCCGAGCCCTTGAACACGACGCCCACGGCCGAGAAGACCTTGCGGAGCCGTCCCTGGCATTCGGGGCACGTGGTCAGCGCCTCGTCGGTGAACTTCTGCACCGCCTCCAGGCCGCTGCCGCACTCGGTGCACTGGTACTGGTACGTGGGCACTTGTCTTCCTCCTGGCACTCTCGCCTGATGAGTGCTAACACCGGTCAATGATGCGGTATTCCGTTGGATCAGTCCAGCGAATCCGGTGTGAGATGAGCCGGTACCGAGTCACCGACGACCGCGCGTTCAGCCCTTCGCGGCACCGACCAGCTGTCCCGCGCCGCCGAGGTCGGCCGAGGAGGCCACCACGCGGCTCGCCCCGCTCGGGGCCACCAGCAGGCGCCGCAGCGACACCAGCGCGATCAGCCCCAGCCCGGCGCCGACCAGCGGCACCAGGAAGCCGGCGGACGGCCCGTGGCCGTCGATCAGGCGCCCGGCCACCATCGAGCCGACCGCCAGGCCCAGGCCGATGGCACCGGTCAGCCAGGTGAAGGCCTCGGTCTTGGCCCCGTCCTCGACCAGGGTCTCGACGAGGGTGTAGCCGCTGATCAGGGTCGGCGCGATGGCCAGGCCGCAGACCAGCGCGGCGATCGAGAGCGTGACCAGGTTGGGCATCGCCCACAGCGTGGAGCAGCCCGCCACCAGCAGCGCGTAGCTGACCACCATCCGCTGCTGGACGGCCCGCCGCCAGGCGATGACTCCGTAGAGCACGCCCGCGACCATCGAGCCGCCGGCGAAGATCCCGTACACGGTGCCGGCCGCGTCGTGCTGGCCGACCGAGTCGGCGAAGGCGTTCACCGAGACCTGCATGCCGCCGAAGACGGCCCCGACCCCGAGGATCACCCCGGCCAGCAGCCGGACGCCGGGGGAGGAGAGCGCGGAGGCGCGCCGGACACCGGGCTCCGGGGTCATCCGGGCGGGTGCGGTGCGGCGCTGGGCGGCGAAGACCAGGCCGCCGACGAAGGTCAGCGCGGCCTCGACGACCAGGGCGGTGGCCGGGTTCACCGAGGTGGCGATGTTGGCGGCCAGGATCGGTCCGATCACGAAGGTGAACTCGTCCGTCACGGACTCGAAGGCGAAGGCGGTGCTCACCTTGGCCGAGGCGGAGGCGGACGCGCCCTCGGCGCCGATGGTGGCGATCCAGCGGGCCCGGACCATCGCGCCGATCTGCGGAACGCTCGCGCCGGCCGGGACGGCGGCCAGGAACAGGCTCCAGGCGGGCGCGTGGCCGAGCGCCAGCGCGATCAGCAGGCCGACCGAGGCCGCGTGCACCGCGACGGTCGGGACGAGGACGGCGGCCTGCCCGTACCGGTCGGCGAGCCGTCCGGTCTGCGGGCCGATCAGGGCCTGGGCGACGGCGGCGATGGCCGTGACGGTGCCCGCGGTGCCGTAGGAGCCGTGGGTGTCCTTGACCAGGAGCAGGATGCCCATGCTGAGCATCGCGTAGGGCAGTCGCGCGATGAAGGCGGGGGCCAGGAAGGTCCAGGCTCCGGGCGTGCGCAGCAGCGCGCCGTACCCGACCTTGGCCGGTGTCACGGCGTCGGCGGTCGCGCTGTTCGGGGTGCTGTCCGCGGTGTCCGGAGCGCTGTCCGCGGTGATCTCGACCGTTCGGCGGGCCGTCACGGTCGGTCCTTCCTGCTGCCTGGTAGCGCGGCAGGGCATGGGGTGGCCCCGACGGCGCCGAGAGTCGTCCTCTCGCGCGTCGACCGGGGTAGATACCGGGCCGGCCGGGCCTGGTGGGCCGGGGCCGGGCCGCGGCCGCCGAGCGGTCGCGCCAACTCTGCGTCAGGCAGATGCTGGGGGTGGTCTAACGGTAGTCATACGGCGTGGTCGTACCAGCATACAGTTACGCGCGTAGATCCCGCCAGACCACCCAGAACACCCGAGCCACCGGGGCCGCCCGAGCACCCCGGGCCACTCAAGTCACCCCAGCCACCCCGGCCACCCCGGCCACCCCGGCCACCCCGGCCACCCCGGCCACCCGAGAACCCCGAGCAACCCCACCAACCCCGGCGGCGCCTCAGCGCCCGTTCAGCCACCCCGCCAGCTTGCCGCCCTTGTCCACGGCCCGCAGCCGCCGCTCGGCCGCCTCGCCGACCTCGTCCGTGGTGACCACCAGCAGTTCGTCCCCGCCGCGCAGCATCGTCGCCTTGTCCGGCACGAAGGAGCTGCCGTCCCGCACGACCAGGGTGACCGCCGCCCCCTTGGGCAGCCGCAGCTCGCTGATCTCCACGCCGGACATCCGCGAGGCCGGCGACAGCGTGACCGAGAGCAGGTGCCCGTGCAGCTTCTCCAGCGGCGCGGACTCGATGTCGAGGTCCTGGCCCATGGCGCCCTCGCCGATCCGCAGCCGCCTGGCCATCCAGGGCAGGGTCGGGCCCTGGAGCAGGGTGAAGACCACGACCAGGATGAAGACGATGTTGAACACGTCGTCGGCCTTGTGCGCCCCGGAGACCACCGGGATGGTGGCCAGGACGATGGGCACCGCCCCGCGCAGTCCGGCCCAGCTCAGCAGCGCCTGCTCGCGGGCGGGCACCTTGAACGGGGTGAGCGTGAGCACCACGGACAGCGGCCGGGCCAGGAAGACCAGCACCGCGCCGATCACCAGCGCGGGGACGACCGCGTCGCCCATGCTCTCGGGTGCGGCGAGCAGCCCGAGCAGCACGAACATCCCGATCTGCCCGATCCAGGCGAGCCCGTCGGCGAAGCCGCGGACGGCCGGGCCGTGCGGCAGCTTGGAGTTCCCGAGGATCACCGCGCTGATGTAGACGGCGAGGAAGCCGGAGCCGTGCAGCAGCGCGCCGCCGGCGTAGGCGAGCACGGTCAGGGCGACCACGGCGATCGGGTACAGGCCGGAGGACGGCAGGGCGACGTGCTTGACCGCGAACGCGCCGAGCTTGCCGACGGCCAGGCCGACCGCGGCGCCGATCGCCAGTTCGGCGGCGATCGTGGCGAGCAGCACGTACCAGGAGTCCAGCTCGCCGGTCGAGGCGAAGGCGACGACCAGGATGACCACGGGCGCGTCGTTGAAGCCGGACTCGGCCTCTAGCAGGCCGGTGAGCCGGTGCGGCAGCGGGACCATCCGCAGCACCGAGAAGACGGCGGCGGCGTCGGTGGAGGAGACGATCGCGCCGAGCAGCAGTGAGGTGCGCCAGTCCAGGCCGACCAGCCAGTGCGCGCCGGCCGCGGTGACGAAGACGCTGACGCCGACGCCGACGGTGGCCAGCACGGTGGCCGCCGGCATGGCCGGCCTGACCTCGCGCCAGCTGGTCTTGAGGCCGCCCTCGGCGAGGATCACCACGAGTGCCGCGTAGCCGAGCACCTGGGTCAGTTCGGCGTTGTTGAAGGTGACGCCGATCCCGTTCTGGCCCAGCGCCACGCCGATCCCGAGGTAGATCAGCAGACTGGGCAGTCCTGATCGGGTCGAGAACCGGACGGCGACCACTGCGAAGAGCAGGATCACGGAGGCTTCGAGCAGGAGCTGGTTCAGGTGGGCGACGTTCACGCAGTGGCACCTCGGGCAGGCATGGGCGGGCGGGGTGTCAGGTGGTGCCGGGCCGGGGCAGTGCCGGACCGTCGACCCGTTAAGAAGTCGTCAATGCTCCTCTTGCGGATCGTTACTCAGTCTAACATTTTGCCATATCTTTAGTTTCATTGCCTACTTCCTCCCTCGTCGCGCCCGTCGCGAGCGCCCGCAGGGCGCCCACCAGCCCCTTCCGGGCCGCTCGTTGACCTCCCCCGATCCCGCCGGGAGCGTCCCCCGTGCACGCCGGTCGTCCGACTCGGCCTAATGTGGTGCCCTGTCACGGCCCCAGGCCCGGGACACGCCCGCCCGCCCCGAAGTCAGGACCGCAAGGACCCAGATGCCCCGCTCGAAGAAGTTCCGGCGCGCCCGTCTGATCGTGATCGTGCTGGTCGTGCTGCTGGTGGCCGGCGTCGGCTACGGCGGCTACCGCGGGGTCACCGCGGTCCGCGCCTCCTTCCCGGAGGTGGACGGCACGGTCAAGGTGGCGGGCCTGAGCGCGCCGGTCGACGTCAAGCGCGACGCCAACGGCATCCCGCAGCTGTACGCGGACACCAGCGAGGACCTGTTCCGCGCCCAGGGCTACGTCCAGGCCCAGGACCGCTTCTGGGAGATGGACGTCCGGCGGCACATCACCGCGGGCCGGCTGTCCGAGATGTTCGGCGACGGCCAGGTCGACACCGACTCCTTCATCCGCACCATGGGCTGGCGGCAGGTGGCGCAGAAGGAGTACGACACCAAGCTCTCGCCGGAGACCAAGAAGTACCTCCAGGCCTACGCGGACGGCGTGAACGCCTGGCTCGCCGAGCACCCCGGCGGGGAGAAGGCCTCGCTGGAGTACGCCATGCTCGGCGTGGTCAACAGCGGCTACACGCCCGAGCAGTGGACCCCGGTCGACTCGGTGGCCTGGCTCAAGGCGATGGCCTGGAACCTCTCCGGGAACCTCCAGGAGGAGGTCGACCGCTCGCTGCTGGCCCAGGACTTCGGCCCGGACAAGATCGCCGAGCTGTACCCGGACTACCCGTACGCCCGCAACGGCACGATCGTGAAGACCGGCACCGTCAACGGCGACACCTACCGTCCGGCCGACGGCTCGGCCCCCGCCGGTGCCGCCCCCGGTTCCGGCACCGCCCAGGGCGCGGCCACCACCAAGGCGCTGCTGCAGGGCCTCACCGACCGGATCGACGCGATGCCGCAGCTGCTCGGCCGCCCCGGCCAGGGCATCGGTTCCAACTCCTGGGTGGTCGCCGGCTCGCACACCACCACCGGCAAGCCGCTGCTGGCCAACGACCCGCACCTCGGTCCCGGCCTGCCCTCGGTCTGGTACCAGATGGGCCTGCACTGCCGGACCGCCTCGCCGGCCTGCCAGTTCGACGTCTCCGGCTTCACCTTCGCCGGCATGCCCGGCGTGGTGATCGGCCACAACAAGGACGTCGCCTGGGGCTTCACCAACCTCGGCGCCGACGTGACCGACCTCTACCTGGAGAAGGTCACCGGCCCGGACACCTACCAGGTGGACGGCAAGGACGAGAAGTTCGACCTCCGCAAGGAGACCATCAAGGTCGCCGGCGGGGAGGACCGCACCATCACCGTCCGCACCACCCGCACCGGCGCCCCGCTCATCTCCGACGTGAGCACCGAGCAGCAGAACGTCGGCAAGTACGCCCCCAACGGCAGCTCCGCCCCCGACCGCGGCACCGGCGGCTACGGCGTCGCCCTGCAGTGGACGGCGCTCAGCCCGGGCAGGACCATGGACGCCGTCTTCGAGCTCGACAGGGCGAAGAACTGGGACGAGTTCCGCGCCGCCGCCAAGGACTTCGCCGTCCCCGCGCAGAACCTGATCTACGCCGACAGCAAGAACATCGGCTACCAGGCCCCGGGCGTCGTCCCGGTGCGCGGCAAGGGCGACGGCTCCATGCCGGCCCCGGGCTGGGACTCCTCGTACCAGTGGAAGCCGGACCCGGTCCCCTTCACCGCCCTGCCGTACAGCCTCAACCCGGCGTCCGGCTACATCGTCACCGCCAACCAGGCCGTGGTGGACCAGGGCTACAAGTACAACCTCACCAAGGACTGGGAGTACGGCACCCGGGCCAAGGAGATCACCGACCAGATCGAGGGCCTGCTCAAGAACAACGGCAAGATCTCGCCGGACGACATGCAGACCCTCCAGCTGGACAACACCAGCATCATGGCCAAGACGCTGGTCCCGCTGCTGCTCAAGCAGCGGATCGACGACCCCTACGTGCGCGAGGCCCAGGACCTGTTGAAGGACTGGAACTTCCACCAGGACGCCGACTCGGCCGCCGCCGCCTACTACAACGGCGTCTGGCGCAACCTGCTCAGCCTGGCCTTCGGGCAGAAGTTCCCGGCCGACATCCGGGCCAAGGACAACTGCCTGCTGGTGCGCCAGCAGGACGACCCGACCAAGCCGGACAGCTCCAGCAAGATCGTCACCCAGTGCGGCACCCGCGACCCGGGCAAGGCCCAGCCGGACGGCGGCGACCGCTGGACCGAGGTCGTGCGCGCCCAGCTCGACAAGCCGGACAGCTCCTGGTGGACGTACATCGACTCCGACCACAAGGAGCAGAAGGGCCTGGACAACCTGCTCAAGGAGGCGATGAAGAACGCCCGGCAGGACCTGACCTCGCTGCTCGGCAAGGACATCTCCACCTGGAGCTGGGGCCGCCTGCACAAGCTGGAGCTGCGCGAGCAGACCCTCGGCACCGACAACTCCTCGATCGCCTCCGGCCTCGTCCACAAGCTGCTCAACCGCGGCCCGTACCGCCTCTCCGGCGGCTCGGCGGCGGTCGACGCGGCCGGCTGGAACGCGGCGGCGGGCTACCAGGTGGACTGGATCCCGTCGATGCGGATGGTGGTCGACCTGAACGACCTGGACGCCTCGCGCTGGGTCAACGTCGGCGGCGCCTCCGGCCACGCCTTCCACCAGAACTACAACGACCAGACCGACCTCTGGCTCAAGGGCAAGCTGCTGACCTGGGCCTACACGCCGGACGCGGTCGAGAAGGCCACCAAGCACAAGCTGGTGCTCACCACGGGCTGAGGCCCGTCCCGAGCCCGAGCGGTCCCGCCCTCCTCCCCGGGAGAGCGGGGCCGCCGCCGTCCCGCCTGCCGCAGTCTTACCTGCCGCCGTCCCGGCCGAGCGCCCGCACCCCCGAGGGCGTGACCACCAGGTCCACCGGCAGGTCGTGCGGCTCGGCCGGCACCCGCTCCAGCAGCTCGTGCTCGTACAGCAGCACCGCCAGGACCGGCCGCGCCCCGGCCCGCTCCAGCCGGGCCAGCACCCGGTCGTAGCTGCCCCCGCCGCGGCCCAGCCGCAGCCCGGCCGCGTCCACCGCCAGGCCCGGCAGCAGCACCACCGAGGCCTCCGTGACGGCCTCCGGCCCCAGCCGCGGCCCGACCGGCTCCAGCAGCCCGCGCCCGGCCGCAGCCAGCGCCGCCGGCCCCGCGTACTCGGCCCAGTCCAGGTCGTTGTCCGGCAGCAGCACCGGCAGCAGCACCCGGACGCCGCTCTCCCGCAGCGCGTCCAGCAGCGGCCGCGTCCCGGGCTCCGCGCCCACCGACACGTACGCGGCCACCGTGCTGCCCGGCGCGGCCAGTTCCCACGCGTGTCCGGCCAGCGCGAGTGCCGCCTGCGCGCGCCCCTCGGCGGTGAGTGCGCGGCGCCGCGTCAACAGCCGTGTCCTCAGGTCGCTCTTCTCGTTGTGCACCGGATCCTCCACGTCCGAAAACCGTGACGCGCAGAGCCTGACACGCGAAAGGGCGCCCCGATTGTCCACCCCGTTGCTGGTCCAGGCCCTGGCCGCGCTGAGCGCCCCCGCGCTGGCCGGCGCCACCGTGCTCGGTGTGCGCGCGCGCCGGGAGCGGGCCGGGGCCGCCGCCGACCGGGAACGGCTGACCGGCCGGATCGCCGAACTGGAGGAGCGCTGCGCCGAGCTGGAGCGGACCGCCTCCTGCGACCCGCTCACCGGCGTCTGGAACTACCGCCACCTGCAGCTCACCCTGGACCGGGAGATCGAACGGGCCCGCCGCGCCGAGCACACCGACCAGGCCGAGGGCCCGCGCCCGCTGGCCGTCCTGCTGCTGGAGATCGCCGGCTTCGACGCGGTGCTCGCCGAGCACGGCCGGGCCCGCGGCAACGCGATACTGCGCGACCTCGCCCAGCGGCTGGCGATGGAGATCCGCCGCGCCGACACCCTGGGCCGCTACAGCGGCGAGGAGTTCCTGGTGGTGCTCCCGGACACCGGGGCCGAGGGCGCCGCGCAGGTCGCCGAGCGGCTGGTCTGGTCGGTCCGCCGGCACCTGCTGCTCGACTGGTCCTCCGGCACCCGGGCGCCCCGGCCGGCCGGGGGCAACGGCCTGACCGCCGCCGTCGGCGTCGCCGTGCTCCCCGAGGACGGCACCCACGCGGCCGTCCTGCTGCGCGCCGCCGACGGGGCCCTGGCCGCCGCCCGGGCGGCCGGCGGCGACTGCTGGCGGCTCGCGCCGGGCCCCGGCCGCCCCGCCGGGCCCCGTGAGCAGCCCCCTTCCGCACCGGAGCGGGCGCCGACTCCCGAACGTGACCGTTCGGAAAAGCCGGGTAGTCTGTCCGCCTGTACCGGAGGGGACCCCCTGGCCCAGCCGGTCGCTTCCCATACGCCTGCCACCGTGGCCGTGCCCCGGGACGTGCTGTCCTAGCCGCCCGACCGCGCTCGGCCGGGCGAAAACGTGCCTGAGTAAGGTAAACGCATGACGACGACCACCTCCCGAATTCCGGTAACCAAGGCCGTGGTACCCGCGGCCGGACTGGGCACCCGCTTCCTCCCGGCGACCAAGGCCACCCCTAAGGAGATGCTGCCCGTCGTCGACAAGCCGGCCATCCAGTACGTCGTCGAGGAGGCCTCCGCCGCCGGCCTCTCCGACATACTGATGGTCACCGGCCGCAACAAGCGCGCGCTGGAGGACCACTTCGACCGCGCCTACGAGCTGGAGGAGCTGCTCGTCCGCAAGGGCGACGAGGACCGCCTGCGCCGGGTCCGCGAGTCCGTCGAGCTGGCCAACATGCACTACGTCCGCCAGGGCGACCCGAAGGGCCTCGGCCACGCCGTCTCCGTCGCGGAGCAGCACGTCGCCGGCCAGCCCTTCGCCGTCCTGCTCGGCGACGACCTGATCGACCCGCGCGACCCGCTGCTCGCCCGCATGATCGAGGTGCAGCAGGAGCTCGGCGGCTCGGTCGTCGCCCTCATGGAGGTCGACCCCTCCCAGATCCACCTCTACGGCTGCGCGGCCGTCAAGGCCAACGGCTTCGGCGAGGACGTCTTCCAGGTGACCGACCTGGTCGAGAAGCCCGAGCCGGGCGAGGCGCCCTCCAACTACGCCGTCATCGGCCGCTACGTCCTCGACCCGCTGGTCTTCGACGTGCTGCGCGAGACCCCGCCCGGCCGCGGCGGCGAGATCCAGCTCACCGACGCCCTGCGCGAGCTGACCACCCGCGACGCCGAGGCCGGCGGCCAGGTGCACGGCGTGCTCTTCAAGGGCCGCCGCTACGACACCGGCGACCGCGCCGACTACCTGCGCGCTATCGTCCGACTGGCCGCCGAACGCGAGGACCTGGGCCCGGAGTTCCGCTCCTGGCTGCGGGAGTTCGTCGGTTCCGAGCTGCAGGACTGACCGCACGACACAGAGAGCGAGCCGCCGATGACCGGGTCCACGGAGCACACCACCACCCCCGCAGCCTGCTGCGACGGGTCCGCGGACCGGGCACCGGCGGCTCCTCGCTTCTGGACGGTGGACGAGCACCGCGCCGATGTCCTGGCCGCGGTCGGCCCGCTGCCCGCGATCGAGCTCCAGCTGCTCGACGCCCAGGGCTGCCGGCTGGAGGAGGACGTGGTCGCCGAGGGCGACCTGCCGCCCTTCGACAACAGCTCGATGGACGGCTACGCCGTCCGCACCGCCGACACCCAGGGCGCCACCGAGGAGTACCCCTCGGTGCTCGCCGTGGTCGGCGACATCGCCGCGGGCGCGGGCGAACTGCCCAGGGTCGGGCCCGGCCGGGCCGCCCGGATCATGACCGGCGCCCCGGTGCCGCCCGGCGCCCAGGCGGTCGCCCCGGTCGAGTGGACCGACGGCGGCACCGGCACCGGGACGGCCGCCGCCGCGATGACCGCGCCGGTGCCGGACGAGGAGGTCCGGGTGCTGCGCCCGGTCGCCGAGGGCGCCCACATCCGCCGCCGCGGCAGCGACGTCGCCGCCGGCGCCACCGTCCTGGAGGCCGGCACCCGGCTCGGCCCCACCCAGCTCGGCCTGCTCGCCGCGATCGGCCGGGCCACCGTGAAGGTCCGCCCGCGCCCCCGGGTCGTGGTGCTCTCCACCGGCAGCGAGCTGGTCCAGCCCGGCGAGCCGGTCGGGCCCGGGCAGATCTCCGACTCCAACAGCTTCACCCTCACCGCGGCCGCCCAGGAGGCCGGCGCCATCGCCTACCGGGTCGGCGCCGTCCCGGACGACGCCGACCGGCTGCGCGCCGTGCTGGAGGAGCAGCTCGGCCGGGCCGACCTGATCGTCACCAGCGGCGGGGTCAGCGTCGGCGCGTACGACGTGGTCAAGGAGGTCTTCGAGTCCTACGGGGGAGTCGACTTCCGCAGGCTGCGGATGCAGCCCGGCAAGCCGCAGGGCTTCGGCCGGATCGGCGGCGCGGCCGGGGTGCCGCTGCTCGCCCTGCCGGGCAACCCGGTGAGCGCCTACATCTCCTTCGAGCTCTTCGTCCGCCCGGTGATCCGCACCATGCTGGGCGCGAGCGACGTCCACCGTCCGGTGGTGCGCGCGCTCTGCCCGTCCGCGCTTCGCTCCCCGGCCGGGCGCCGGCAGTTCCTGCGCGGCCGCTACGCGGCGGACGGCACCGTACGGCCGGTGGGCGCCGCCGACTCGCACCTGGTGGGGGCGCTGGCCCGGGCGAACTGCCTGATCACCGTTCCCGAGGAGGTCACCGAGCTGCCCGCCGGCAGCGAGGTCGACGTGGTGCTGCTGGAGTCCTGAGCGCCGCGGGGCGGCGGGTCTGCAGCGCCCGGAGGCGAGCGGGGTGCGGCAGAGCGGTACGGTAGCGCGGTATTCGACCTGCGCGCCCCTGGAGTTACCCGTGACGACACCGAATCCCGGCGACCGCCTCACCCACGTCGACGACCGGGGCGCCGCCCGGATGGTCGACGTCTCGGAGAAGGCCACCACCGCGCGCACCGCCGTCGCGGCCGGGCGGGTCAGGGTCTCGCCGCGGGTGGTGGCGCTGCTGCGCGGCGAGGGCGTGCCCAAGGGGGACGCCCTCGCGGTGGCCCGGATCGCCGGGATCATGGGCGCCAAGCGGACCCCGGACCTGATCCCGCTCTGCCACCCGATCGCGGTCTCCGGCGTCGAGGTCGACCTCACCGTCGGGGACGACGCGGTCGAGATCACCGCAACCGTGCGGACCGCCGACCGCACCGGTGTCGAGATGGAGGCGCTGACCTCGGTGACGGTCGCCGCGCTGACCGTGATCGACATGGTCAAGGCGGTCGACAAGGGCGCGAGCATCGAGTCCGTCCGGGTGCTGAGCAAGACCGGCGGCAAGAGCGGCGACTGGTTCGCGCCGGAGGCCGGCGCATGAGCACCCGGCGCATGAAGGCGCTCGCCGTGACCGTCTCCAACCGGGCCTCGGCCGGGGTGTACGAGGACAGGGGCGGCCCGCTGCTGGTGGCGGGCCTGACCGCGATGGGCTTCACCGTCGACGGCCCGCGGGTCGTGCCGGACGGCGAGCCGGTCGAGACCGTCCTGCGCGAGGCCGTCGCCGCCGGCTACGACGTGGTGCTGACCACCGGCGGCACCGGCATCTCGCCGATGGACCTCACCCCCGAGATGACCGCCCGGGTGATCGACCGGCAGGTCCCCGGCATCGCCGAGGCGGTCCGCGCGTACGGCCGCGACAAGGTGCCGACCGCGGCGCTCTCCCGCGGGCTGTCCGGGCTCGCCGGACGTACCCTGATCGTCAACCTGCCGGGCTCGACCGGGGGCGTCAAGGACGGTCTGGCCGTCCTGGAGCCGCTGCTCGCGCACGCCGTCGACCAGCTCGGCGGCGGGGACCACCCCCGGCCCGACGCACCAGCTTCCGGGAGAGCGCACTGAACGCCGGCTGGCCGGTAGAACTCCACGAGGGGGAGGTCGTGCTGCGCCCGATCCGGGCCCGCGACCAGCGCGAGTGGCAGGAGGTGAGCCGCCGCAACCGGGACTGGCTGCGGCGCTGGGAGGCCACCGTGCCGCCCGGTCCGGCCGGCCAGGCCGCCGGGCCCCGCCCGACCTACCGGCAGATGGTCCGCTTCCTGCGCGGCGAGGCCTCGGCGGGCCGGATGCTGCCCTTCGTGGTGCTCCACAAGGGCCAGCTGGTCGGCCAGTTGACCGTCGGCGGGATCACCTGGGGCTCGATGTGCTCGGCCAACGTCGGCTACTGGATCGACGAGGCGGTGGCCGGCCGGGGCATCATGCCGACGGCCGTGGCGCTTTCGGTGGACCACTGCTTCCGCACCCTCGGACTGCACCGGATCGAGGTCTGCATCCGCCCGGAGAACGGTCCGAGCCGGCGGGTGGTGGAAAAGCTCGGCTTCCGTCCGGAGGGAATGCGCCCGCGCTATCTCCACATCGACGGGGACTGGCGGGACCACCTGGTCTACGCCCTGACCGCCGAGGAGGTTCCGGAAGGGATGCTGGAGCGCTGGCGGGCGATCAGTTCCGGCCACGAACCGCTTAATTGAATATTTGTTCGAAAGAAATATCGATATGGCATCGGCGCGGTGGCGGACCGTCACAAACACCGGCAAAATAGTCGGAGAATCAGCTTGATCACACGACACGCCGCGCCAAATTGCTGCCGGGCCTTCCCCGTCGCCCGTACGGTGTGAATCGTGAGCAGTAGCGGCCTTATCTACGCCGTCATCGTAGGGGCCTGGGCCGCCTATCTGGTGCCGATGTGGCTCCGCAGGCAGGACGAACTCAACGAGGCGCGCCCGACGGAACGCTTCAGCACCGCCATCCGCCTGCTGGCCGGGCGTTCGGCGCTGGAGCGACGGGCAGCCCGGGCCCTGGGTGACGAATCGCGTGACGACGAGCACAGCAACGACGGCCCCCCGGAGCGGGACGCGGCCGACTCCGGCGACCCCGCGGTGCGGGAGCCCGAGCCACCGGTGGAGCGGCCGGCCGAACGGCCGGCCCCGGCGCGGCAGGTCGGATCCGAGCGCCGGGCGCTGCTGCTGGCCCGTCGGCGCCGGATGGTCACCGCCCTCTTCCTGGCCTTCGCGCTCGGCGCGGTGGTCGCCGCGGTGGCGGGCCTGGCCTTCCTCTGGGTCCCGGCCGTGCCGGCGGTCCTCCTCACCCTCTACATCGGCCACCTGCGCAAGCTGGAGCGCCAGCGGTACGAGGTGAAGCTGGACCGCAACCGGGCCGCCCAGGCGGCCGAGCGGCTGCGCCAGCGCGAGCGCCGGCGTGCCGAGGCCCCGGCGGACGACCGGCCGACGGTCGAGGCGCCCGCCCCGGACGACGCCGACCAGGCCGCGCCCGCCGAGCACCGCCCCGGCCGCCGTCCGCACCTGCGGCTGGCCGCCGACCCGGAGCAGGCCACCGTCGCGGTGCCCTCCGCCCCCGCGGTGGCCTCCGCCTCCGCGGTGGCCGAGGCGACCGAGCACGAGGAGTGGGTCGACGGCATGCGCGAGCGCGGTGCGGCCGGCCCTGACTCCTGGGAGCCGGTGCCGGTCCCGCTGCCGACCTACGTCACCGCGCCGGTCGCCCCCCGGGTCTCCCGTGGCCTGGACCTCTCGGCCCCCGGCACCTGGACCGCGGGCCGGCCCGCCGAGTCCCGCAACACCCCGCTGTTCGACCAGTACGCCGAAGCCCCGGCTCCGGAGTCCCGCCCCCGCGCGGCCAACGAATGACCGCCGTGACCGCCCCCCGACCAGGGGGGTGGTCACGGACCCCCTCCGAAAGGTGCTAGAGTTTCTTCTCGTTGGGGCTGTGGCGCAGTCCGGTAGCGCACCTCGTTCGCATCGAGGGGGTCAGGGGTTCGAATCCCCTCAGCTCCACCCAACGGACCGGTTCCGACCGGTCGGGCAGATCCCGCCGGGAGTTCAACTCCCGGCGGGATTTCGCGTTTTGACGCTCCGGAAGCCCCCGGAAGCCCCGGTGACCCGCGCCGTGACCGAGCTCACAGCGCCCTTGCCGGGCGGAATTCGTTGTGCTTGCGGGCCCGGGGGACTCTTAGAGGGGTCGGTTATGGTGGGTGGGCCCAGACGGTGACGAGGGAACGATCTGGTCTATCTCAACGGGGTGCCATCGCGGTGCGCGAGTTCGGTCTGACACGGTGGACGCGACAGGCGGACCCGGAGGGGCCCGACGGCGGCCCGGCGAGCGGAGGACCGAACCCCTGGACCATCGCGGCGGCCTGCGTGGCCGTGGTGTCGGTGGCGGCCTTCGTCCTCCAGCGGCACCTGCACGGGGCGAACATGGTCGACATGCTCGTCTACCGGGCCGAGGGCCAGGCCGTGGTCAACGGCGACGACCTGTACGCGATGCGCCTGCCCGGCTGGGACCTCCCGGCCACCTACCCGCCGTTCGCCGCGATGCTGTTCGTGCCGAGCACCTGGTTCGACGTGAGCCCGCTGCGGATCCTGGTGACGCTCGGCAACTACGCGCTGCTCGGCCTGGCCGTGCACCTGTCGCTCAAGCTGGCGGGCTGGCCCGCCCGGCGGTACCGGACGGCGGCCACGGTCCTCGCCGCCGGCCTCGCGGTCTGGCTGGAGCCGGTCTACACCACCTTCCAGTACGGCCAGGTCAACCTGGGCATCCTCTGCCTGGTGCTGTGGGACCTCACCCGCCCGGACCGTAGCCGGGCCAAGGGCGTGGGCATCGGTCTCGCCACCGCGATCAAGATCACCCCGGGGCTGTTCACCGTCTACCTGTTCCTGACCGGCCGGACCAGGGCCGCCCTGGTCTCCATCGGCACCTTCCTGGCGGCCGGCCTGGTCGGCTGGGCCGTGCTGCCGGACGCCTCGTACGGGTTCTGGACCACGTACCTGTGGGACCCGAGCCGGGTCGGCGTCACCGTGCTGGTCGACAACCAGTCGCTGCGTGGGGCCGTCTGCCGGCTGCTCGACGTCAACGACCCCGGCACGGTCGGGCTGATCGCCTCCGGGCTGGTCGCCGCGCTCGGGCTCGGGGTGGCCGTGCTCGCCGGACGCTCCGCCCGGGTGCTGCGCCGGGCCGACGCCTGGGGCGGCGTCTGCGCCGCCCTCACCGCGCTGCTGGTCTCGCCGATCAGCTGGACCCACCACTGGGTCTGGTGCCTCCCGCTGATCGCCCTGCTGGCCGCCGAGGCCCGGAGCACCGGCCGCCGGGTGCTGCTCGGCGTGACGCTGGCGGTGTTCCTCTCCCACGTGATGTGGGCCGTGCCGCACCGCTGGGGCCGCGGCGTCGCCTGGTACTGGCAGCTGCCCGGCTCGATCTACCCGCCGCTGGCGCTCGCCGTCCTGGTCGCGATCGGCCTGCGGCTGTACCGGGCCCGGAGCCAGGCCGTGGACGCCTCGGCCGGTGCCTGGGCGCTGCTCGGCGCCAGGCTCGACCACGACCATAACCACGACCACGCCCGCGACGACGACCGCGACCCCGCCCTGAGCAACCGGACCTGACGGACCGGGCCTCACGGACCAGAGACGGACCAGAGCCGACGTGACCACCGAGACCGCGACCCCGCCGACGACCCGGGCCGCCGTACCCGCCGCCGCCCGCCGGGCCGCGGCCGTCCTGGGCCCGCCCGCCCGGCGCACCGTGCTGCTCAGCCTGCTGTGCTTCGCGGTGATGTGCGCCATCGGGATGCAGGGCTGGCTCTCCGTCTCGCTCGGCGGCTTCGACCTCGGCATCTTCGACCAGGGCGTGCGCGGCTACGCCCACTTCGGGCTGCCCGTCTCGACGTTGAAGTCCTACCACCACGAGTTCCCGCCCGGGTTCTCGCTGCTCGGCGACCACTTCTCCCCGGTCCTGGCACTGCTCGCGCCGCTGTACTGGATCTGGGACGACCCGCGCTCGCTGATCATCGGGCAGGCGCTGCTGTTCGCGCTCGGGGTGCCGCTGATCCGCCGGATCACCGCGCACTCCTTCGCCGCCGCCGAGCCGCGCACCGCCCGTCGGGCCGCCGACCTGGCCGGGCTGGTCTACGCGCTCGGCTGGCCGCTGCTGGTCGCCTCCCGGGTCGGCTTCCACGAGGTGGCCTTCGCCGTCCCGCTGACCCTGCTGATGCTGGAGCGCGGCCTGGCCCGCCGCTACGGCACGGTGGTGCTCGCCGCGGTGCTGCTGTGCTGCACCAAGGAGGACCTCGGCCTGCTGGTCGGCGCGTACGGGCTGGTGCTGCTGCTGCGCACCCGCCGTACCGGGGACCGGGCGGGGCGGCTCACCGGACTGGGGCTGCTGCTCGGCGGGCCGCTCGCCTCGGCGGTGGCGATCAAGTGGCTGATCCCGGCGATGGGCGGCGAGCCGGGCTACTACTGGAACTACAAGGCGCTCGGCGACGACGGCGGCCAGGCGGTCGGCAACCTGCTGCACAACCCCTTCCTGCTGGTGCAGACCGCCTTCGACCAGCCGTTGAAGCCGCTGCTGCTGCTCTGGCTGTTCGGCACCGTGTTCCTGCTGCCGCTGCGCTCGGCCACCGTGCTGTGCATGCTGCCGCTGCTGGCCGAACGGATCCTCTCCAGCAACCCCAACCACTGGTCGATCGCCCGGCACTACGACTCGATGCTCTGGCCGGTCCTGCTGACCGCGAGCATCGAGGTGCTGGGCCGGCTCAGCAGCGCCGAGCGGCCCGAGCGGACCCGGCGCCGGGCCCGGCTGCTGGGCCTCGGCACGGTCGGGGTGGCGCTGGTGGCGGCGGTGCCGATCGGGCTGCTGCAACTGGCCGTGCCGTCCTCCTGGGAGCCCAGGGCGAGCGAGGCCGCGCTGGTCCGGGCGGCCGCGCTGATCCCGGACGGTGCCTCGGTGGAGGCCGACAACCAGATCGCGCCGCGGCTGACCGCCCGGACGGACGTGGTGCTGGTGGACGGGACGCCGCGCGGGCGCGAGTACGTGCTGACCCGCGCCGACAAGCGGTCCTTCCCGTTCAAGACCGACAAGGAGCAGGCCGACCGGATCCAGCTGCTGCTGGCGCACGGGTACCGGCAGCTCTGGGCCGAGGACGGGGTGGTGCTGCTGCACCGCGAGGGCGACCAGCCGATCCCGGGCGAGCACGTGCCGGGGCCGGGCAGCAAGCCCGTCCAGGACGAGGTGCCGTCCGACGTGGGGCACAACCTGTTCAAGGGCTGATCCGCGCACCGTCCGCCCGGGCGGTGCGTTCGCCGTCCGCCCGGACGACGGCGACCGGGCAGGGCGCGTGGTGCAGGCAGTACTGGGCGACGGTGCCCAGCGGGGCGTCCGGCGGGGTGGAGTGGCCGCGGTTGCCGAGGACGAGCAGGGCGGCCCCGGCCGCGGCGGCGACCAGGGCGGGTCCGGGCGGTCCGGCCCTGAGCCGGCGGCTCAGCGTGAGCCCGCAGTCGGCGGCCGCCTCGTCGAGGATCTCCGCGGCGCGGCGCTCCGGTTCGAAGCCGTCCAGGGCGGGCGGCACCAGGCCGTGCTCGCCGAACAGGCAGGGGAAGTCCCAGACCGCCACCGCCTCCAGCGGGCCGCCGGTGCGGCGGGCCAGGCGGGCCGCCCAGCGGACCGCGGCGCGGGCGGGGGCGGAACCGTCCACGCCGACCACGATCCGGCCGCGCGGCTGCACCTTTCGATCGTAGACGCGTGCGAGGGCCGGCCGGAAGGTGTCCGGCCGGCCCTCGACGGGTGGGGCCACGGGCGGGGTGGGGCTACCGGCGCTCGGCGTGGTCGCCGTGCTGGTGGTACGAGCCCTGGTGCGGGACGGGGCCGTGGTGGCCGGGGCGGTGGCCGCGCGGGTGCCGGGTCAGGTGGTAGCCGAGGACGCCGGCCAGGGCGGCCAGGAAGCCGCCGCCGATGGTCCAGTACCAGCGGCTGTTCCAGCCGGAGAACCAGCCGGTGTACCAGTGCTCCTTCTCGGCGACCGGGGCCGCGGCCCGGGCCGTGCTCGCGCCGCCGCCGACCGGCGGGACCAGCGGGGCCTTGAGCTCGCCGCCCTCGGGCTGGGCGTTGTCGGCGTTGCCCTTGGCGGCGACGTGCAGGTGGGTGGTGGCGGCCAGGCCGAGGTCGGTCTGCGGGGCGTCGGTGACCGAGAGCCGGACGTAGTAGGTGCCGGGCAGCGGGTCGCCGGACCACGGCTCGGCCCAGGTGCGGACCTCGCGCAGGGTGCAGTTCAGCGCCAGCGAGGTGGTGCTCTGGTCGCCGGTGGCGTTCTGGGTGCCGGCGGTGCAGGCCTGGCGGCGGCGCAGCCCGTCGAAGACCTCGACGCTCCAGGTCTGCGGGCCGTGCCGGTCGGCGGCCGGGGCCAGGTTGACGGTCAGGCTGACCGTCGGGGTCTGGCCCTCGGAGGCGCCGAACGCCCAGTAGAGGTAGTCACCGGTGGAGACGGCGACGTCGGCGTCCTGGCCGGGGGAGAGGTTGACCGCGGTCAGGAAGGAGGTGCCGGCCTTGGTGGCCGGGGCCGGGGTGCCGCTCGCGGTAGCCGTCGGGGACGGCGAGGCGGCGGAGGCGGCCGGGGCGCCCAGCGCGAGGGCGGGCAGCAGGGCGAGGGCGGCGAGGGCGCCGCGGATCGTGGTACGCATGATCAGTTCTCCCGCCAGACGGCGATCCGCCAGCGGGCGATCCAGCCGGCGACCAGGCCGAAGAAGAGGCCGGCCAGGGTGAGGGTGAGCAGCAGGATCCAGCCGCGGCCGAGGCCCATCGCGGCGCCCTCGGGGGCGGGCGAGGCGGAGGCGAGGTCCACGGTGAGTTCCAGCGGCATGCCGGGGTCGGCCTGGACGCCGGCCTGCGGGGCCAGCGAGTTGCTGACCACCAGGCAGACGGTGGTGTCCGGCCTGTCCTTGGCGGAGGTGGTCGGGCTGGCGGTGACGTAGCCCTTGGAGTCGTCGGTGGACCAGCGCAGGCCGGTGGAGATCACGTCGGTGCGGGCGCTGCCGGCGTCGGTGCCGCGGACCAGTTCCTGGCCGGTGGCGCTGGTGGCCTGGAGCAGGACGCCGTAGTCCCGGGCCACCGCGCGGTCGAGGCCCACGCTGACCGAGGCGCGCAGCTCCTGGCCGGACTTGACCGGGACCTTGTAGACGCGGTGCTCGGAGAACTTCTCCCGGTCGCTGTAGACGCCGGGGGTGAGCACCGGGGCGCTCTCGCACTTGTCGGTGCCGGCGGTCTTGGACGGGGTCACCGTGTAGGTGTCATTGGAGCGGTCGACCAGCTGCTTCACCTTGTCGGTGAGCTGCTGCGGGGTGCGGACGTCGGTGTAGGTGCCGCCGGTGGCGTTGGCGATGCAGAGCAGCTGCTGGCGGGTCTTCTCGTCGTGCGCCAGGCCGAGGGTGTCGACCACCAGGTGAATGCCCTGGGAGGCGAGTTCGCGGGCGACGTCGCACGGGTCGGGCGGGGTGCAGGTGTCCTCGCCGTCGGTGATCAGGACGATCCGGCGGGTGGCGTCGCCCTTGCCGAGGTCCTGGGCCGCGCCGCGCAGGGCGAGGCCCATCGGGGTCCAGCCGGTGGGGCGCAGGGTGGCGACCGCGGTCTTGGCCTCGACCTTGTTGGTCTTCCCGACCGGGAAGAGCTGCTTGGTGTCCTGGCAGCCGATGTTCTTGTCGTTGCCGGGGTAGGTGGCGCCGAGGGTGCGGATGCCGAACTCGGTCTCCGCGGGCAGGGCGTCGATCACCTCGTTCAGCGAGTTCTGGGCCACCGAGATGCGGCTCTTGCCCTGGATGTCGGCGGTGTTCATGGAGCCGCTGACGTCCAGGATCAGGTCGACCTTGGGGGCCTCCTTCGGGGCGGGGGAGGCGCCGGCTGAGGGTTCGTCGGCGTGGGCGGGCAGGCCGAGGAGCAGCGAGGCGCCCGTTATCGCCAGGGCGGCCAGCAGGCTGCCGAGCCTGGTCTTCGGTCGTCGTCCGGTATTCACCCGGCCGATCCTAGGGATCATCAGTTCGTCAAGGCCAAACGGGACCGGACGGTGCACCCCGCCCGCCCCGGTGTGAACTCCGGCGTGCGGGGAGGGGTTTGCCGGGCGCGGAGCTGACGGCGGCCTTACCCGTGCCGGATAGCCTGCGGGGGAGGGGACGGAGGCGGGGTGCGGATGGAGCTGACCGCGGTCGGCAAGCGGTACGGGCGGGGCGGGCGGTGGATCCTGCGGGACGTCGGACTGGCCGTCGGGCCGGGGGAGTTGGTGCGGATCGCCGGGGCGAACGGGAGCGGCAAGTCGACCCTGCTGCGGCTGGTGGCCGGGATCGAGCGGCCGAGCGCCGGCCGGGTGGTGCGGCCCGGGGCGGCGGCGTACGTGCCGGAGCGCTTCCCGCCGGCGTTGCCGTTCGACGCCGCTTCGTACCTGCTGCGGGTGGGCCGGGTGCACGGGCTGTCGGCGGGGGAGGCGCGGCGGCGGGCGGGGGAGTGGCTGGACCGGTTCGGCATCGCGGACCGGGCGGGCACCCCGTTGAGCCGGCTGTCCAAGGGCACCTGTCAGAAGGTGGCGGTGGTGCAGGCGCTGATCGCCGAGGCCCGGGTGCTGCTGCTGGACGAGGCGTGGACCGGGCTGGACCCGCAGGCGCGGGCGGTGCTGGACGACGCGGCCGCCGAGCGGGCGGCGGCGGGCGGCACGGTGCTGTTCGTGGACCACGACCCGGCCCGGCTGGCCGGGCGGACCAGCGCCGCCTACCGGGTGGGCGCGGACGGCGGGCTGCGGCCGGCCGAGGAGGCGGCGCCGGTGGTGGACGGCGGCCCGGTGGTGGAGGTCGAGGTGGACCTCCCGGACGGCGCCCCGCTGCCGGAGCGGCTGCCCGGCGCGCCGGTGGTGACCGCGCTGGGTGGCACGGCGGTGCGGCTGGAGGTGCCGGCCGGGCACTCGGACGCCCTGCTGCGCGGGCTGCTGCTGGGCCGTCCGGGGCTGCGGGTGCTGGCGGTGCGCCGGCGGGAGGAGGGGTGATGAGGCAGGTCGGGGCGCTGACCCGGTACCACCTGGAGCTGCTGGTGCGCTCGCACGCCTGGCTGCCGCCGTTCCTGGCGTTCGCGCTGGTGCTGGTGGTCGGGGTGACGCCGGGTGATCCGCTGCTGGGCGGGCTCGGGTTCGGGGCGGGGCTGCTGGTGCCGGTGAGCGCCTGGTACGTGCGCGGTGTGCTGACCGCCGAGCCGCCGGCCTCGCGGGCCTGCCTGGTCGCGGTGGCGGGCCCGGTGCGGGTGCACCTGGGGGCGCTGCTGGCGGCGTTGACGGTGGGGCTGGTGCTGGCGGTGGGCGAGGTGGCGGCGGTGTGGTGGGCGGGCGGCGCGGTGGCCGACCCGGGGGCGGGGCGGGAGCCGGGCGTCGGCCGGGCGCTGCTGGCCGGGCTGGCGGCCTCGGTGGTCTGCGTGCTGCTGGGGACGCTGGCCGGGGTGCTGGGCAACCGCCCGGTGCTGGTCCGCTCGCCGTACGGGATCCTGGTGGCGCTGGGGCTGGCCGCGGCGATGCTGGTGCTCCCGGGTTCGCCGGCCAACGCGGCGGTGCGCGGGGTGGTGACGGCGGCCCGGACCGGGCAGGTGGCCGTGCCCTGGGGTGAACTGCTGTGCTCCGTCGTGTTGTTGGCCGCGGTCGGGGCCGGGGCGGCGGTGCTGGCCGGGCGGCGGCCGGAGTGAGCTGCGGCGGGTGCGGTCGCGGCAAAGGCGGACACACCGTGGCGAAGAGCCGATAAATATGGATAGCGCTCGTTAGGGTGACGAACCGGGGCACCGGTGTCCGGACCCGGTCGGCCCCTTCGACTCCCGCCTCCCCCAGGACGGTCCGTGGCGACACCCTCCGCCGTGACGAGATCCGCGGCCCGGCCGGTTCGGCCGGTGCGGCCCCGGCGCACCACCGAGCTGGTGCTGGTGCTGGCCGCCGTCCTGACCGCCGTGTTCGGCTACGTCGAGGTCGGGGTGAACCTCGACGGCGAGGCGCCCGCCGACGCCGCCCAGTACGGGGCGGCGCTCGGCGTGCTCGCCCTGGTGGCGCACGGCGCGGTCCGCCAGCGGGCCCGGTACGCGGACCCGCTGCTGCTGCCGATCGCGGTGCTGCTGAACGGGATCGGCCTGGTGGTGATCTACCGCCTGGACCGGGCCACCCCCGGCCGGGAGGCCGCCTCCGCCCAGCTGCTCTGGTCGGCCCTGGGGGTGGGGCTGTTCACCGCCGTGCTGCTGCTGGTGCGCGACCACCGGCGGCTGCGCCGCTACGCCCACGTCGGGGCGCTGCTGGCGCTGGTCCTGCTGGTGCTGCCGATCCTCTTCCGGCCGGTGTACGGCTCGCGGATCTGGATCGTGCTCGGGCCGCTCTCCTTCCAGCCGGGGGAGTTCGCCAAGGTCCTGCTGGCGGTGTTCTTCGCCGCCTACCTGGCGGTGCACCGGGACGCGCTGGCGCTCACCGGCCGCCGGGTCTGGCGCTGGCAGCTGCCGCGCGGGCGGGTGCTCGGGCCGGTGCTGCTGATCTGGGCGGCCTTCGTCGGGGTGCTGGTGCTGGAGACCGACCTCGGGACGGCCCTGCTGTACTTCGGGCTGTTCGTGGTGATGCTCTACGTGGCCACCGCGCGCACCGGCTGGATCGCGATCGGGCTGGTCCTGGCGGCGGTCGGCGCGGTGACGGTGGGCTGGCTGTCGCCGCACGTGCACAGCCGGGTGGTGGACTGGCTGGACCCGCTGGGATCGATCGCGGCGGGCCGGGGCGCCAACCAGATCGCCCAGTCGCTGTTCGCCTTCGCCTGGGGCGGTGAGCTGGGCACCGGGCTGGGCGAGGGGCACTCGGTGCTGATCGGCTTCGCCGCCAAGTCGGACTTCATCCTCGCCACCATCGGCGAGGAGCTCGGGCTGACCGGGCTGATCGCGGTGTTCCTGCTGTACGCGGTGCTGGTCTCGCGCGGCTTCAAGGCCGGCATCGCGCTGCGCGACCCGTTCGGGCGGCTGCTGGCGATCGGGCTGGCCGCGATCGTCGGCCTCCAGGTGTTCGTGGTGGCGGGCGGGGTGCTGGCGCTGATCCCGCTGACCGGGATGACGATGCCGTTCATCGCCCAGGGGGGTTCGTCGGTGGTGACCAACTGGATCATCGTGGCGCTGCTGGTGCGGATGAGCGACGACGCCCGGCGGCCGGTGCCGGTGCCCGTATCGGTGCCGGTGCCCGTGCCCGGGGTGGCGTCCGGGCCCGGGCCGGAGGTGCGGTGATGGTCGGCCCCGGGGCGCGGGGCAACGGACCGCAGGGGCTGCCCGGGATCTCGGTCACCGGTCGCCGGGCGGCCACCTTCTGCCTGCTGCTGGTCGTGGCGCTGTGCGTGCAGGCCACCCGGGTGCAGGTCTTCGAGGCCCGGGACCTCGACCGCAACAGCGCCAACCAGCGGCTGGTCATCGAGCGCTACGCCCAGCCGCGCGGGGACATCCTGGTCGGCGGGCAGCCGGTGACCGGCTCCGGGCCGACCGGCGGCCGGTACGCCTACAAGCGCACCTACACCGACGGAACGACGTACGCCGCCGTCACCGGTTTCGCCTCCCAGGCGTACGGCAACAGCCAGCTGGAGGGCACCGAGGACGGCCTGCTGAACGGCACCGACGGCCGGCTGACCGGCTGGTCGCTCCGGGACGCGCTCACCCGCCGGCGCAGCCCCGGCGGGAACGTCCTCACCACGATCGACCGGGCCGCCCAGCAGGCCGCGGTGCGCGGGCTCGGCGACCAGAAGGGCGCGGTGGTCGCGATCGAGCCGGCCACCGGGCGGATCCTGGCGCTGGCCAGCACCCCCTCCTACGACCCGGGTGACTTCGCCGGCTCGGCGGGTGCCGACCAGACGGCCTGGAACCGCCTGCAGACCGACCCCGACCGGCCGATGCTCAACCGGGCGCTGCGCCAGACCTACCCGCCGGGCTCGACCTTCAAGGTGGTCACCGCCGCCGCGGCGCTGGCGGCCGGGGTGGTGACCGACCCGGACGCGCCGACCGACGCGCCCTTCCCGTACGTGCTGCCGGGGACGACCACACCGCTGGTGAACGACAGCGCGGCCTGCGACCGGCCCGGGCTGTCGCTGGACGCGGCGATGACCGCCAGCTGCAACAGCGTGCTGGGCCACCTGGGGGTGCGGACCGGGCTGGAGAAGCTGGTGGCGACGGCCGAGGGCTTCGGCTTCAACGACCCGAGGCTGGACGTGCCGGTGCGCCCGGCCCGGTCCAACGTCGACACCGCGATGGACCCGGCGCAGCTGGCGCTCTCCTCGATCGGGCAGTTCGACACCGCGGCCACCCCGCTGGTGATGGCGATGGTCGCGGCCGGGGTCGCCAACGACGGGACGGTGATGCGGCCACGGCTGGTGGACCGGCTGACCAGGAGCGACGGCACCGAGGTCGAGGTGCGCGGGCCGGCCGTGTACCGGCAGGCGCTGACCCCGGCGGTGGCCGGGCAGCTGCGGAAGCTGATGACGGACGTGGTGGAGAACGGTACGGGCGGCAACGCCCGGATCCCCGGGGCGGTGGTCGGCGGCAAGACCGGTACCGCCCAGCACGGGGTGGACAACAGCGGGACGCCGTACGCCTGGTTCATCTCCTGGGCCAGGCCGGCCGCTTCGACCGCCGTGCCGCCGGTCGCGGTCGCGGTGGTGGTGGCGGACAGTGACGCCACGGACGTCACGGGTGGCGCGCTGGCGGCCCCGATCGCCCGCTCGGTGATGCGGGCGGTGCTCGACCGCTGACCCGGACAGGGGCGCTGACCTGGCCTTTTAATCGATGTCCGGAAGATCCGCCGCGTGCGAAGTGTCCGGTTTGTGAGCTCTGATGCGCCGATTCGTACAATGCGCCGATCAGTATTGTTTGTTTGCGACACTGGTGTCTTTGCCGGGTACTGTCCCATGTTTGTTCGGTTGGTCCCGACGGCACCCCCCAGTGCCCAGAGTGACCGGCCACTAGGACACCCTCCCCCGCCTAGAAGGACAGCAGTTTTGGCCAGCAACACCCTCGGTGCGCGTCTGCTGCGCCGCAAGCCCGTCTCGACCCTGATCGCCGAGAGCGAGGGCCACGGCCTTCCGGCCGGCGCACCCGAGGAAGGCGGCCGCTCCGGCATCCACCTGCGCCGCTCGATCGGGCTCTGGCAGCTGTCCGCGATCGGCATCGGCGCGACCATCGGCACCGGCATCTTCTTCGTGCTCCGGGATGCCGTCCCGGCGGCCGGGCCGGCCGTCATCCTGTCCTTCGTGGTCGCCGCGGTCACCGCCGGGCTCACCGCGCTCTGCTACGCCGAGATGGCCTCCGCGATCCCGGTCTCCGGCTCCTCGTACTCCTACGCCTACGCCACCCTCGGCGAGGGCGTCGCCTTCGGCGTGGGCATCTGCCTGCTGATGGAGTACGGCGTCTCGGCCTCGGCGATCGCGGTCAGCTGGGCCGAGTACCTGAACAAGTTCCTCGACCTGGCCTTCGGGTTCAGGATCCCCGAGCAGCTCTCCGGCGCCCCCGGCGGCGGGCACTGGTTCAACCTGCCGGCGCTGCTGCTGGTCGCCATGGTCTGCTTCCTGCTGGTCCGCGGGGTCAGCGAGTCGGCGAAGGTCAACGCGGCCATGGTCGGGATCAAGATCCTCATCCTGGTGCTGTTCGTCGGCGTCGCGCTGACCGGCTTCCACTCCGGCAACCTGACCCCGTTCCTGCCGCTCGGCATCGGCGGCGTGCAGACGGCCGCCTCCAGCATCTTCTTCTCCTTCATCGGCCTGGACGCCGTGTCCACCGCCGGTGAGGAGGTCAAGAACCCGCGCCGCACCCTGCCGCTGGCGATCATCATCTCGCTGGTCGTGGTGACCCTGATCTACATCCTGGTCGCCCTGGCCGGCATCGGTGCCCAGCCGTGGACCAAGTTCGACGGCCAGGAGGCCGGGCTCGCCCAGATCATGCAGGACATCACCGGCCAGGGCTGGCCCGCGATGATCTTCGCGGTCGGCGCGATCATCTCGATCTTCAGCGTCACTCTCGTGGTGATCTACGGCCAGACCCGCATCCTGTACTCGATGGGCCGCGACGGCATGCTGCCCAAGCGCTTCGCCCAGCTCTCCCCGCGCACCGGCACCCCGGTCTGGAACACCCTGGTGGTCGGTGTCGGCGTGGGCGCGCTGGCCGCGTTCATCCCGCTGAACGTCCTGGCCGACATCACCAGCCTGGGCACCCTGATCGCCTTCTCGGTGGTCTCGATCGGCGTGATCGTGCTGCGCCGCACCCAGCCCGACCTGCCGCGCGGCTTCAAGGTCCCCGGTTACCCGGTCGTCCCGCTGCTCAGCGTCGGCTTCTGCGTCTACCTGATCACCGGCCTGCACGCCGACACCTTCCGGGCCGGGGCGATCGCCCTCGCCGTCGCCGTGGTCGTCTACTTCGGCTACAGCGTCAAGCACTCCCGGCTGGAGCGCGCCGAGCGGCCGGCCGTCCCGAGCGAGGCCGGCACCGGCTGACCAGGGCGTCGGCCGCCGGGCCGTTATCCAATCGTGAAGGGCCGCCGCGTGGTACGACACCCGGCGGCCCTACGCGCGTAGCGTGCCGATCCGCGCCCGCGGCGGTGGCGACAGGGCCCGGTTCGCCGCCATAACCTTCCACCATGGTGAGCACCCGCACGCCCGGCTTCTCCCGCCCGCGCGGCCGCTTCACCGGCCGCGCCAGAACGCCGGCCCCGACCATCGACGCCGAACCTCCGGCCAGACCCGGACGGCCGCCGGCGGGCTTCACGAGCCGCCCGTTCCCCCGTCAGCGTGGTGAGAGCACCTTCCCGCCCACGCCCGTTCGGTGGAATCCCGCCCGGCTCGCCGCGCTGCGCTGGGTGCAACTGCTCGGCTGTCTGATCGCGGCCGGCTGGGCCGCGGCCTTCCCGCTCGTCTCCGACCTGGCCAACCAGCGGCTGTGGGGCCTCGTCGCGGCCCCCGCCTACGTGGTGGCCGGACTGCTCTGCCTCACCCTGCCGCGCCGCTTCGCGGCCGAGGCCGCCGCCGTGGTCGCCCTGCTCGGGGCCGTGCTGGCGCCGCTCGGGCTGCTCGCGGTGACCGGCCGCCACCAGTCCGAGGTGATGGTGGTCGAACGCTCGGCCCACCTGATGCTCACCACCGGTGACGTCTACCTCCCGCACCCGGTGGTGGTCACCGACTACAACCCCTACCTCCCGGCGATGTCCCTGTTCGGGCTGCCGCGCCAGCTGCTCGGCAGCTCCACCGCCTTCGCCCGGGTCGCCGGGGACGCCCGGATCTGGTTCGCCCTCACCTTCGTGGTCTGCCTGCTGGCCGCCTGGCGGCTGCTCCGGCCCACCCGCGACCGGGCGCCGCTGCTGCCGCTGGCCGTCCTCACCGCCTCGCCGCTGATAGCGCTGGCCCTGGTGGTCGGCGGCGTCGACCTGCCGCTGATCGGGGTCTGCTGCCTGGCCATGGCGCTCGCCGAGCGGGACCGCACCGTCGCGGCCGGGCTGGTGCTCGCCCTCGCCTGCAGCCTCAAGTGGACCGCCTGGCCCGCCCTGCCGGTGGCCGTCCTGCTGCTGTGGCGGCTGTACGGCCGGCGGCCCGCCGCCCGGACCGCGCTGATCGGGGCCGGGGCGAGCGCGGCGGTGCTGCTGCCGTCCGTCCTGGCCCAGCCGCAGGCGCTGCGCGACCAGGTGGTGCGCTTCCCGCTCGGGATGACCGCGATCCGCACCCCTGCGGGCAGTCCGCTGCCCGGCAAGGTGCTGGCCGGCTTCGGGCCGACCGGGCACAGCGTCTCACTGGCGCTGATGACCCTCGCCCTGGTCGGGGTGGCGATCTGGCTGGTGGCCCGGCCGCCGGTCTCCGCGATCGCCGCCGCCGACCTGCTGGCGGCCGGGCTGGCGATCGCCTTCACGCTCGCCCCGGCCGGGCGGTTCGGGTACCTGGCGCTGCCCGCCGTCCTGGTGATCTGGCCCCGGCTGGCGGCCCGGCGCTGGAGCAGCCGGCGCCCGGTGCCGCCCAGGCCCGCGCCGGAGGCGCCGGCGCCCGCCCTGCCGAGGAGCTGAGCGGGGCCCGGACGCACGGGAGCCCGCCACGTCGTCCGTGGCGGGCTCCGCGCGTACCGGCCTCAGGCGGTCACTTGTTGCCGGACTTGAGCAGCGAGGCCACGGCCGGGCCGGCCGCGTCCACGCCGTGGCCGCCGCCCTGGACCTCGGCGGCGACCGCGAGGTTGCCGCGGAAGGCGGTGAACCAGCTGTTGGTGGTGGACGCGCCCTGGACCTCGGCGGAGCCGGTCTTGGCCCCCGCGTTGTCGGTGATCCCGGCCATCACCTGGCTGGCCGTGCCGCTGACGGCGGTGGCGTTCATCATCGCGCGCAGCTTGGCGGCGACGTCCGGCGAGATCTGCCGGGCCGCCTGCTGCTGGGGCAGGCCGGCGACCAGGATCGGCTGCTTGAACGCGCCGCTCTGGACGGTCGCCGTGATCGAGGCGATGGCCAGCGGGTTCATCTGGACCTTGCCCTGGCCGATGTAGTTCATCGCCTGCTCGTCCTTGCTGCCCGGGGTCGCCGGGATCTTGCCGTCGGCGTTCGGCAGGCCGGTCTTCCACTCCAGGCCGATGCCGTACACGTCCTTGGCGGTGCCGGACAGCGTCTCGGGCTTGAGGCTGGTCAGGCCCTGGTTGATGAAGGCGGTGTTGCAGGACACCATGAAGTCCTTCTGGAGCGTGTAGTCCGGGAAGGCGCCGGGGAAGTCGTTCGGGATCGCCACCGGGTTGCTGCTCTTCTCCGGGCAGGCCACGTTGCTGTCCGGGGTGAGCCCGGCCTCCAGCAGGGCCGTCGAGGTGACGATCTTCATCGTCGAACCGGGGGCGAGCAGGCCGGTGAAGGCCCGGTTCTGGCCGGTGGCCGGGGCGTTGGCGAAGGCCAGCACCTGGCCGGTGCTGGGCTCGACGGCCACGATGGAGCCCTGCTTGCCGCCCAGGTCGGTCATCGCCTTCTCGGCGGCGGCCTGGAGGGTGTTGTCGATGGTCACCTTGAACGGCTTGCCGGGCTTGGGCTCGACGATGGTGAACAGCTTGTCCGCGGCGGTCTTGCCGGCCGGGTCGGTGATCACCACGGCGCTGCCCGCGTCCTGGTCCTTGTTCGGGTCCGGCGGCAGCAGCTTGCGGGCGTTGTCCTGGAGGGTGGCCATCAGCGCCGGGGTGAGCGAGGCGCCCTGCAGCGCCTTGCCGTTGCGGTCCACCACGGTGGACGGCGGGGCGAAGACCTGCTGGGTGGCGATGGTCTCGTTGCCGGACAGGTGCGGGTGGATCACCGAGGGCGCCCAGTGCACGGCCGGGGTGTTGTCGCTCATCTTCACGACGCCGAGGAAGCCGTTGTAGTCCCAGACCCGGCTGGTGCCGGCGAACTCGGCGCGGGCCTTGAAGCCCATCAGCACGCCGGTCGGCCCGGAGGCGGTGGCGGACGGCGATTCGGTGGCGCCCGCGCTGGCGCCCGCCGACGGGGTCGCCGAGGCCGCGCCGGTCGGCTTGGCCGGGGTCGGGGTGCCGGTCGCCGAGGCGAAGGCCTGCGGGGTGGCCGGGCCGGCCGGGGTCAGGGTCAGCGCGCTCGGCTTCACCTGGTCCTTGAAGGCCGTCAGCGCCGTGGTGGCCGCGGCCGGGTCGTCGGTCAGCGAGGCCGCCTTGGCGATGTCGCCGGAGGCCCAGGCCGCCAGGAAGTCCTTCGCACCGTTCGCCGCCTGGTCGGCCGTGGGCGGCTCGGCGACCACCGTGCGGGGCTTCTTGTCGCCGGACGCGGAGTCCGACCCGCCCATCAGGCTGTAGGCCCCGTAGCCACCGCCGGCGAGGACGGCGATGGACACGCCGGTGATGATGCCGATCTTCGCGCCACTGCGCATGGTGCAAATCCCCCAGGGGTCTCGCGGCCGGGCGCAACCGGCGGGGCCGGAAACGCGGTACTCCCCCCACCCTAGGCAGGGCGGATCGGTGCGCCGACGGAACCCCGGGGACTTGTGACGGATCTGGTACGTGTCGTGGACCGGGTACGGACGGTTCGGGGGGAGGGTGTGCGCGCGCTCCCCGGACGCTTCCCCCGCTGGTCGCGGGGGGTCTCAGATCCAGCTGTTGAACCACATCCGGGCACGCCAGTCGCTCAGCGGGATGGTCTGCCCGGTGAACAGCGGATAGAAGTACAGGAAGTTCCAGATGATCAGCAGCACCAGCAGCCCGGCCGCGGCCGAGCCGATGATCCGGCGGTCCCGGGAGGCGCCGGCCGGCCCGATCAGCGCGCCGATCAGCATCGTCACGGCGAGCACCAGGAACGGGACGAAGACCACCGCGTAGAAGAGGAAGATCGTCCGCTGCTGGTAGAGGAACCACGGCAGGTAGCCGGCGGCCAGGCCGCACAGCAGCGCGCCGGCCCGCCAGTCCCGGCGGAAGGCCCAGAGCCACAGGCAGTAGACCAGCGCCAGCAGGGCCGTCCACCAGAGCAGCGGGGTGCCGATGCCCAGCACCTCGCGGGCGCAGTCGGCGACGGTGCAGCCGTTCTGGCCGAGCTTGGGGGACTCGTAGTAGAAGGACACCGGGCGGCCCAGCACCAGCCAGGACCACGGGTTCGACTGGTAGGTGTGCGGGTCGGTCAGGTGGGTGTGGAACTCGTAGACCGTCGAGTGGTAGTGCCACAGGGCCCGCAGGCCCTCGGGTATCCACGGGTAGTCGGTGGAGCGGCCGACCGCCCAGTCCCGGCCCCAGCCGCCCTGGCCGGGCGCGTTGCTGCTGGCGAACCAGCCCCACCAGGACGCCACGTACACCGCCACCGAGACCACGACGACCGACACGAACGCCGGCACCACGTCCCGGGCCAGCACCGCCAGGTACGGGCGCGGGGCGCCGGCCAGCCGGCGGGCGCCGACGTCCCACAGCACGGTCATCAGGCCGAACGCGGCCGCGACGTACAGGCCGCTCCACTTGGTGGCGCAGGTCAGGCCGACGCAGACGCCGGCCGCGATCCGGTACGGGCGCCAGCCCAGGTTGAGCCGCTGGGCGAGCAGCGCGTCTTCGACCCCGCCGAGCCTCGCCGCGAGCCGGGCCCTTGTGCGGTCCCGGTCCAGGACCAGGAAGCCGAAGGCGGCGAGGATCCAGAACATCACCACCAGGTCGAGCAGGGCGGTCCGGCTGAGCACCAGGTGCAGGCCGTCCACCGAGAGCAGCAGGCCGGCCACGCAGCCCAGCAGGGTGGAGCGGAACATCCGGCGGGCGATCCGGGCCAGCATCAGCACCGACAGGGTGCCGAGCAGGGCCACCGCGAACCGCCAGCCGAAGGGGTTCATGCCGAACAGCTGCTCGCCCGCGCCGATGATCCACTTGCCCACCGGCGGGTGCACCACGTACGACGGCGTCGGGCGGTACGGCACGGCCGCGCCCGGCGTCATGATCGTCGTGTTGGCGTCCTCCGGCCAGTTGATCTCGTAGCCGCCGTGCCAGAGCGCGTAGGCGTCCTTGGCGTAGTACGTCTCGTCGAAGATGATCGCGTGCGGCTGGCCGAGGCCGGTGAACCGCAGCAGCCCGGCGAACACCGCGACCGCGACCGGGCCCAGCCAGCCGGACCAGCGGCACAGGAAGTACCAGAGGCCCTGCGGCAGCCGCAGACCCAGCCGCAGCAGCAGCGGGGACTGCGCGACGTCGGGCCGGGTCACCCCGGGGCCGTCCGGCATCGGCGGGACGAGGCGTTCGGTGAGCGTGCCGCTCGGGCGGGCCCGGTAGCCGAAGGCGGCCAGGCGCTCCCGCCAGCCCGTGGGGGCCCAGGGGGACTCCGGTGGGCGGGGCGACTCCGGTGAGCGGGAGGACTCCGGTGGGCGGGGGGACGGCAGGTCGGCACCGCCCCGTGCGGAGTGGTCCTTCACCGTGGGCGTCTGCGCCGCCGTGTCGCCGTTCATCCGCCACATCGTAGGGGCGGTCCTCGTACGTGTGACCGGTCCCTCGGAAGCTGACCGAATCGTCACCAAACGCCCCGGCGGCCCGGAGCTGCGAGGATGGGGCCCGTGACAGGAGTACTCGTTCTCGCAGGCACACCCATCGGCGACGTCTCGGACGCCCCGCCCCGGCTGCTCACCGAGCTGGCCACGGCGGACGTCATCGCGGCCGAGGACACCCGGCGGCTGCGCCGGCTCACCCAGGCGCTCGGGGTGACCCCGGCCGGGCGGGTCGTCTCCTACTTCGAGGGCAACGAGGTCGGCCGCACCCCCGAACTGGTCGAGGCGCTGCTCGGCGGCGCCCGGGTGCTGCTGGTCACCGACGCCGGGATGCCGTCCGTCTCCGACCCCGGCTACCGGCTGGTGGCCGCCGCCGTCGAGGCCGACGTCAAGGTCACCGCCGTCCCCGGGCCGTCCGCGGTGCTCACCGCGCTCGCGCTGTCCGGCCTGCCGGTCGACCGCTTCACCTTCGAGGGCTTCCTGCCGCGCAAGGCCGGTGACCGGGCCCGGCAGCTGGCCACGGTCGCCGCCGAACCGCGCACCATGGTCTTCTTCGAGGCGCCGCACCGGATCGCCGAGGCGCTGGCCGCGATGGCGGAGGCCTTCGGGCCGCAGCGCCCGGCCGCCGTCTGCCGCGAGCTCACCAAGACCTACGAGGAGGTCAAGCGCGGGCCGATCGGCGAGCTGGCGGCCTGGGCCGCGGACGGCGTCAAGGGCGAGATCACCGTCGTGGTCGCGGGCGCCCCGCCGGCCGCGCCGCAGGAGCTGACCCCGGCCGAGCTGGCCCGGCTGGTGGCCGTCCGGGAGGAGGCCGGGGAGCGGCGCAAGGAGGCCATCGCGGCGGTCGCGGTCGAACTGTCCGTGCCCAAGCGGGAGGTCTTCGACGCGGTCGTCGCGGCGAAGAAGGAAGGCCTGGACGGGGCTTTGAAAAAGGGGTGAATTCCGGGGGTTGCGTGGCGGGCGGGGAGTCGTACCTTGGAGTGAAGGCCCGGCTAAACGCCCGCTGCGATGAAGGTTCGACCCCGGATTCCGGTTCCCGACGCGCCCTTTGTATAGGGCTCGCCAACCCGCATCCAAGTCTTCACAAGAAAGGCGTCAGCCAGGGCGGTACGGGCATTTCCTTGAACGGAAAGACCCAGCCGGGCGAGCGCCCGACGGGCACTGGGAGTTGGCTATGAGCGACACGATCGGTAGCCCCCGCAGTGGCAACGCGCTGAACGCCCCCGGCCTGGCGGGGCGGGCGCACACTCCCGTCGAGACCGTGCGGGAGGCCTACTCCTTCGCCTGCCTGCGCTGCGGGTACGGCTGGGAGCAGGCGTACGACATCGAGCACCACGTCGCCCGGGACGGCCACATCGTGTTCGAGTACCACGCCAACGGTGTCCGGGTGCCGTCCCCGCTGCTCAAGCCGACCTGCCCGGGCTGCGGTGGGCACACCGTCCGGATCATGCGCGAGGGTCGGGTGGCCAGCGCCGACCAGCCCCTGAGGCACGCCCCCGGCTACCCGGCGCACGCCGAGCCGGCCCGGCCGGCCCCGGCCACCCGGCCCGCCGAGCCGCAGGGGCGCTGGGCCCGGTTCTGGTCGCGGCTCCTGGGCTGACGGGGCGGACGGGTCCGGTTCCGGCTCCTGGGGCGACCGGGCCGACGGGTCCGGGGGAGCGCGGGCGGGGCCGCCCGCCGCGAGCAGTGCGGCAGGCGGCCCCGCGGTACGCCGGGGCGATATCCGGTCGAGGGGTGCGTTCGGGCCCGACTAAGCTTTCCGACCATGGCGGCCACTGCAGACCACAGCACCACCGGGACGAGCGCCCCGGCGTACTACGTTTCCACTCCGATCTACTACGTCAACGACCGTCCCCACCTGGGCCACGCGTACACCACCGTGGCGGGCGACGTCCTCACCCGCTGGCACCGCCAGCGCGGCGAGAAGGTGTGGTACCTGACCGGCACCGACGAGCACGGTCAGAAGATCATGCGGACCGCCGAGGCCAACGGCGTCAGCCCGCAGGAGTGGTGCGACAAGCTGGTCGAGGAGGCCTGGAAGCCGCTCTGGCGGCACCTGGAGATCGCCAACGACGACTTCATCCGCACCACCGAGGAGCGGCACACCGCCCGGGTGCAGGAGTTCGTCCAGGACCTGTTCGACAAGGGCGAGATCTACAAGGGCGGCTACTCCGGCCCGTACTGCGTCGGCTGCGAGGAGTTCAAGCTCCCCGCCGAGCTGCTCGACGGCGCCACGGAGGACGAGAAGCTCTGCTCCGTCCACAAGAAGCCGGTCGAGTGGCTGGAGGAGGAGAACTACTTCTTCCGCCTCTCCGCCTACGCCGAGCGGCTGCTGGAGTTCTACGCCGCCAACCCCGACTTCATCCAGCCGGCCTCGGCCCGCAACGAGGTGCTGCGCTTCGTCGAGCAGGACCTCAAGGACCTCTCGATCTCCCGCTCCACCTTCAACTGGGGCGTGCCGCTGCCCTGGGACGAGAAGCACGTCCTCTACGTCTGGGTCGACGCGCTGCAGAACTACATCACCGCGGCCGGCTACGGCAGTGACCCGGAGCGCTTCGCCGAGCTCTGGCCGGCCTCCGTGCACCTGGTCGGCAAGGACATCCTGCGCTTCCACGCGGTGATCTGGCCGGCCATGCTGATGGCGGCGGGCCTGCCGCTGCCCAAGCGGGTCGTCGCCAACGGCTGGCTGATGGTCGGCGGCGAGAAGATGTCCAAGTCCAACCTGACCGGCATCGCGCCCACCGACCTCACCTCGCACTTCGGCGTCGACGCGTACCGCTACTACTTCCTGCGGGCGATCCCGTTCGGCACGGACGGCTCGTTCTCCTGGGAGGACTTCACCGCCCGCTACACCTCCGAGCTCGCCAACGACTTCGGCAACCTGGCCTCCCGGGTCGCCGCCATGGTCGGCAAGTACTTCGGCGGGACGCTGCCGGCCGCCACCGCCGCGGGCGAGGCCGAGCAGGCCGTCGCGGACGGGCTGGCCGCGGCCGTCGCCGCCGCCGACGCCAAGATCGGCGAGGAGCTGGACTTCGCCGGCGGCCTCGCGGCGATCTTCGAGTTCGTCAAGCAGGTCAACGGCTACCTCACCACCCAGGAGCCGTGGAAGGTCGCCAAGGACGAGTCCGAGGAGGGGCAGGCCCGCCTCGCCACCATCCTCTACACCGCCGCCGAGGCGCTGCGCGGCACCGCCGTGCTGCTCAACCCGGTGATGCCGTCCACCGCCGAGAAGTTGTGGGCCTCGCTGGGCGCCGCCGAGGGCCTCGGCGCACTCGCCGACCAGCGCGTCGCCACCACCGGTGACTGGGGCCGGCTGCCCGTCGGCGCCACCGTCACCAAGGGCGAGATCCTGTTCCCGCGCCTCGAAGAGAAGCCCGCCTCCTGATGGCGAGGAAGGACGACGACCGGTCGACCCCGCCGCCGCTGCCGGAGCCCCTGGCCGTGGCGGTGGCCGACTCGCACACCCACCTCGACATGCAGGCCGGCACCCCGGCCGAGGGGCTCGCCCGGGCCGCCTCGGTCGGGGTCACCACGGTCGTCCAGGTGGGCTGCGACGTGCCCGGCTCGCGCTGGGCCGCCGAACTGGCGGCGCAGTACGAGCAGGTGCACGCGGCCGTCGCCCTGCACCCCAACGAGGCGCCGCGGATCTTCCTCGGCGACGCCGACGGGTGGTCCGGGCAGCAGCGGCACGCGGGCGGGCAGGCGGCGCTGGAGGAGGCGCTCGCCGAGATCGACGCACTGGCCGCGCTGCCCCAGGTCCGCGCCGTCGGCGAGACCGGGCTGGACTACTTCCGCACCGGGCCGGAGGGCGTGGAGATCCAGAAGGAGTCGTTCCGCCGCCACATCGAGATGGCCAAGCGGCACGGCAAGGCACTGGTCATCCACGACCGCGACGCCCACGAGGACGTCATCGCCGTCCTGCTGGCCGAGGGCGCCCCGGAGCGGACCGTCTTCCACTGCTACTCCGGCGACGCCGAGATGGCGAAGGTCTGCGCCGAGCACGGCTGGTACCTGTCCTTCGCCGGCCCGGTCACCTTCAAGGCCAACCAGCCGCTGCGCGACGCCCTGCTCGCCACCCCGCTCGACCGGATCCTGGTCGAGACCGACGCCCCCTTCCTCACCCCGCACCCGTACCGGGGGCGGCCCAACGCGCCGTACCTCATTCCGGTCACGGTGCGGTCGATGGCGGCGACCCTGGGGCTGCACGAGGACGAGCTGTCGGCGGCGATCGCGGCGAACACGGCGCGGGCCTTCGGGTACTGAGCGGTTCGCGGGCGCCGTTGCGCGTGCGGGGGTCGTCCGGAGGCGGGTGTTCCGGTTCCGCGCGTCCGGGTGGCGGCGCCCGCGCCCGTATCCTTGGCGCGTGAGCACCACCGACCCCACCCCTGACAGCCACCTGCTGGGCGCCGCCGACATTCGCGAGCTGGCGGCCGCGTTCGGCGTGAAGCCGACCAAGCAGCGCGGGCAGAACTTCGTCATCGACGGCAACACCGTGCGGCGGATCGTCCGCGCCGCCGACGTGACGGAGCAGGACGCGGTGGTGGAGGTCGGGCCCGGGCTCGGCTCGCTGACGCTGGCGCTGCTGGAGGTCGCGCGGCACGTCACCGCGGTCGAGATCGACCCGGTGCTCGCGCAGCACCTGCCGGACACCGTCGCGGCCCGGATGCCCCGCAAGGCGGACGCCTTCGCGCTGGTCCTCAGCGACGCCATGGAGGTCACCGAGCTGCCGGGGCCGGCGCCCACCGCGCTGGTCGCCAACCTCCCGTACAACGTGGCCGTGCCCGTCCTGCTGCACATGCTGGCGACCTTCCCCAGCATCGAGCGGACCCTGGTGATGGTGCAGAGCGAGGTCGCCGACCGGCTCGCCGCCAAGCCCGGCAACAAGGTCTACGGCGTCCCCTCGGTCAAGGCCAACTGGTACGCCGAGGTGAAGCGGGCCGGTGCGATCGGGCGGAACGTGTTCTGGCCCGCCCCCAACGTCGACTCCGGGCTGGTCTCGCTGATCCGCCGCGAGCCGCCGAGGACCACCGCCAGCCGCGAGGAGGTGTTCGCGGTGGTCGACGCCGCGTTCGCCCAGCGCCGCAAGACCCTGCGCGCCGCGCTGGCCGGCTGGGCCGGCTCCGCCGCCGGGGCCGAGCAGGCGCTCGCGGCGGCCGGGATCGACCACAAGCTGCGCGGCGAGATGCTGACGGTGGAGCAGTTCGCCGCGATCGCCGAGCACAAGCCCGCCAAGCCTGCCGAGGACAGCGAGTGATCACCGTACGGGTACCGGCCAAGGTCAACGTCCAGCTCGGGGTCGGCGGACTGCGCGCCGACGGCTTCCACGACCTGGCCAACGTCTTCTTCGCGGTCGCGCTGGGCGACGAGGTCACGGCGAGTGCGGGCGAGGGCGTGACGCTCTCCTGCTCGGGCCCCGACGCCGACGCCGTCCCGCTCGACGACAGCAACCTCGCCGCCCGCGCCGCCCGGCTGCTCGCCGCCCACCACGGGATCGCCGACCCGGGCGTCCACCTCCACATCGCCAAGGCCATCCCGGTCGCCGGCGGCATGGCCGGCGGCAGCGCCGACGGCGCCGCCGCGCTGGTCGCCTGCGACGCGCTGTGGAAGCTCGACACCCCGCTCCCGGTGCTGCTGGACCTGGCCGCCGAACTGGGCTCCGACGTGCCCTTCGCCCTGATCGGCGGCGTCGCGCTGGGCCGCGGCCGGGGCGAGATCCTGGAACCGCTGCCGGTCGAGGGCGCCTTCCACTGGGTCTTCGCGGTCGCCGAAGGCGGCCTGTCCACCCCCGCCGTCTTCCGCGAGTGCGACCGGCTCCGCGAGGAGGCCGGCACCGGCTCCAGCGACCTCCAGGTGCCCACCCCCGACGCCGACCCGGCCCTGCTCGCCGCCCTCGCCGACGGCGACGCCGTCGCCCTGGCCGGCGCGCTCACCAACGACCTCCAGGCCGCCGCGCTCTCCCTGCGCCCCGCGCTGGCCGCCACCCTGCGGGCCGGCACCGAGGCCGGTGCGCTCGGCGCCCTGGTCTCCGGCTCCGGACCGACCTGCGCCTTCCTGGCCAAGGACGCCGAGGCGGCGGCCGCCGTCGCGCGGGCGCTGCTGGCCTCCGGCACCTGCCGGGCCGCGCACGCCACGTACGGGCCGGTGCCGGGGGCGTCGGTCGTCTGACCCGGCGGGGGTGCTCGAGGCGGTGGGGGCGCTCGACGCGGTGAGGGCGTTGCGGCCCGCCCATTAGGCTGGGGTGATCGGGTCGTCCCCGAGAGAGGGGCGGGCTGGGCCCGCCCCCGACCGCCGAACCCAGGAGCGCAGCACACGTGGCCGTCAACCTCGCCACCATCGAGTCCGTCACGAAGGTCTACGGCACCCGCACCCTGCTGGACGCGGTCAGCCTGGGCGTGAGCGACGGTGACCGGATCGGCGTCGTCGGCCGCAACGGCGACGGCAAGACCACCCTGATCCGGATGCTCGCCAAGCTGGAGGAGCCCGACGGCGGCCGGATCACCTGGAACGGCGGCCTCGAACCGGCCGTCCTCACCCAGCACGACTCGCTCGACCCGAAGGCCACCATCCGGCACGAGGTCATCGCCGACCGCGCCGACCACGAGTGGCTCGGCGACGCCCGGATCCGCGACATCATCGAAGGCCTCTTCGGCGGCCTCGACCTGCCCGGCTTCGCCGACGGCCTCGACACCGTCATCGGCCCGCTCTCCGGTGGCGAGCGCCGTCGGATCGCCCTCGCCAAGCTGCTGCTCGGCTCCCCCGAGCTGATCATCCTCGACGAGCCCACCAACCACCTCGACGTCGAGGGCATCAACTGGCTCGCCCAGCACCTGCAGAAGCGCCGCTCCGCACTGGTCTGCGTCACCCACGACCGCTGGTTCCTCGACCAGGTCTGCACCCGGATGTGGGACGTCCAGCACGGCGAGGTGCACGAGTACGAGGGCGGCTACTCCGACTACGTCTTCGCCCGCGCCGAGCGCTCCCGGATCGAGGCCGTCGAGGAGCAGAAGCGCCAGAACCTCGCCCGCAAGGAGCTCGCCTGGCTGCGCCGCGGCGCCCCCGCCCGCACCTCCAAGCCGCGCTACCGGATCGAGGCGGCCAACGCCCTGATCGCAGACGTGCCGGACCCCCGGGACAAGAGCGAGCTGATGAAGTTCGCCAACGCCCGGCTCGGCCGCACCGTCTTCGACCTGGAAGGCGTCACCGTCAAGGCCGGCCCCAAGCTGCTGCTGGAGAACCTCACCTGGCAGCTCGGCCCCGGCGACCGGATCGGCCTGCTCGGCGTCAACGGCGCCGGCAAGACCTCGCTGCTGCGCGCCATGCGCGACGCCTACGCCAGCGAGGGCGACATCCAGCCCGCCTCCGGCGTGATCAAGGTCGGCAAGACCGTGCGCCTGGCCTACCTGTCCCAGGAGGTCGCCGAACTGGAGCCGACGACCCGGGTGCTGCAGGCCGTCGAGCAGGTCCGCTCCCGGGTCGACCTCGGCAAGGGCCGGGAGATGAGCGCCGGCCAGCTGTGCGAGCAGTTCGGCTTCGGCAAGGACAAGCAGTGGACGCCGGTCGGCGACCTCTCCGGCGGCGAGCGGCGCCGGCTCCAGCTGCTGCGGCTGCTGATGGACGAGCCCAACGTGCTGTTCCTCGACGAGCCGACCAACGACCTGGACATCGAGACCCTCAACCAGCTGGAGGACCTGCTCGACGGCTGGCCCGGCTCGATGGTCGTCATCAGCCACGACCGGTTCTTCATCGAGCGGACCACCGACGTCGTCCACGCGCTGCTCGGCGACAAGAAGATGCGGATGCTGCCGGGCGGCGTGGACGAGTACCTGGAGCGGCGGGCCCGGATGGCCGCCGCCGCGGCGCAGGCCGCCCCCGTGGCCGCGGCCCCGGCCGTCGACCCCGCCGCCGGGCTCTCCGGCGGGGACCTCCGGGCGGCCAAGAAGGAGATGCAGAAGATCGAGCGCCAGATCGCCAAGCTGGACGACAAGGAGTCCAAGCTGCACGCCCAACTCGCCGAGCACGCCGCCGACTTCTCCAAGGTCGCCGAACTGGACGGGCAGCTGCGCGCCGTCCGGGAGGAGAAGGAGGAGCTGGAGATGACCTGGCTGGAGCTGGCCGAGCAGGTCTGAGCTGCCTCCTCCCTGAGCTGCCTTCTTCCTGAGCTGCCTTCTTCGGGGGTTGTCCTCTTCCTGAACTACCGCTGCCTGAGCAGGAGTTCCAACTCGTCCGCCGCACGGCCCAGCGCACTGAGCGCCGGGTCGTGCGGTGCGTCCGGCCGGGCCGCCGGACCGACCGGCGGACGGTGCTCCCGGGCGGCGGCCGTCAGCTCGTCCAGGGCCCGCCGGACCCGCTCGGTCTCCACCGGATCCGGTACCCGTCCCCCGTACCGGATCTGCGCGGCGAACGCCGCCACCGCCCCGCCCAGCCGCTCCAGCGCCGCCGTGGCCGGCAGCCACTGCTCGGCCAGCCGGCCGGTGGGCGGCGGCTCGGCCAGCCCCTGCCGCACCTCCTGCCGGGCGTCCGCCAGGGACCGGTAGGCCGTACGGCGCAGCCACACCTCGCCGGTCCGGTGCTCCGTCACCGCGTCCAGGTAGGCGCGCAGGGCGGTCGTCGCGGTCACCAGCCGCGGCTCGATCCGGTGCCGCGGGCGCTCCGGCCACAGCAGGTAGCCGAGGAGCAGCACGATCGCGCTCGCCAGGACGGTGTCCAGCACCCGCGGCCAGAACTCGGCCGCACTGCTCCGGCCGCCGAGTTGGAGCAGCACCAGCGCCATCGGCGTCATCGCCACCGTGGTCAGCCCGTAGTGCGCCGCCGTCGCGTACGGCAGCAGCGCCACGCACAGTGCCGCCACCGCCGTCAGCACCCACTCCTCGGTGGTCGACGCCAGCAGCGCCGCCGTCACGGCCACACCCAGCACCGTGCCGACCGCCCGGCTCACCGCCCGCAGGAACACCGAACCCAGATCCGGCTTCAACACGAACGCGATCGTCATCGGCACCCAGTAGCTCTTGCTCAGCGGGTAGTTGGCCGTCACCGCCGAACCCACCGCGATGCACAGCGCCACCCGCAGCCCGTACCGCGCCGACGCGGCGGACCACAGCCGCCCCCGGAGCCGCCACGGGTCGGGCGGCGGCGCGGGCGCCGCGTCGATCCGGGTAGGCCGGCCCGCGACCGCGTCCGCGGCGGCCCGCAGCGCCACGTCCAGGGCCTGCCGCGCCGGGGTGTCCGGCCGCCACTGCGGCACCACCACCTCGCCGCCGCCCCGCCGCACCGCGGCCGCCAGCTGCCCCGGCACCGCCGCCACCTCCGCGGGCACCGGCCGCCACGCCCACAACAGGCCCGTCGCCGCCTCGGTCGCCGCCAGCGCCGCCTCGTACACCGGGCGCAGGGCCGTCCGGCCGTGCCCGGGGAACAGGTCCTGCACCTGGTTCAGCCGGGCCGTCAACACCCGGCGGGACTCCGCGCCCCGCGCCGTCCCCAGATCGCCGAGCGTCCGGCCGAGCGCCTCGTACGCCGCCGCCAACGCCCGGACGCGCGGGTCGGCCGCACGACCGGGCAGACCCAGCAGTACCACGAGCGCCGCACCCGCCGGCATCATCGGCGCCGCCGCCCACCACGGCTCCGGCAACGGCATCCCACTGCCCAGCGCCGCCGACACCAGCAGCAGCATCCCCGCCGCCGATCCGCGCGGACCCGTCGCACTCAACGCACCCGACACGAACGCCGTCAGGGTCAGCCCGGCACCGAGCGCCAGCACGCCGGCGTGGACGTGCTGCAAGGCCGTACCGACCAGCATCCCCACCGCCGAGGCCGCCACCGCCGACCCGATCCGGACCACCCGCAGCCCCGCGGGCTCGACCCGGTCGTTCATCGTCGCGTGCATCGCCCCCAGGGCGGCGAACACCCCCAGGTCCAGCCGGTGCGCCCACAGCCCCAGGACCAGCGGCACCGCCATCCCCAGCGCGGCCCGCACCATCAACACCACCGGCACCGGCGGCCGCTCCGGCCGCACCGCCCGGGCCCACCAGGGCGTCCTCTGCTCAGGCATGTCGTCACACGTCCGTTTCTGCGGCCACGGCTCGCTGCTGAGCGACATTGCACGGCAGATGGGGCGTACCGGGGCAGTCTATCCAGCGGCCCGACCCCGGGCTGTACGTGTCAAGTTCGTACCGATCGCGCCCGCGCAGGCCAAGGTCCCTGCCGGGCCGACAGGGGCGGTGGCTACCATGACAGAGGCGGGGGCCGCCCTCAGGGCGGGCGGCCGAACCGACCAGGACGGTAAGCCTTAGAAGTTGACGGTGCGTTGCGGCGCGACGGGGCCCGGGACACGCCCGGGACGCGCGGGCCGTACGGGGGAGAGGTGGATTGCTGTGGGAGAGCCGACGACCACGCCGAGCGCGGGATCGACGCCGGCACCGGGGACGCCGGGGGCACCGGACGCGACGCCGTTCATGCTGGACGGGCCGACGATCCCGCTGCCGTGGGGGCACGGGATCAAGATCGCCCCCGTGGTCAGCACCGTGCAGACCAACGTCAGCGCCGGGGACCTGGTGGCGGCCTTCGGCAAGCACGATGTCCAGGTTGAGCTCGACACCCTCACGGAGTTCGCCAGGAAGATCGAGGCCCTGCTCGCGGCGATGGAGGGCTCGGAGGCCGCGCCGTACAAGCTCGAGGCGCAGAAGGTGTCCCAGAAGAGCTTCGTCAGTGGGAGCCAGCCTCACCAGTTCGTGGAAGCAGTCGCGCTGTCCTCGACCTACGAGAAGGTCCACACCCAGCTCGTCAAGCTGCACAAGGACTTCACGTCCCAGATCAAAGCGATGCAGAGCGCGGTCACGTCCACGGCACACAACTACTCGACCAATGAGGACAACGCGACAGCCGCTCAGAACGCGGTCGCGCAGAGTTCGGGTCAGAGCGGAACGAACGGCCCGGGGGCGCGGACCGGCGCCAAGAGCTTCTGACATCGGTCGACGGAGACGGTTCACGGGGAACGGGGAGAGAGAGTAGTGGCAGTCCAGTCGAAGTTCGAAGGCATGGATCATCAAGTCCTCGCGGACATGGTTGGGGGAACCGATCCCGCGACGGTCCTGAGTCGCGCCGCGAAGCTGCAACAGGCCGGCGGCGTCCTCAAGGAGTTGGGTGAGGCACTCAAGTCGCACCTCTCCAAGGTCACCTGGGAAGGTCAGGCAGCAGAGAACTTCAAGACGTGGGCCGGGAATCTGCAGCAGTCCGCCGAGAAGCTGGGAGCCTATTCGGCGGGCGCGGGCGATGCCATGAACCAGGCCGGTGAGGCACTCAGCACGGCCAAAGCCGCGATGCCCAAGGTGCCGACGGAGGCCCTCGGCTGGGTGAACGGGCGGGTGAAGCAGGGGGCACCTGACCCCGATGTGGTCAGGCAGCTGAAGACGGTCGGCTGGAACCCGAACGGTCCTTCCACCGCGGACATCGATGCAGCCATGAAGCGGAAGAACCCGGACTGGGTCTCCGAGACGCAGGCGATGGCCGGAACGAAGGAAGTCTACGACGCACACCAGGAAGCCATCCGCCAGATGGAGAAGCTGGGCGAGGCTTACGCTGCTGCGACGACGACGCTGAACGGGCTGGGCGACAACGTGGTGCTGCCCGGGACGCCTGAGACGAGCCGGGACACGGCGTCCGACTATTCGGGTGGTGGCACTACTGGCGGGAGTTACCGCGGCACCCTGCCCGGCCCACGATCTTCCGGGGGCAGTGTCAAGGGGAGCTACAACTCGCCCGGAGGCAACTACGGTGGCGTTTCCATGACGCCCCGCGACCCGGCTGCGGGCCGGCAGGAATCGACCTACCCTGGCCACACTGGACCGGTCCCTCCGCACAGTGGCGGTCAGCTGCCGCCCCCGCCTCAGGACCCGGGCACCCCGGCCCCGCCGTCCCACCCGTCGGACCCGGTCACCCGCCCTGGTACCGGCCTCGACAGCATCCCGACCCTGCCGGACCAGACCACCCCGGTCGGCCCCGGGGGCGGCCCGGTGCTGCCGAGCGGGCCGGGTGGAACTCAGGGCTACCCCGGTGGTCCCGACGGTCGCGGTGGGCTGCCCGGCGTGCCGGGCAGCGGCCCGATCTCCGGCTTTCCGGCGGGCACCGGTGGCGGTTCCGTTCCGACCAAGGGCATCGGCAGCATCCCCGGCAAGGGCGGCGGTTCGGTTCCCCTCCGTACCGGCCCGTTCAACGGTGGCTCGACCCCTGGCAAGGCCGGTACCCCGGGACTCCCGAGCGGGACGGTCTTCGGGCGTGAGGGCGCGCCGGGCGGCGGCCGCGTCGGCGGTTCGCCCATGGGCGGCGGAATGGGTGGCATGCACCCGGGCATGGGTGGCGGCCACGGCGTCGTCGGCGGCAGCGGCGGCTCGCGCGGCCGAGGCCTGACCTCGACCCCGGGCGGCACGGTCGGTGGCCGAAAGGGTCCTGCTGCCGGTGGGGAGTTCACTCCCGGCGGCACGGGCCTGCGGAACCGCGCGGCGGCGGGAGCCGCCGAGGGCGGTGCCCGGTCCGGGCAGAACGGCATGATGGCCCCGGGTGCGGGCGGCCACGGCGGTAAGAAGGAACGCGACCGCCGCGACCGCGCAGACTACCTCCACGAGGACGAGGAGACCTGGATCAGCGGTACGCCGCACAGCAACCCGGACGTGATTGAGTAGGACGCCATTGACTGCCCGGCCACTGGGCTCGCCCAGTGGCCGGGCAGAACTGTTTGGGGCACGCTTTCCCGGCCTGCGGGGAGACAGACGAGGAGTTGTGATGGGGCGGACGGAAACGCGAGCACGTCTGCGAGCGCTCGCAGCGGCAATGATCGCGCTTGGAATCGTTGTCGGCCCAGTCGCAACCTCTGCGATTGCTGATGGTCCGATTCGGCCCGATCAATGGCACTTGGATGCCATGCACGCCCCAGAGATGTGGAAGACCTCAAAGGGGGACGGGATCACCGTTGCGGTGATCGACGGTGGTTTCAAGCTGGATCATCCGGATCTGGTGGGCCAGTTCCTGCCCGGGCAGGACTACAGCGGTGGTTCCGGTGGTGCCGGTTCATACGCCGACGGGCATGGTACGCAGATGGCCAGTCTGATCGCCGGGACCGGTAAGGCCAACGGTGGAACGGGCGCTTATGGGCTCGCGCCAGGCGCCAAGATCCTGCCGCTGAAGATCAACAATGGGACTGTCGGGCCAGTGGTTTCCACCGACTTCCTTGGCCAGATCGGGCAGGCCGTTACGTATGCGGTCGACAAAGGCGCGAAGGTCATCAACATCTCGCAAGGAATTCCTGCCGTGTCCACCTCGCCTGACGATGTGGATAAGTTGAGCAAGACCTTGGCGTGGGCCCGCGAGAAGGGGGTGCTGGTCGTATCCAGTGTCGGCAACTCGGCTCAGTCGGGGAATCTTGCCGAGTATCCCAGTGCACTGCCCAATGTTGTTGGAGTGGGTGCCGTTGGTCGTGATGTCATTGCGACTACGGAATCCCAGCAGGGGCCGCAGGTGACACTCGTTGCGCCTGGTACGGACATGATTGAGGCTTGTACGGGAAACACCGGGTATTGCAAGAGTCATGGCACGTCGGACGCGGCCGCCCTGGTGTCGGCGTCGGCGGCTCTGGTCTGGGCCGTCCACAAGGACTGGACGGCAAATCAGGTCCTTCGAGTGCTCATCAATACAGCAGGGAAGCCCACTGACGGTTCTGTTCGCAATGACGGCGTCGGTTATGGGGTTGTGCGGCCGCGGATCGCGTTGACGGATCCGGGGGATCCGGGGCCGGCGGATGTGTCGCCGCTTCCGGCTGATGCGGCTACGCCTTCGGCTGCCCCTTCGCCCTCGGCGACTGCGTCCGCGCCGGTGTCGTCGGCGCCGAGTCCGGCCGGGGCGGCGGCTGGTGCGCCGACGGGGCAGCCGAAGGCTGAGGCGTCGTCCGGGTCGGGCAGTGCGCTCCCGATCGTGGGTGGGGTGATGGCCGGGCTGGCTGTGGTGGCCGGGGTGGTGGTCGTCGTGGTGCGGAGGCGGAGGGTGGGGGCGCCGCCGTACGGGCGGTAGCGGTACCGGTAGTGGCAGGTGAGGGGTGCGGTGGGCCCGGGCGTCGTGGTGGCGGCGCTCGGGCTTTTTGGTGGGCGCTGGGGGCCGGGGTGTGCGCCGGGGTCACTCGGGTGGGGGCTGGCGGGGTGGGGCGGGGGGTCGGGAGGGTGGTGGTATGGATGCGGAGGGTGCCCCGCGGGCTGGGCAGTTGAGGCGGGCCGCGGCTGCGGCGTTGATCGGGACGGCGATCGAGTTCTACGACTTCTTCCTGTACGGGACGGCGGCGGCCCTGGTGTTCGGGCCGGTGTTCTTTCCCGGGTTGGGTGGGACCGGGGCGTTGCTGGCGGCGTTCTCGGTGTACGCGGTGGCGTTCCTGGCCCGACCGTTGGGGGCGGTGGTGTTCGGGCACTTCGGGGACCGGGTGGGGCGGAAGGCGACGCTGGTGGTGTCGCTGTTGCTGATGGGGTTGGCGACGGCGGCGGTGGGGCTGTTGCCGGGGTTCGCGGTGTGGGGGTGGTGGTCGCCGGTGCTGCTGGTGGTGCTGCGGGTGTGCCAGGGCGTCGGGTTGGGCGGGGAGTGGGGCGGGGCGGCGCTGCTGATCGCGGAGAACGCGCCGGCCGGGCGGCGCGGGCGGTACGGCGGGTTCCTGCAGTTGGGGCCGTCGGGCGGGTTCGTGTTGGCGAACGGGGCGTTCCTGGTGCTCCAACTCACCCTGGACGAGGGGTCGTTCCGGGCGTGGGGCTGGCGGGTGCCGTTCCTGGCCTCGTTGGCGCTGGTGGCGGTGGGGCTGTTCGTGCGGCTGCGGCTGGCGGAGACGCCGTTGTTCCGGGCGGACGAGCGGCGGGACCGTCCGCCGGTGGTGGAGGTGCTGCGGGAGCACTGGCGGCCGGTGCTGGCCGGGGGTGGGGCGATCACGCTCGGGTACGCGTTGTTCTACCTGACCACCACCTACGCGCTGGCGTACGCGACGTCCGGCCTGGGGGTGGCGAGCACGGTGGTGCTGGCGATGCTGCTGGTCGGTGCGGTGGGCGGGGCCGTGACGGTGTGGCTGAGTGCGGCGCACAGTGACCGGTGGGGGCGGCGGCGGACGCTGCGGTGGGCGGCGGGCCTGGCGGCGGGCTGGTCGCTGGTGCTGTTCCCGCTGTTGGAGACGGTGCGCCGGCCGTTGATGTTCCTGGCCCTGGCCGGGGCGATGGTGGTGCTGGGGTGTCTGATGGGCCCGGTGGCGGCGTTCCTGCCGGAGCTGTTCCCGACCCGGGTGCGCTACACGGGCGCCGCGTTGACGTACAACCTGGGCGGGGTGGTCGGCGGGGCGTTGACGCCGTTGGTGGCGACGCGGCTGACCGGCGCGTACGGGACGGCGCAGCCGGTCGGCTGGTACCTGGGGGTGCTGGGGCTGTTGGCGCTGGGCTGCCTGTGGCTGCTGCCGGACACCACGGGTGCGGAGTTGGCGGCGGTGGACGGCGGACGCCGCCGGGCGCCCGTGCTGGGGGCGGACCCGGCGGCGTAGCCGTGCGGCGGGGGCGGTCTCAGCCGGCCAGGGCGGCGCGGCCGGCCAGGACGACGGCGGTGTGCCGGGCGACGCGCTCGCCCAGGTGCTCGGCGGTGGCGATGTCGGCCTTGTGGACGGCCTCGGGGCCGGCGTCGGCGGGGGAGGAGGCGGCGGCGCCGGTGAAGAAGCCGAGGCGGTTGAGGTCGTCCTCGGAGGCGGTGGTGGCGTTCCAGCCGGGCTTGAGGCCGAGGTTGACCCAGTTCATGCCGTGCTGGGCGGCGAGGGTCTGGAAGAAGCCGAGGGTGCCGGCCTTGTCGCCGCTCTTGGAGGCGGAGTTGGTGAAGCCGGCCGCGAGCTTGTCCTTCCAGGCGTCGGCGAACCAGCGCTTGCTGCTGGCCTCGGCGAAGACGTGGAAGGCGCCGGAGGCGGTGCCCATGTAGGTGGGGGAGCCGAAGACGATCGCGTCGGCGGCGTCCAGCTGGGCCCACTGCTCCTCGGTGATGGTGTCGACGGCGATCGTGACGACCTCGGCGCCCGCTGCGGCGGCGCCGCGGGCGACGGCCTCGGCGATCACGGCGGTGTGGCCGTAGCCGGAGTGGTAGGCGAGGGCGACGGTCGGGCGGATGGCGGTCATGCGGGCACTCCTGGGGACGGGATGGCGTGAGAGCGGGAGGGCAAGGGCGACGGAGCGGGGCGGGCCCGCTCCGTCGAACGGTCTCCAATATAGACCAGGTCTCCAGAAGAGACCAGGTGCGGATCGGAGACCGCAGGTCTACCCTGGGCGTATGACGACGGAGGAAGCGGCCCGGGCCGAGGTCGAGCGGCGGGCAGAGGGCGTCGGGGTCGAGCGCCAGGCGGGAGGCGGCGGGCCGGAGCAGGAGCGGGAGCAGGGGCAGAAGCCGGAGCTGGACGTCTTCGCCCAGCTCTGCCCCAGTCGCGAGCTGTTCGCCGAGCTCGCCGACAAGTGGTCGATGCTGATCCTGATGAGCCTGTCCGCCTGCGGGCCGCAGCGCTTCTCCGAGCTCCAGCGCGCGGTCGGCGGGGTCAGCCGCAAGATGCTCACCCAGTCGCTGCGGAGCCTGGAGCGCAGCGGGCTGGTGCTTCGCACGGTCTTCCCGGAGACGCCGCCGCGAGTGGTCTACGACCTGCTGCCGCTCGGTCGCGAGCTGGCCGGGCTGGTCGCCCCGCTCGGGCGCTGGACGGAGCGGCGCGCCGGGCAGATGCTCGCGGCCCGCGAGGAGTTCGACGCGGCGCACGCCGGGGGCTGACGGCCCGCGGGGCCCGGGGTGGAGCCGATTTCCCTTCCGGGCCGACGGCCGTGTAATGTCTTCCTTGTTCGACCGGCCCGGCGGAAACGCAAGGCCAAGCCCCTATAGCTCAGTCGGTAGAGCGTCTCCATGGTAAGGAGAAGGTCTGCGGTTCGATTCCGCATGGGGGCTCCACCGAAAGACCCTCGCCTCGCGGCGGGGGTCTTTCGCGTTCTGTGCACCGGGGTTCGCCCCGTTCCGCCGCTGGTCCCGCGATCCTCGGTGGCCTAGCGGGTCGGGTACGGAATGCGCTGTGATGGTGCGTCATCGGCCGCCCGCCCGCAGGGTGCGGGCACGAGCCGGGCCCCGACCGGGAGGGCGTCATGGGTGTTCGACTCGTGGTGGTCGACGACCACCGGCTGCTGGCCGAGGCGCTGGCCACCGCGCTGCAACTGCGCGGCCACCGGGTGCTCGCGGTCGGCTCGCCGGCCGGTGTGGCGGCCGATCTGGTGGCCGGGCGACGGCCCGAGGTGTGTCTGCTGGGGGTGTCCGCGCCGGGCGAGCCGGGGGCCTTCGACGGGCTGCGCCGGATCCGCCGGGAGCGGCCCGAGGTGGCCGTGATCGTGCTCGGGCCGGTGGGTGAACTCCGGGGCGTGGCCTGCGCGTTCGCGGCCGGGGCGGCGGGGTACGTGCCCAGCGACGAGCGGATCGAGGTGGTCGAGCGGGCGATCGGGCGGGCCCGGGCGGGCGAGGCCGCGGTGGGGGTGGACGTCCTGCGCGGGGCCTTCGACCAGTTGCTGCGCCCGGTGGCCGAGCCGGACGACGAGGCGGTCCGGCTGCTGCGGCTGCTGACCCGCCGTGAGGTGCAGGTGCTGGCCCGGATCGCGGACGGCGAGGACACCGCGGCGATCGCGGCCGGGATGCGGATCGCCGCGAGCACCGCCCGTACCCATGTGCAGCGGGTGCTGATGAAGCTGGGCGCGCGCACCCGGCTGGAGGCGGCCGCGGTGGCCGCGCGCACCGGTCTGCTGGAGCGGATGGCCGAGGGCTGACCGGCTCCCCGGGGTGTCGGCGGGGGCGCGGGGCGGCCCGGCCGTGGAGGTCGGCCGAGGAGTGGGTGAGAAAGCCGGGGAGCGAGCGCCCCGGTGGTCGGGAGCACCCCGGCGGGCAGGGACAATTGAGCGCAGTCGTACGCATTCCGTCGATGGCGCCGCCGACCGCGCGGACCATCGCCCGCTGGAGGTCTCATCATGAGTAAGTACCTGGTCACGGGTGGCGCCGGCTACGTCGGCAGCGTGGTGGCCGCCCACCTGCTGGAGGCGGGCCACCAGGTGACCGTCCTGGACGACCTCTCCACCGGCTTCCGCGAGGGCGTCCCGGCCGGTGCCGAGTTCGTCGAGGGCCGGATCCAGGAGGCCGGCCGGGTGCTGGACGGCTCCTTCGACGGCGTGCTGCACTTCGCCGCCTCCTCGCAGGTCGGCGAGTCGGTCGTGGACCCGGAGAAGTACTGGCGCAACAACGTGGCGGGCTCGCTGGAGCTGATCACCGCGATGCGCGCCGCGGGTGTGCGCAAGCTGGTGTTCTCCTCGACCGCGGCCGTGTACGGCGAGCCGGAGGTCGTGCCGATCGCCGAGACCGCCCGGACCTCGCCGACCAACACCTACGGCGCCAGCAAGCTCGCCATGGACCACATGATCACCAGCGAGGCCGTCGCGCACGGCCTGGCCGCCGTCTCGCTGCGCTACTTCAACGTGGCCGGCGCGTACGGCGCCTACGGCGAGCGGCACGACCCCGAGTCGCACCTGATCCCGCTGGTCTTCCAGGCCGCGCTCGGCCGGCGCCCGCACATCGCGGTGTTCGGCGACGACTACCCGACCCCGGACGGCACCTGCATCCGCGACTACATCCACGTCGCGGACCTGGCCGACGCGCACCTGCTGGCGCTGGACGCCGCCAAGCCGGGCGAGCACCTGATCTGCAACCTGGGCAACGGCAGCGGCTTCTCGGTGCGCGAGGTGATCGAGTCGGTCAAGCGCGTCACCGGCCGGGAGATCCCGGTGCAGGTGGTCGGCCGCCGCGCGGGCGACCCGGCCGTGCTGGTGGCCTCCGCCGAGCGGGCCCACCAGGAGCTGGGCTGGACGCCGCGCCGCCCCAACCTGGACGACATCGTCGCCGACGCCTGGAAGTTCACCCTGGAGCAGGCCGGCGAGTAGGCCGGCGAGTAGAGCGGACAGTAGGTCCGCGAGTGGACCGGCGGGTGGGTCGGCGACGGCCCCGCCGGCCGTACAGCGGAACGGGACGGCCCCCGGGAGGCGCTCCAGCGCGAGCGCACCCCCGGGGGCCGTCCGCCCGTTCAAGTCCACCCCCTGACCCACCACCTGACCCACCACCTGACGAAACTTCACCGAACCGCCACGGGAGCGTTTCCCGGCCCGTACGCTGAGTGCGGTACCGGTGGGGGCCGGCGCCCTTTCGGCTTCACCGGCCACCGGTGGGCGGGCGGAACGGCGGGTCCGGAACGCGGACGCCGGACCGGCCCCCGTCCCCGGGCTCGGGCGCTCTGAGCAGGGGGTAGTGACGATGGGGCGGATCCGGGTCCTGGTGGTCGACGACCACCGGATCTTCGCCGAGGCACTGGCCGCGGCGCTCGCCGCCGAGCCCGACGTGGAGGTGGGCGCGGCCGGTAGCGCGGCCGCCGCCGAGCGCGCGCTGGAGCGGGCCGCGGCCGAGGGGCGGGCCTACGACGTGGCGCTGATCGACGCCGACCTCGGGGTCGAGGCGGGCGGTCCGGCGGCCCGGGCCCGGCCCGGGCCGGAGGCGGCCGACGAGGCCCGGCGCCGCCCGGCCCCGGGGGCACCCGCCGCCCGCAGGCCGGGCGGCTCCCCGCTCGCCCCGCCCACCCCGGCGACCGCCGCCGCCCGCCCCGCCGAGCAGCTGCGCCCCGCCGACCAGCTCCGTCCCGTGGACCAGCTCCGCGCCGCCGACCAGCTCCGCGCCGAGCAGCTGCGGCCCACGGCCCCGCTACCGGACGGCATCACCCTGCTGGGCCGGCTCCGCCGGGCCCATCCGGGGCTGCGCGGGGTGGTGCTGGCCACCGCGGACGACCCGCACCGCGCCGCCCGGGCGCTGCACGCGGGCGCCACCGGCTGGGTGGCGAAGGAGAGTTCGCTGGCCCGGCTGCTCGCGGTGGTCCGGGGGGTGCTGCGGGACGAGACCCATCTGCCGCCGGCGCTGCTCACCGGGGTGATCCGCGAGCTCACCACGGCCCGGCGGGACCGCACCGAGAGCGAGCGGCTGGTGGACGCCCTGACCCCGCGGGAGAAGCAGATCCTGCGCTGCATGGTGGCGGGCCTGGGCCGGCAGGCGGTGGCGGAGCGGCTGTACCTGTCGCCGCACACCGTCCGCACCCACATGCAGAACGTGCTGGGGAAGCTGGGGGTGCACTCCACGCTGGCCGCCGTCGCGGTGGCCAGGCGGGCCGGGGTCAGTCCGGCGGAGCCGGCCGCGCCGCCCTCGATCGCCTCCACGCCGTAGCCGGGTGCCAGCCGGGTGCCGTAGCGAAGCCGTCGGGGCCGTTCGGCTCGCTCAACCCGCTCGGCCCGAGGGGCCCGTTCAGCCCGGGATGTTGTCGAACGGGGCGACCAGCAGCCGCAGCAGGCCGGCGAGTTCGCCCTGCTGGCCGGAGCTGAGCTGGGCCAGCAGTTCGCGCTCGTGGGCGAGCAGGCCGGCCAGGGCCTGGTCGGCGCGGTCGCGGCCGTCGTCGGTGAGCCGGACGAGCACGCCGCGCCGGTCGTCGGGGTCGGGCAGGCGCTTGACCAGGCCCTTGCCGGTGAGGCGGTCGATCCGGTTGGTCATGGTGCCGGAGGTGACCAGGGTCTGGGTGAGCAGCTGGCCGGGGGAGAGCTGGTACGGGGAGCCGGCCCGCCGCAGGGCGGTCAGGACGTCGAACTCCCAGGGCTCCAGCCCGTGCTCGGCGAAGGCGGTGCGGCGGGCGCGGTCGAGGTGGCGGGCGAGCCGGCTGACCCGGCTGAGCACCTCCAGCGGCTCCACGTCGAGGTCGGGGCGCTCCCGGCGCCACGCTGCGACCAGCCTGTCGACCTCGTCCTCCATGACGATCAGTGTATCGGTGGATGTGTCGATGTGAAGTCTCTTGACATCGAGAAATGTGCCAGCGAGGCTTTCGGAGATATCTTGATATCGAGATACCTGTGAGGTGAGCCATGACCGGCCCCGTCTGGGACCCGGCGCAGTACCTGCGCTTCGCCGACGAACGCACCCGCCCGCTGCGTGAGCTGCTCGCCCGGGTCCCCGCCCTGCCGAACGAACCCGCCCCGACCGTCCTCGACATCGGCTGCGGCCCCGGCAACTCCACCGCCGTCCTGCGCGAACGCTGGCCGAAGGCCCGGCTCACCGGCCTCGACAACTCCGCCCCGATGCTGGCGGCGGCCCGCACCGACGGCGAGCCCACCGCCGACTACCTGCTCGCCGACGCCCGCGACTACGACCCGGCCCCGGCCGCGCCCGACCTGATCGCCTCGAACGCGACCCTCCAGTGGGTGGACGGCCACCTCGCGGTGCTGGCGCGCTGGGCGGCCGCCCTGGGGCCCGGCGGGGTGGTCGCCGTCCAGGTGCCCGGCAACTTCGAGGCGCCCAGCCACACCCTGCTCGCCGACCTGCGCCGCAGCGCCCGCTGGCGCGACGCCCTCGGCGCCGACGCCGTCCGGGGCGGTGTCCACCCGCCCGGGCGGTACCTGGACGTCCTCGCCGGGGCCGGCTGCGCGGCCGACGTCTGGGAGACCACCTACTGCACCCTGCTGCCCGGACCGGACCCGGTGCTGGAGTGGGTCAAGGGCACCGCGCTGCGGCCCGTCCTCGGCCGGCTCACCGACCCGGCCGACCGGGCCGCCTTCCTCGCCGAGTACGGGCGGCTGCTGCGCGAGGCCTACCCGGCCGGGCCGTACGGGACGGTCTTCCCGTTCCGGCGGATCTTCGCGGTCGGGGTCAGACGGTAGCCGGTGGCCCGCGGTGCGGCGTTCGGCCGGAAAGGCGGACGGACGGACGGTCGGACGGAAGGGCGGTCAGCCCTGGCGGTCGCCGACCAGCCGAGGGTGCCGCTCCAGGCCCTCCAGCCCGTGCCAGGCGAGGTTCACCAGGTGCGCCGCCACCGTGGCCTTGTCCGGCTTGCGGACCTCCAGCCACCACTGGCCGGTCAGTGCGACCATCCCGACCAGCATCTGCGAGTACATCGGGGCCAGCCGGGCGTCGAAGCCCCGGGACTTGAACTCCAGGCCCAGGATGTCCTCGACCTGGGTGGCGATGTCGCTGATCAGCGAGGCGAAGGTGCCGGTCGACTGGGCCACCGGGGAGTCCCGGACCAGGATCCGGAAGCCGTCCGTCGAGGTGTCGATGTAGTCCATCAGCGCGAACGCCGCCTGTTCCAGCAGCTCGCGCGAGTGCCCGCCGGTCAGCGCCCCGGTCACCATGTCCAGCAGCAGCTGCATCTCGCGGTCCACCACCACCGCGTAGAGCCCCTCCTTGCCCCCGAAGTGCTCGTACACCACGGGCTTCGACACCCCGGCGCGCTCGGCGATCTCCTCCACCGAGGTGCCGTCGTAGCCGCGCTCCGCGAAGACCGTCCGGCCGATCTCGAGCAGCTGCTCCCGGCGCTGCTTGCCGGTCATCCGGACCCGGCCGCCCCGGCGGCGCGGGGTCGGGGCGGCCGCGGACCGGTCGGCGGGGCCGTCCGCGGTCCGTTCGCCGCCGCCGCCGTCGGAGGCCGCGCCCGGCGCCGCAGCGGCCCGCGGACGGGCCGGCGCCGTTCCGGGCGCCGCGTCCGTCCGCGTGGTGTGGTGACCGCCTGTGCTGTCTGCGCTGCTCCCGTTCACCCCTACATCATGCTGGAAGCGCCGCCTCATGCGGCGCGGCGGGCGGCGATCCGCTCCGCGTCCGGCCAGCGGACGTCCCGGACCCAGCCGGCCAGCTCGAACCAGCGGATCAGCCGGGCCGAGGAGTCGATCTGTCCGCGCAGGACGCCGTGCCGGGCCGAGGTCGGGTCGGCGTGGTGCAGGTTGTGCCAGGACTCGCCGCAGGAGAGCACCGCGAGCCACCAGACGTTGCCGGAGCGGTCCCGGGAGCGGAACGGGCGCCGGCCGACGGCGTGGCAGATCGAGTTGATCGACCAGGTGACGTGGTGCAGCAGGGCGACCCGGACCAGCGAGCCCCAGAAGAACGCGGACAGCGCGCCCTCCCAGGACAGGCTCACCAGCCCGCCGACCAGCGCGGGCAGCAGCAGCGAGATGGTGGTCCAGAGCCAGAACAGCCGGGAGATCCGCCGCAGCGCCGGGTCGCGGACCAGGTCCGGGGCGTACTTGAGCTGCGGGGTCTGCTCCTCGTCGAACATCCAGCCCATGTGGGCCCACCACAGGCCCTTGATCAGGGCCGGGACGCTCTCCCCGTAGCGCCACGGCGAGTGCGGGTCGCCGTCCTTGTCGCTGAACCGGTGGTGCTTGCGGTGGTCGGCCACCCAGCGCACCAGCGGGCCCTCGACGGCGAGGCTGCCGACGACGGCGAGGGCCAGCCGCATCGGGCGGGGGGCCTTGAAGGCGCCGTGGGTGAAGTAGCGGTGGTAGCCGACGGTGATGCCGTGACAGGTGAGGAAGTACATGGCGACGGTGACCGCCACGTCGGTCCAGCCGAGCCCCCAGCCCCAGGCCACCGGTACGGCGGCGACCAGCGCGGCGAACGGCACGAGGATGAAGAGCACGAGCGCGATCCGCTCGGCGGCCCCCTGCTTCTCGCCGCCGCGGGTGGCGGACAGCCGGGTCGCGGCCTCGGCGGAGGGGTCGGGGGAGTCGGGGGAGGGGTCGGGGAGCGCGGTGGCCCCCGCGCGCGCCTCGTCGGCCTGGATGGTCATGGGCGTCCCTTCGCAGCGTCCCGGTACGGGACAGAGCGGACCTACGTTGGCGTAACCTACGGCATCGTAGGTTGCGCTCCGTGTCCAGGGGAACACATCGCCGCGCGGCGCTCGAGTGAATTCACCCGACTGGATGGATGAACCCCGGGCCCCTCCCGTGCCCGGATCGGACGGGCCAGGAGGGTCGGCATTGGTGGTAGATGTGAAGCGCGCTACCCCGTAGTCTTGGCCCAGCGCGTCGCCGGGCCTCCGGCGGCGGAGCTCCGGTCCCGGATCGTCTAAGGGCAGGACAGCTGGTTTTGGTCCAGCTTATGGGGGTTCGAATCCTCCTCCGGGAGCACTGAGTACGGCCGCGGGCGGGCATGCGCGGGCCGGGCGTCTGGCGTTTCGGCTCGCCGCCCCGCACTATCCTCGAACTGCCAGAGCACATGTGCGGACCGCGTTCTGGCCTGCTCTGCCCTCTCTTTGAACCTAATGAGGAGCCTCCCCGCATGGGTGCCAATTCGCTTGCCGCCGTTGTCGTGCTCGCCGCCGGTGGTGGGACCCGGATGAAGTCGAACAAGGTGCCCAAGGTGCTGCACGAGGTGTGCGGGCGCACGCTGGTGGGTCACGCGGTGTCGGCGGCCGGGGAACTGATGCCGGGGCAGCTCGTCGTGGTGGTCGGCCACCAGCGCGAGCAGGTCGAGGAGCACCTGGCGGCGCACTACCCGGCCGTGCGCCCGGTCGTGCAGGAGCAGCAGAACGGCACCGGCCACGCGGTCCGCACCGCGCTGGAGTCGCTGGCCGCCGACGGCGTGACGCTGGACGGCACCGTGATCGTCACCGCTGGGGACTCCCCGCTGCTCACCGGGGACACCCTGCGCCGGCTGGCCCGCTCGCACGAGGCCCAGCAGAACGGCGTCACCGTGCTGACCGCCGTCGTCCCCGAGCCCTTCGGCTACGGGCGGATCCTGCGGGACGAGGACGGCACCGTCGCCGCGATCGTCGAGGAGCGGGACGCCACCGACACCCAGCGCGCCATCGCCGAGATCAACTCGGGCGTGTTCGCCTTCGACGCCAAGCTGCTCACCGAGGCGCTGGCCGAGCTGACCACGGACAACTCGCAGGGCGAGGAGTACCTGACCGACACCCTGTCGATCCTGCGCGAGGCCGGGCACCGGGTCGGCGCCGTGGTGGCCGAGGACCACCGGGACATCCTGGGCATCAACGACCGGGTCCAGCTGGCGCAGGCCCGCCGGCTGCTGAACGACCGCCTGCTGGAGCGGGCGATGCGCGCGGGCGTCACCGTGGTCGACCCGGCCAGCACCTGGATGGACGTCCAGGTGACGTACGAGCCGGACGCCGTGGTGCTGCCGAACACCCAGCTGCAGGGCGCGACCCACCTGGGCGAGGACTGCGAGGTGGGCCCGAACTCCACCCTCCGGGACACCCTGGTCGGCGCCGGCGCCCGTGTGAGCAACACCACGGCCGACCGCGCCGAGATCGGCGAGCTGGCCTCCACCGGCCCGTACGCCTACCTGCGGCCGGGGGCGAAGCTGGCCCGCAAGGCGAAGGTCGGCACCTACGTCGAGATCAAGAACTCCGAGCTGGGCGAGGGCGCCAAGGTGCCGCACCTCTCCTACATCGGCGACGCCACGATCGGCGAGGGCACCAACGTCGGCGCGGCCTCGGTCACCGTGAACTACGACGGGGTCAAGAAGCACCGCACCGTCATCGGGGCGCACTGCCGCACCGGCTCGGACAACATGTTCATCGCCCCGGTGACCGTCGGTGACGGCGCTTACACCGGCGCGGGCTCGGTGATCACCACCGACGTCCCGCCCGGCGCACTCGGCGTGAACCGCGCGCAGCAGCGCAACATCGAGGGCTGGGTGGAGCGCAAGCGCCCGGGCACGGTGTCCGCGCAGGCCGCGCAGGCCGCGACCGACGGCGCTGCCGAGGCCTGACGCGCCCGCCGGGGACCGGTCGGCCGGTCCCCGGGGCGGACGGTTTCTCCGCGGGCGCGTAACCTGGGGGACATACGTGCGCCACTGGGCCTACCGCCCGTGTCCAGGCGTACCGACAATTCCCCGATCCCCTCGTGAGTGCGGGCTGCGCCTGCCCTCCTCGGGGCCGGGGTTCAGCGTCCGCAACGCGAGGAGACGGTGCAGTGAGCGGGATCACGACGTCGGGTGAGAAGAAGCTCAAGCTCTTCTCCGGCCGTGCCCACCCGGAGCTGGCGAAGGAGGTTGCCGAAGCGCTGGGGACCGAGCTGGTCCCGACCAAGGCCTTCGACTTCGCCAACGGCGAGATCTACGTCCGCTTCCTGGAGTCGGCGCGTGGCGCGGACTGCTTCGTGATGCAGAGCCACGCGGCTCCCATCAACCAGTGGATCATGGAACAGCTGATCATGATCGACGCTCTCAAGCGGGCCTCCGCCAAGAGCATCACCGCGATCCTGCCGTTCTACGGGTACGCCCGCCAGGACAAGAAGCACCTCGGCCGCGAGCCCATCTCGGCCCGTCTGATCGCCGACCTGCTGCGCCAGGCCGGCGCCGACCGCCTGATGGCCGTGGACCTGCACACCGCGCAGATCCAGGGCTTCTTCGACGGCCCGGTGGACCACCTGTTCGCGCTGCCGCTGCTGGTCGACTACATCGGCGAGAAGGTGGACCGCTCCAAGCTGACCGTCGTCTCGCCGGACGCCGGCCGGGTCAAGGTGGCCGACCAGTGGTGCGACCGGCTGGACGCCCCGCTGGCGATCATCCACAAGCGCCGCGACACCACCCAGGCCAACACCATCCTGTCGGCCGACGTCGTCGGTGACGTCAAGGGCCGGGTCTGCGTCCTGGTCGACGACATGATCGACACCGCCGGCACGATCTGCGCCGCCGCCGACGCGCTGTTCGAGAACGGCGCCGCGGACGTCGTGGTGGCCGCCACCCACGGCGTGCTCTCCGGTCCGGCCGCGGACCGGCTCAAGAACTCGCGGGTCAGCGAGTTCGTGTTCACCAACACGCTGCCCACCCCGGCCGAGCTCCAGCTGGACAAGATCACCACGCTGTCCATCGCCCCGTCGATCGCCGCCGCGATCCGCGAGGTCTTCGAGGAGGGCTCGGTCACCAGCCTCTTCGAGGGCGTGCACTGACGAAGCCCCGCGCAGGCGGCCCCGGACCACCCCGGTCCGGGGCCGCCGCCGGTTCCGGCGGGGGGCGTCGGCCAGGGGCCCGATTTCGCCGGAGCGGGCCGGTGCGGTTAGACTCGTGAAACTGCTCGGCGAGGGATGTCGTGTGCCCGCTCGACGGACACCGACTCCGTGATCGACGCGCTGCCGGTGGCGGATTCCGTCCGTCGGCAGAAGTCGTTGCCGCCGAGTGACCCCCGAACGTACTGAGGGTGTGGTCCCGGCGGTTTTTCGCGTTGCCTGCACCCCCGCGCCATTCTTCCGAGGAGTGCAGTCGTGTCCGAGATCCGCCTTGCCGCTGAGACCCGTTCCGAGTTCGGCAAGGGTGCCGCCCGTCGCGCCCGCCGCGCCGGCTTCGTCCCCGGTGTCGTCTACGGCCACGGCCACGCCCCGGTTCACCTGAACCTGCCCGGCCACGACCTGATGATGGCCCTCAAGACCCCGAACGCCCTGCTGGTCGTTCCGATCGAGGGCAAGGACGAGTACGTCCTGCCGAAGGCCGTCCAGCGCGAGGCCATCAAGCGCACCATCGAGCACGTCGACCTGCTGCTGGTCAAGCGTGGCGAGAAGGTCACCGTCGAGATCCCGGTCCACACCGAGGGCGAGCTGGCCCCCGGCGGCAACCTGCTGGAGCACGTCCTGCAGGCCCTGCCGATCGAGGCCGAGGCCACCCACCTGCCCGAGGCCGTCACCGTCTCGGTCGAGGGCCTGGAGGCCGGCGCCTCGATCACCGCCGGCGACATCGAGCTGCCCAAGGGCACCACGCTGGCCGTCACGGCCGACACCGTCGTGCTGCAGGTCATCGGCGCCCAGGCCTCGCAGGCCGACGCCGACGCCGAGGCCGCCGAGGCCGGCGCCGAGGCCTGAGCCTCGCACCCCTAGTTGAGGCCGCTGCCCCGGTCGCTCCCGCAGGAGCGCCCGGGGCAGCGGTGTGTCCGGGATGATGGCGACGAGCGCGCAGACGAGGAGTGAGAGCGGCATGGCGGAGGAGTACGACGGGCCCTGGCTCGTGGTGGGGCTGGGCAACCCGGGCGAGCAGTACGCCCGGAACCGGCACAACATCGGTTTCATGGTGGTCGACCTGCTGGCGCAGCGGATGGGCGCCAAGTTCAAGGCGCACAAGAGCCGGGCCCAGGTGGCCGAGGGGCGGTTGGCGGGCAAGCGGGTGGTGCTCGCCAAGCCGATGTCCTTCATGAACCTCTCCGGCGGGCCGGTGACGGCGCTGCGGGACTTCTACAAGGTGCCCGCCTCGGCGCTGATCGCCGTCCACGACGAGCTGGACGTCGACTACGCGGCGCTGCGGCTCAAGCTCGGCGGCGGGGACAACGGCCACAACGGGCTGAAGTCGATCACCAAGTCGCTGGGCCCGGACTACCACCGGGTGCGCTGCGGGATCGGCCGGCCGCCGGGCCGGATGGAGGTCGCCGACTTCGTGTTGAAGGACTTCTCCTCGACCGAGCGCAAGGAGCTGGAGTGGTTCGTGGACCGCTCGGCCGACGCGGTGGAGGCGCTGCTGTCCGAGGGGCTGGAGCGGGCGCAGGGCACGTACAACTCCTGAACCGGGCGGCGCCTGACGTGACGTCATGGGCACGGTGTGCCGGGTACACAACAGTCGTACAACGCTTGCCCGGTAAACCTGAATCCATGTGAGAACCCTGTGCGGGATCGGATAGCGTCGGCCCTGGTACGCGAACGGGTCCTGGGGAGTTCTCGATGCGGAGATTGCGTCCGGTCCGCCGACTTCGGCGGCTCCGGGTGGTCCGGCTCAAGCGGTTCGGACGACGGCTCGGCACCGCCGGTGCCCTGGGGGCGGCCGGGATGCTGCTGTCCAGCGGCGCGGTGGCGCACGCCGATCCGGTGGCCGAGCCCGATCCGGCGGTCACGCCGGAGCCCGCGGCGGCGCAGCTCGGTCCGGTGCTGGGCGAGTCGGTCGGCCCCGACGCGGGGCTGCTGGCGGTCGGCGGCGGCCTGGTGGTCGCGTCCGGCGGAGCCGCCCTGTGGCTCAAGCGCCGGCGCGCGGGCGAGCCCGCGGAGTAGGAACGTGGGGTGAGGGGCCGGTGTCCACGGGAGTGGGCGCCGGCCCCTCCTGCGTCCCCTGCCGCCGTAGCCCGCCACCACCCGGACGGGCAAGGGGCCCTTGCCCGTCCGGGTGGACGGGCAAGGGCCCCTGCGTCGCGTTCGGCCGGCCGTCAGCCGGTGTTGCGCAGGCCGGCCGCGATGCCGTTCACGGTCAGCAGCAGCGCGCGGGCGCGCAGCGGGTCCTCCGGGCGACCGCTCGCGACCTCCTCGCGCTGGCGGCGCAGCAGCGCGACCTGGAGGTAGGAGATCGGGTCGAGGTAGGCGTCCCGGACGGTGAAGGTCTGCTTCAACACCGGGTTGTGCTCCAGCAGTTCGTTCTCGCCGGTGAGCCGCAGCACCTCGCGCAGGGTGAGGTCGTGCTCGGCGACGATCTGGTCGAAGACGTGCCGCAGCTCGCCGGGCACCAGCTGCTCGACGTAGTGGCGGGCGATCCGCAGGTCGGTCTTGGCCAGCGTCATGGCGACGTTGGACAGGAAGTTGCGGAAGAAGTGCCACTGGCCGTACATCTCGTCCAGCACGTCGCCGAGGCCGGCCGCGCGGGCGGCGGCGAGGCCGGAGCCGACGCCGTACCAGCCGGGGACGATCTGGCGGGACTGGGTCCAGCCGAACACCCACGGGATGGCCCGCAGGCCGTCCAGGCCGGCGCCGGAGTCGGGGCGCCGGGACGGGCGGGAGCCCAGGTGCAGCGAGGCGAGCTGGTCGACCGGGGTGGAGGCGAAGAAGTACTTCGGCAGGTCCTCCTGGTCGACCAGGGCGCGGTAGGAGGTGTGGGCGGCCTCGGAGACCCGGTCCATCGCGGCGTCCCAGCGGGCCAGTTCCTCGGGGGCCTGGCGCGGGGCGGTGTGCAGCGCGGAGGCGGCGAGGGTGGCGGAGAGGGTCAGCTCCAGGTTCTCCCGGGCGAGGGAGGGGAGCAGGTACTTGTCGGAGATGACCTCGCCCTGCTCGGTCACCTTGATCTCGCCCTCCAGGGTGCCCCAGGGCTGGGCCAGGATGGCCTCGTGGGAGGGGCCGCCGCCGCGGCCGACGGTGCCGCCGCGGCCGTGGAAGAGGCGCAGCCGGATGCCGTAGCGGTGGGCGACGTCGCGCAGTCGGCGCTGGGCGCGGTGGATCTCCCACTGGGAGGTGGTGATGCCGCCGAACTTGGAGGAGTCGGAGTAGCCGAGCATGACCTCCTGGACGTCGCCGCGCAGCGAGACGAGCAGCCGGTAGGAGGGGTCGGAGAGCATCTCGTCGAGGATGCGGTCGGCCTGCTGGAGTTCGTCGGTGGTCTCCAGCAGCGGCACGATGCCGATCTTGGCGATCCCGGCGTGCAGGTCGATCAGGCCGGCCTCGCGGGCCAGCACGGTGGCGGCGAAGACGTCGTCGGCGCCCTGGCACATCGAGATGATGTAGCTCTCGACGATCTCGTCGCCGAAGCGCTCGAAGCCCTGGCGGATGGTGTTGAAGACGCCGAGGGTCTTGGTGCCGGCCTCGTCCAGCGGGGCCGGGGTGGGGGCCAGCGGGCGGCGCGAGCGGAGCTCCTTGGCGAGCAGCTTCTGCCGGTACTCGCGGGGCATGTCGGCGTAGCGCCAGGCCTCCTCGCCGAGCCGGTCGAAGAGCTGGCCGAGGGCGTGGTGGTGGGCCTCGGCGTGCTCGCGGACGTCCATGGTGGCGAGCTGGAGGCCGAAGGCCTCGATGGTGCGGATGGCGCGGGCCAGCCGGCCGTCGGCGATCAGCTCGCCGCGGTGGGCGCGCAGCGACTCCTGGATGAGCCGCAGGTCGGCGACGAGTTCGCGGGTGCCGAGGTAGTCGCGGCCGTCGACGTGCGGGGTGCCGCCGGCCAGGCGCTCGCGGGTGTTCTCCAGCTTGAGCCGGATGCAGGTGGCCTTGAGGCGGTAGGGCTCCTCGGCGTTCATCCGCTTGTAGCGGGGGCTGAGTTCGGGGAGCCGGTGCAGGTCGGTGTTGAGCGAGGCGAGCAGTTCGACCGAGGCGCCGGCCAGCCGCTCGGAGGTGGAGAGGGTGTTGCGCAGGTCGTCGATCGCGGCGAGGGCGTCCTGGATGCCGTACTCGTGCTGGAGGTTGAGGACGTCCCAGGTGACCTGCGGGGTGACGTTGGGGTTGCCGTCGCGGTCGCCACCGATCCAGGTGCCGAAGGTGAGCGGGCGCACGCCGTCGGGCAGGCTCAGGCCGACCCGGGCGAGTTCCTCGTGCAGCTCCTCCAGCACCTCGGGGACGGCCTCGCGGTAGAGCTCGTCCAGGTAGTAGACGGCGTTGCGGGCCTCGTCGGTGGGCTCGGGGCGGGCGATGCGCAGTTCGTCGGTCTGCCAGAGCAGGTCGATGACCTCGGCGAGGCGCCGGTCGGCGGAGCGCTTGGCGCTGCTGGTGCGGGCCGGGTCGGCGGCGGCCAGGCCGTTGCTGAGCTCCTCGCGGTGGATCCGGTCGAGGAGTTCGCCGATCCGGCGCAGCTTGTTGAGCACGCTGCGGCGGGCGGCCTCGGTGGGGTGGGCGGTGAAGACCGGGCGGACCGCGAGGTGGGCCAGGGTGTCCTGGAGGTGCTTGGGGTCGGCCTCGGTGAGCTGGTCGGCGGTCTGGGCCAGCAGCGAGCCCTCGCGGGCGCGGCGGGTGGCGAACTCCCGGCCGCGGTGCACCTGCTCGGTGACGTTGGCGAGGTGGAAGTAGGTGGAGAAGGCGCGGACCAGCTTGGCGGCCGTGTCCAGGTCGATGTCGGAGAGGAGTTCGGCGGTGGCCTCGCCGTCGGTGCGGCTGAGCAGGCGGACCTGTTCGACCAGGCCCAACAGCTGGGGGCCCTCCTGGCGGACCAGCGTCTCGCCGAGCAGGTCGCCGAGGCGGCGGATGTCCGCGCGCAGGGCGGCATTGTCGGCGATGGCGGTGGGGCTGTCCGCCGGGGTGGGGACCGGAGCGGTCACGGCTGGCTCCCTCTGGTGGTGGGGTTCGGCAACGGCTCATCGTCACAGGTCCACGCGCAGTGTGGCGGGTGTGACGCGTGCGGACCGCGCTGTCCGACGCGACCAGCATAGGTGTCGGGGCGGTCGCTGTCCGCGAGGTGGCCGGATGGCGGACAGGGCTGCCGAGAACCACCTGTGGTCTGGACCACTTGAGGGGGGTCGGGGGTGTACCGGGCAATCCGGGTGGGGAAGGGAGAGGGTTGCGGCTTAATCTGTCACGCATGAGCAAGTCGCCTGGGGAGCGCGTGCCGGTCCGGTCGTTCTGGTGGTGGAAGCGGCGGCGCAGCGCCCTCCTCGACATCGGGCTGGCGCTGCTCGCCGCGGTCGAGTGCTCGGCCAGCACGATCGCCTTCTTCTCCGCCCGGATGCACGTGAGCGCCCTCGGCGCGGTCGGGATCGCCCTGCTCGGCACGCTGGCCGGCGGTTCGCTGGTGGTGCGCCGGCGGTGGCCGGCCGTGCCGGTGGTGGCGACCCTGCTGGTGCTGCCCGCGATGCTGGGCGTGCTGCTGCTGGTGGTGTCGCTGTACACGCTGGCGGAGACCTGGGAGTGGCCCTCCCGGCGCCGCCGGGTGGTGGCGCTGTCCGGACTGGCCTTCGCCGAGGCCGGCGCCGTGATGGCGTTCCAGGTGATGACCCCGGACGACTCGGTGGCGGCGGAGCGGACTCCGCTGTGGGGCCTGGTCGTGCTGTCGCTGCTGGTCGCGGTCGGACTGACCGTCGCCCCGGTGGTGACCGGACTGTACGTGGGGGCGCGGCGGCGGCTGATCGAGTCGCTCAAGGACCGTGCGCACGGCCTGGAGACCGAACTGGACCTGCTGGCCGAGCAGGCCCAGGAGCGCGCCCGCCGGGCCCGGTTGGAGGAGCGCACCCGGATCGCCCGAGAGATGCACGACGTGGTCGCCCACCGGGTCTCGCTGATGGTGGTGCACGCCGGGGCGCTGGAGCGAATAGCCGTCAAGGATCCGGAGAAGGCCGCGCAGAGCGCCAGGCTGATGGGCGAGGTGGGCCGGCAGGCGCTGAACGAGCTGCGCGAGATCCTCGGCGTGCTGCGGATGGACGACGAGCGGCCCCAGGAGCCGGACTCGCTGGCCGGGCTGCCCCGGCTGGTCGACCAGTCCCGCGCGGCCGGGATGGCCGTGACGCTGACCGTCAGCGGCAGTCGGCAGGAGTTCACCGGTGAGGCCGAGCAGACCGCCTACCGGGTCGTCCAGGAGGGGCTGACCAACGCCCACAAGCACGCGGGCGGGGCGCAGGTGTCGGTGCTGCTGGCGTACGCGCCGAACGGGGTGCGGGTCAGCGTGGTGAACGCCTGCCCGGGCGGGGAGCGCGGGGCGGCGCAACTGCCCAGCGGGGGCAACGGGCTGGTCGGGATGCGGGAGCGGGTGATCGCGCTGGGCGGCACCTTCTCCTCCGGGCCGGAGGCGGACGGCGGCTTCCGGGTGGAGGCGGTGCTGCCGTCCCGGCTGGCCGTCCGCGGGGACCGGCTCGGCCGGCCGGGCGCCGCGCGGCCCGGCGAGGACGGGCCGTAGCCCCGGCGGGGACGAACGCTAGCCCGGTGAGGACCGCCCCGGGCTCGGTGAGAGCGGATCCTGGCCCGGCGGGGGCGGCTCCTAGCCGTACGCGCGGCCGTACTCCTCGGCGGTGCGCAGCCGTTCCGGGGCGGTGCCCAGGACCAGGGTGCTGATCGCCTGGTCGATGCCGTGGCCGAGGAACCACTCGCCGGCGTGGTCCAGGCTGTAGACCCGGGCCTCCTCGTCGACGGCCAGCAGCGCCTGCCCGTACGCCTCCTCGCCGAGCGGGGCGAGCCGGCTGCCCAGCGCCCGGCCGAGGTCGAACAGGGTGCGCGGCTGGTGCAGCCCGCACATCGGGTCGATCAGGAACGGGGTGCGGGCCAACTGGCGGCCGGGGCCGGAGAGGTCGAAGGCGAGGCCGCCGAACTCGGCCCAGGCCTCCACGGCCGCCGGGAACACCGCGTGCGGGACGCCGCCGGGACCGCCGTGCCCGACCAGGGCGTCGGCCCACTCCTCGGCCTGCTGGATCTGCCAGCGGCCGGGGTGCCAGCCGGCCGCCTTGAGTTCGGCGGCGACGTCGGCGGGGAAGCGCGGGCGGGCCCGCCCGGTGGGGCCGGCCGGGCGCGGGGTGCCCGGGGCGAGGGTGCCCGGGACGAGGGTGGCCGGCGAGGGCGGGGGCGGGCTGGGCGGATTCAGGGCGTGCTCCGGGGCTCGGGGACAGGGGGCGTACGAGGGGCGTACGGGAGGCGGTGGGCGTGGGCGTCCGGCGTGCGGACGCTCAGTGCGCCGGCGGCCCGACGGCGACGCTCTGCACCGTGAAGTGCTCCAGCATCGGTGCGCAGGAGCGGCACGGCGGGGCGTGGGTGCCGTGTGCCGGGTCGCCCTCCTCGCGGATCCGCAGCGTCGTCATCCGGGAGCCCTTGAGCGCCTTGCGGGCTTCGTGCAGGCTCATCGGCTTGCGGGCGGCGCGCTTGGAGCGCTTCCCGTCCACGGTGGTCAGGTACTGGGAGAGCAGGACGGCCTCCGGGCAGCGGCCGGTGAACCGCTCGCGGGCCTCGACCGGCAGGGTGTCCAGGAACTCGCCGACCAGCGGGTGCAGGACCGGGCGCCGGTCGTCCTTGGCGCCCGCCAGGGTGTGCACCTCGCCGCCCTTGAGCGACAGCGCGGCGGCGACGGCGGGCAGCAGGCTGTCGCGGTGGTGGCGCAGCACGGGCGGGCCCGCCGGCTCACCGGTGGTCATGCGGTGTCCTCCTCCTCGTTCCTGGCGGTCCGGTTCCCGTTGGCTCCGGTCGGTCCCGGGGCAAGCCTGTCATTTGACACCGACAACCGCACAACCGGGGTGCGGGGCGGACCGAACACCCGTGCGGCCACCGGGCGGTCGGGCACCCGTCCCACCCGCATCCTGGCCGCCCACCGGCCGGAACCGCACACCGCCGTCATGACTTGTCCGCCGATCTACCGAAACCGCCCCCCGGCCCCGGCCCCGCCCGGTACGGTTCCGGCAGCGAGCCCAGGAGGGCCCGGGCCCGGCCGTGCGGACACGGACGGGCCGGGCCGACTCCGGTGCCCGCGCCGGACGTTGAGGCCGCCGGGGCGGGCGCCGTCGCGCCCCGGCGCCGGAGCCAGGGAGGGTCCTGCCGGACCCTCCAGTGAGGGGGCCCGAGCGATGACGTCGAAGCGGTGGACGGACGGGACGGCCAACCAGGCACCCGGCGGCCACGTGCCCACCCCGGGCGAGCCGCCCCGGCCGGTGCCGGAGCGACCGGTCGGCCTCGCGGTGGTCGGGGCCGGCTACTGGGGGCCGAAGCTGGTCCGCAACGCCCAGCACACCCCGGCGCTGCGGCTGCACTGGCTGTGCGACCTGGACGAGGCCAAGGCCCGTGCCGTACTGGGGGAGTACAGCACCGTCGGGGCGACCGGCCGGTACGAGCGGGTGCTGGCGGACGAACGGGTCGACGCCGTCGCGGTGGCCACCCCGGCGGGCGCCCACTACCCGCTGGTGCGGGCCGCGCTGGAGGCGGGCAAGCACGTGCTGGTGGAGAAGCCGATCACCACCTCCTCCGCCGAGGCCGCCGAACTGGTCGAACTGGCCGAGGCCGCCGGGCTGGTGCTGATGTGCGACCACACCTTCTGCTACACCCCGGTGGTCCGCCGGATCCGGGAGCTGGTGCACGGCGGGGAGATCGGGGACGTCCAGTTCTTCGACTCGGTGCGGATCAACCTCGGCCTGGTCCAGCCGGACGTCGACGTGCTGTGGGACCTCGCCCCGCACGACCTGTCCGTCCTGGACTTCGTCCTGCCGCCCGGGGTCGTGCCGGTCGGCGTCTGCGCCCAGGGCGCCGACCCGATCGGCGCCGGCCGGGCCTGCGTCGCCTATCTGACGGTGCGGCTCAGCAACGGCGCGCTGGCGCACTGCCACGTCAACTGGCTCTCCCCGACGAAGGTCCGCACCACCCTGATCGGCGGCTCCCGGCGCACCCTGGTCTGGGACGACCTCAACCCCCAGGCCCGGCTGGCCGTGCACGACCGCGGGGTCGACCTCACCCCGCCCGACCAGCTGACCGACGCCATCCGGCACCGGGCGCTGATCTCCTACCGGGTCGGCGAGATGGTCGCGCCCGCGCTGGTCGAACAGGAGGCCCTGCGCAACGTGATGGCCGAGTTCGCGGCCGCCGTCGTCGAGGGCCGGGCCCCGCTCACCGACGGGCGGGCCGGGGTGCGGGTGCTGGAACTGCTGGAGGCGGCCTCGCTCAGCCTCGAACTCGGCGGCGTCACCGTACCGGTGGGGACCGGGGACCGGGCGGCGGTCCGGTGACGGGTGCGACGGGCGGCGGTCCGGTGAGCGACGCGATCCCGCTGGTCGACCTGGCCGCCGCGCACGCCGAGGTCGAGGCCGAGGTGCGGGCCGGCTTCGACCGGGTGCTGGCGAGCGGCGCCTTCGTCAAGGGTCCCGAAGTGGCCGCCTTCGAGCGGGAGTACGCCGCCTTCACGGGCGTCCGGCACTGCGTGGGCGCCGCCAACGGCACCGACGCCCTGGAACTGGCCCTGCGCGCCCTGGACCTGCCGCCCGGCGGCGGGGTGGTGCTGCCCGCCAACACCTTCGTCGCCACCGCCGAGGCGGTGCAGCGGGCCGGACTGCGCCCGGTGCCGGTCGACGTCGACCCGGAGCACCTGCTGATCGACCCGGAGCGGGTCGCCGCCGCGCTGCCCGGGGCGGTGGCGCTGCTCCCCGTCCACCTGTTCGGCCAGTGCGCGCCGGTGGAGGTGCTGCTGGAACTCGCCGACGGCCGCCCGGTGGTGGAGGACGCGGCCCAGTCCCAGGGCGCCCGGCGCCACGGGCGCGGCGCCCACGGGCGGATCGCGGCGACCAGCTTCTACCCGGGCAAGAACCTCGGCGGCTACGGCGACGCCGGGGCGGTGCTCACCGACGACGACGAACTCGCCGCCGCCGTACGGCTGATCGGCGACCACGGCGCCCGCGACAAGTACCGGCACGAGCGGTTCGGCTTCAACTCCCGGATGGACGCCCTGCAGGCCGTCGTGCTGCGGGCCAAACTGCGCCGGCTGCCCGACTGGAACGCCGCCCGCCGCGCCGCCGCGGCCCGCTACGACCGGCTGCTCGACGGGCTGCCCGGCGTCACCCGGCCGGGCACCGCGCCCGGCAACGTCCACGTCCGCCACCTCTACCCGGTGCGGATCGCCCGCGGCCGCGACGCCGTGCTCGCCGCGCTGCACGGGGCCGGCATCGGTGCCGGGGTGCACTACCCCGTCCCGGTGCACCTGCAGCCCGCCTTCCGCCCGCTCGGTTACCGCGCGGGCGCCTTCCCGGTCGCCGAACGGGCGGCCGGCGAACTGCTCAGCCTGCCGCTGCACCCGCACCTCACCGAGGCCCAGCAGGTACGGGTCGTGGAGGTCCTGGAGCGGGCCCTGGGTGCGGGGGGTTCGTCCGGCCGGGTGACCCAATAGGCTGATGCCCAGCAAGCGCACCGAGCATTTTGCAGCAGCCAGTGGGGGCTCCCAGATGACGACAGGTCGGCCCGGCGTCGCCGCCGCACCGAACGCGGCGTACGCAGGTCAGGTGGTGCAGTTCCCGGATCCGGTCCGTGCCGAGCGGCACCCGGCCGGGGTCCGGGTGGACGAGGCCGGCTACCCGGACTTCGGTCCGTACGCCGCCGCGGCGGCCGAGGTCGCCGACCCGCCGGAGGGCTTCGGCGTGGACGAACTGCGGCTGACCGACTACGTCTCGGCCAACGCCGCGCTGTTCACCCAGGGCCACCCGCTCTGGGCCGACCTGGAGACCGCCGTGGCCACCCCGCCCGGCTGGACCTGGCACCACGCGGTCGGCCGGGCCGCCCCCGGCTGGCGCCGGATGGAGCTCGTCCCGGTCGAGGTCAAGGCCCTGCTGCGGCACCACGGCGGCCTGGCCGTCTCGCCCGCCGACCACTCCCGCCGGGGCACCCGCCCGCTGCAGGAGCGCCGGCCCGTCCACTTCTCGCTGGCCAAGGACGGCGGCGATCCGATCGGCGTCCCCGAGGACCTGGTGCAGCGCGCCGAGGAGCGCCTCGGCTACCGGCTGCCCGGCGCCTACCGCACCTTCCTCAAGCTCGGCGGCGGCCGCGGCCCGGTCGGCGTCGCGCTGGACACCGAGCTCGGCATGCTGCTCGACCAGCCGTTCCTCACCCTCACCGAGGAGTACGGCACCGAGGACGTCGTCTACGCCAACAAGTGCCTGCGCGACCACCTCACCAAGGACTACCTGGGCATCGCCTACGCGCAGGGCGGCCTGATCGCGCTCAAGGTGCGCGGCGACCGGATCGGCTCGGTCTGGTTCCACCTGTACGACGACGCCCGGGACTCCGGCGGGCCGGAGGCCCCCGAGGAGCGCTGCGCCCGGCTGCTGCTGCCCTGCGGGGACGACTTCGACGCCTTCCTGCTGCGGCTGGCCGGCAGTCCGCCGGAGCTGGAGACGGTCGCGGAGCTGATGGTGGACGGCGGGTTCGCCCGGGCCGTCCCGGTGGACTGACGTGGTCGCGGGAACGGCGTTGAGGGAACGAGTGAGGACGACGGGGACAGGGGTGAACCGGGCGTGGTGACGTACGCGCAGGCGCAGGAGCTCGCCGAGGAGTGGGTCAACGGCGGGGTGCCGCACGGGCAGCAGCGCGAGGTGCGGGTCCGGGAGTTCGACCTCGGCTTCGTCTGCTGGGCGGTGTCGCCCGCGGACACGGCGGGCGGGCCCGCCGCCGGTGCCGACGGCGGGGCCGGTGCGGGCGGGGCGCGGCTGGTGATCGCCCGCGACTCGGGCGCCAGCACGCTGTGGCCCGCGCTGCCCGTCAACGAGGTGGTCCGGCAGTTCGAGGAGGTGTACGGGCGGCCGGTCGCGGCCAACCCGGCCGGGGCGGCGAAGCCCGCGCCGGGGCCGGTGGAGGCGACCTCCTTCCTGCTCAGCCCGCCGCAGTGGCTGCAGGAGGCGGGGGCGGCGGCGATCGCGGCGGAGGCCGAGAAGCTGGGGGGCGCTGCGGCCCCGGCCCCGGCTCCGGCCGCGGCCCCGGCTGCCGCGCCGGTCGCTGCGCCCGCGCCCGTTGACGTGCCGCCCGCACCGCTGCCGCCCGCGCCCGCCGTGCTGACCGAACCCCCGGTCTCCGAGCGGCCCGCCGGGGACGCGCCGACGATGCTCGCGCCGCCGCCCGGCGAGGACCCGTTCGCCGCCCCGCTGCCACCGGCCGCGTCGGTGCCGCCGCCGAGCGCCCCGACGCCGTCGGCCGCGCCGTCCGCGCCGGTCGCGGCCGAGGCGGCGACCGTGCTGATGCCGGAGGGTCTGCGCACCTCCGGTTCGGACCTGCCCGAGGCGCCCGCCCCGGCCGGGGCCGAGGCCGCGACCGTGCTGATGCCCCCGGGCGGCGGCGGCCTCGGCCTGCCGCCGGTCCCGCCGGTCGGTGCCCAGGCCCCGGCCGCCCCGACCCCGGCCGCCTCGACCCCGGCCGCGCCGCCCGTCGCCCCGCCGGCCCCGGTGCCCGCCCCGGCCGCCGAGCCGGCGCCGACGCTGCTCGCGCCGCCGGACGCCGTGCCGGGCCTGATGGGCCTGCCCGGTGCCCCGGCGGCCCCGCCCGCCGCCCCGGTGGAGCAGGCGCCCACCATGCTGGCCTCGCCCGGCGGGCTGGCCGGCCTGCCCGGCGCCCCCGGCCCGGCCGCGCCGCCCGCCGCCCCGCCGGCCCAGGGCGGCGGCCTCGGCCGCAACCCGGGTTCGGCCCCGCCGCCCCCGCCGCCGGCCGCGTTGCGCGGCGCTCCGGGCGGACCGTCCGGCGCTGCCGGTTCGGGCGGGCTGGGCCGCAACCCCGGCTCCGCCCCGCCGCCGCCCCCGCCCGCCGAGCTGCGGCAGACCCCGGGGTCGGGCACGCCCGCCGCCGGTCCGGGCGGCCGGTCGGGCGGTTCGGCCCCGCCACCCCCGCCGCCGGCGGGCCTGCGCTCCGGTGACGCCCCGGCTCCCGCGCCGCAGGGCGGGTCCGCTCCGGCCGCCGCCGGCGTGGCGTACGAGGCGACCCAGCTGGCGAGCGCGATCGACCCGGCACTGCTCGGCGGCCCGGCGGACCCTGGCACCCCGCCGTCCGGCGGCCCGGCCGTCCCGCCGCCGCCCGGTGGCCCGGCGGCTCCGGCCGCGCCCGCCGCGGGGTACGGCTACCCGAACGCGGGTGCCGCGCCCGGCGTCGTCCCGCCGACCCCGGTCACCGGCCCGCCGCCGGGTGCGCCGGTGCCGCCCGGGGTGCCCGCGGTCGGCCCGGGCTACTTCGCCGCGCTCAGCTACCGGGGCCCGGACGGCTCGGAGCAGAAGCTGCTGCACCGCAGCGAGCCGGGCACCCCGCACCCGGAGTGGAAGATCCTCCAGGACCTGCGGCGGCTGAACGTGCCGCCGGAGCAGGTGCTGGAGCTCTACACCGAGCTGGAGTCCTGCGACCTGCCCGGCGGCTACTGCAACCGCATGATCGCGGCCTCCTGGCCGAACGTACGGCTGACCCACACCGCCCCGTACGGCCGTGACCACGCCTCCCGGCAGGCCGGGATGGCCGAGCTGCTGGACCACCTGGACGAGCTGCACCAGCTGGCCTCCGGTGCCCAGCGGGTCCGCCCGTTCCGGGTGCCGCCGCCCGCGCCGGGGACGGTCCAGGCGCTGCCCCCGCTGCCGCCCCAGCAGCTCGCCCAGGAGCTGGGGACGGCCTTCGGCCAGAACCTGTTCCGCTACGAGCAGCGCGCCGTCTCCCGCCAGGGCGTGCCGGAGCCGGTGTCGCAGACGCTGGTGTGGGCCGGGCTGCCGCGCGACTTCGGGCCGTTCTTCTGGGCCCAGGCGCAGGAGGGCCGGCCGATCCCGACGCTGGCCGAGCTGGCCGCCGAGCGCGGCCTGCCGCAGGGCCCGGACTTCGGCGGCTACCTGGTGCTCGGCAACGACTACGGCCGGCAGCTGTGCGTCCAGTACGGCACCGCGAACGTGGTCGCCGTGGACGTCGACGGAACCGGCCAGCCGCCGCGCTTCGTCAACACCGGTGTACCGGAGTTCGTCCGCGCGCTGGCCCTGCTGGGCCGGATGTGGCGTCTGCGGTACGGGCTGACGCCGGAGCAGGCCGGTCGCTGGACGACCGACTTCCAGGCCCAGCTCGCCGCGATCGACCCGGCGGCCCTGCAGACCGCGGACACCTGGTGGGCGGTGCTGCTGGAGCAGTTCTGGGACGGTCTGCTGTAGCGGACCGTCGCGGATCCCCGCAGGTGGGAGGGGTCGTTCCGGTGTCCGGAACGACCCCTTCGGCGTGCCCCGGCAGCTGTGCCTCGTTGGGGTTTCGTCCGGATCTGCGCAAAATAGGTCAAGAGGATGGGTCTATTCGTCCCGTCCTCGACGCTTTCCGGTCCGCACGACGACCGGATCCGGCCCCGGTCTCCGAACCGGTTCCGGATCCGTCCAGTCCGTCCGATCATGGGCTCCGCAGCCCGCGAAACGAGGGGAAGAGCCCATGAGCGACGCCGTCCCCCAGTACGGCTTCACCCAGGCCCGGCGCGGCTACGCGCCCGAGCAGGTCGACCGGGCGCTGGCCGCCCTGACCGCACAACGTGACGAGGCCTGGGAGCGGCTGAGCGTCCTGGGAGCCGGGATCCGGCAGATGGAGACCAGGCTCGACGACATCCGCCGGGCCGCCGAGGAGGCCCCGGAGCCGGACTACGAGGTGCTCAGCGAGCAGGCCGCCGGACTGGCCGAGATGGCCCGGAACGAGGCCCGCGCCGTCAAGGAGAAGGCCGAGCGCTACGCCGAGGACCTGCGGGACGAGGTGTACGAGGCCGGCCAGGCGGCCGAGAAGGCCGCCAAGGAGTACGCCGCCACCGTCCGCGCCGAGGCCGACGCCGCCGCCCGCCGCACCGAGGAGCGCACCCGCGCCGAGGCCGAGGGCATCCGCGCCGAAGCCGACCGGGAGAGCCGCGCCGCCCGGGACGGCGCCACCGCCTACGCCGCCAAGGTCCGGGTGGCCGCCGCCGAGGCCAGCGAGCAGGCCGAGGCCGAGCTGGCCGCCAGGCGCCGCAAGGCCGACGAGACCTTCGCCGCGGCCCAGGCCCGGGCCGACGCCGAGGACGCCGAGGTCTCCGCGACGGCCGAGCGCCGGGTCAAGGAGGCCGAGCAGCACCGGGAGACGGTGCTGAACCGGATCAAGCAGCTGGAGACCGACGCCCAGGCCAAGGCCGACCAGCTGGTCGAGCAGGCCCGCCGGGAGGCCGAGAAGATCAACGCGGAGAGCGAGCGCGAGCAGCAGGCCTTCGACGCCCGGCTGGAGACGGTGCAGCAGCACCTGGACCACATCAAGGCGACGCTGGCCTCGCTCACCGGCGCGGCGGTCGGGCAGATCGAGCCCGAGCAGCTGGCCGCGGCCGCCGCCGGGGCCGCTGCGGCTGCGGCGGCCGGACCGGTGGACGCGGTGGCGGACACGGCACCGGTCGATTCGGAGGCGGACACCGGGGAGATCCCGCTGCCGGACCTGCGCAGCGCCGCGGCCCCGGCCGACGGCCCGGCCGAGGCTCCCGCCGGTGCGCGGCCTGGTGCGACGGCGCTGCTGCGGCAGCCGGTGGTCGGTGGCGGCGTGGCGGCCAGGGCCACCGGCGTCAGGCCCGTCGACGCCGAGCCCGTCGACGCCGAGCCTGCCGACGCCGAGCCCGCCGACGTCGAGGCCGCCGATGCGGAGCCCGGGGGTGTCGCCGCCCCGGTGGTGACCGGTCCGGTCGTCCCGGCCGCGGTGCCGCCGAAGCCGGCCGCGCCGCCGGCGGTGCCCGTGGACGGTGTGGCGGCGGCCGAGGGCGCCGAGGGCGCGGACGAGACCCGGATCATCCCGAAGATCATCATCGTGGACGACGGCGCCGGCTACGCACCCCCCAACACGGTGTCCTACCGCCGCAAGTAGTCCTGAACCGCCCTCGCCCGCGATCAGTCGGGTGAGAGCTTGGCGTCCTGGGCCCTGACCGCCTTCTGCTGGGCGGTCGGGGCCCGTGCGTTGCGGTCGATCGGCTGCCGCGGGCAGCCGGCCGGCACGGCGAATCAGAGGGCAGCCGGTCCGGGAGGGGCCGCGCGCCGCGGGAGAGACGGATGAGGCCGAGACCCGTGGCGCCCTCCAGGAAAGGGCGCCACGGTTCCCGGCGCTTGGGCGGGCGCCCCCACCCAGGGTCGCCCGGCCTCGCACCTCCGACCCCCATCGGGGGTGCGACAGTGCCGCCACAGCCATCCCCCACGGTTGGGTGCGGCGGGCACATTCACCATGGTGCGCGATCTCCATGGACGGCCAGTGACAGGAGTATGTCCAGTTCGTGGCGGATGGCGGAGCCCGGTCCGGGCCGGCGCCCGAGCGGTTGGTCCACCGGTCGGCCCGGTGTTCCGTCCAGTGGTTCGCCTACGGTCATGTCCCTGACAGGGGCACCCGGGGCCGCCGTTCCGCCCCCGCGCGGCCGGTCGCCCGGGCGGCGCGGCCCCGCCGGGCTCGTACGCCGCGTGGCTGTCCGTGCCGCGGCGTAGGCTGGAGACCCCCGGCCGCTCGGCGTGCCGGGCCGTTCGCGTTGCCCCGGCGGGCCGTTCGCCGCCCGGAGGCAGCACCAGCCACGGCACGAAGAAGAGACCCCAGATGAGTCTGACCGGACTGCTCGATGTCGTCGCGCGGGACGCGGCGCTCGCCGAGGCGATCGAGGCGGCCACCGCCACCGGAGCCGCGGCCGGCGGCCGCCGGCACCTGGACCTGGTCGGACCGCCCGCGGCCCGGCCGTTCGCCGTCGCCGCGCTGGCCCGCGCGCTCGCCGCCCGGGCGGCCGGCGAGCGGGGCCGCCCGGTGCTGGCCGTCACCGCGACCGGGCGGGAGGCCGAGGACCTGGCCGCCTCGCTGCGCTCGCTGCTGCCCGCCGACGCGGTCGCCGAGTACCCCGCCTGGGAGACCCTGCCGCACGAGCGGCTGTCGCCCCGCTCGGACACCGTCGGCCGCCGACTGGCCGTACTGCGCCGGATCGTGCACCCGCGGGCGGACGACCCGGCGGCCGGTCCGGTGCAGGTGATCGTCGCCCCGGTCCGCTCGGTGCTCCAGCCGCAGGTGAAGGGGCTGGCCGAGCTGGAGCCGGTGGCCGTCCGGCGCGGGGAGACCCACGACCTGGAGGAGATCGCCCGCGGGCTCGCCGCGGCCGCCTACGCCCGGGTCGAACTGGTCGAGAAGCGCGGCGAGTTCGCCGTCCGCGGCGGCATCCTGGACGTCTTCCCGCCGACCGAGGAGCACCCGCTGCGGGTGGAGTTCTGGGGCGACGAGGTCGAGGAGATCCGCTACTTCAAGGTCGCCGACCAGCGCTCGCTGGAGATCGCCGAGCACGGGCTGTGGGCGCCGCCCTGCCGGGAGCTGCTGCTGACCGACCAGGTGCGCGCCCGGGCCGCCGAACTGTCGGCCCAGCAGCCCGGGTTGGCCGAGATCCTGGACAAGATCGCGGAGGGCATTGCGGTCGAGGGCATGGAGTCCCTGGCGCCCGTGCTGGTGGACGACATGGAGCTGCTGCTCGACGTGCTGCCGCTCGGCTCGGTCACGGTGGTCTGCGACCCGGAGCGGGTCCGGACCAGGGCGGCCGACCTGGTGGCCACCAGCCAGGAGTTCCTCCAGGCCTCCTGGGTCGCGGCGGCCGCCGGCGGTGACCGGCCGATCGACCTGGAGACCATCGACGTCTCCGCCGCCTCGCTGCGCTCGCTCGCCGAGGTGCGCGAGCACGCCGACCGGATCGGCCTGCCCTGGTGGTCCGTCAGCCCGTTCGCGACCAGCGAGTCGACGCTCGACGGCATCCTGGAGGTCGACGTCAACACGCTGACCCTCGGCATGCACGCCGTCGAGGCCTACCGGGGCGACACCGCCCGGGCGATCGCCGACGCCAAGGAGCGGCTGGCCGCCGACTGGCGGGTCGTCATGGTGACCGAGGGCCACGGCCCGGCCTCCCGGCTGGCCGAGGTGCTCGGCAACGAGGGCATCCCGGCCCGGCTGGTCGCCGACCTCGCCGAGGCGCCCACCCGGGACGTCGTGTACGTCTCCTGCGGGTCCATCGAGCACGGCTTCGTCGACGAGCGGCTCAAGCTCACCGTCATCACCGAGACCGACCTGTCCGGCCAGCGGTCCTCCACCAAGGACATGCGCCGGATGCCGTCCCGGCGCCGCAACGCGATCGACCCGCTGGCTCTGGCGGCCGGTGACTACGTGGTGCACGAGGCGCACGGCGTCGGCCGGTACGTCGAGATGGTGCAGCGCACCGTCCAGGGCGCCACCCGCGAGTACCTGGTGCTGGAGTACGCCCCCGCCAAGCGCGGCCACCCCGGCGACCGGCTGTTCGTGCCGACCGACCAGCTCGACCAGGTCACCAAGTACGTCGGCGGCGAGGCCCCGACGCTGCACCGGCTCGGCGGCGCGGACTGGGCCAAGACCAAGCAGCGGGCCAAGAAGGCGGTCAGGGAGATCGCCGCCGACCTGATCAAGCTGTACTCGGCCCGGATGGCCGCCCCCGGCCACACCTTCGGCCCCGACACCCCGTGGCAGCGCGAGCTGGAGGACGCCTTCCCGTACGCGGAGACGCCGGACCAGCTGACCACCATCGCCGAGGTCAAGTCGGACATGGAGAAGTCCGTCCCGATGGACCGGCTGATCTGTGGCGACGTCGGCTACGGCAAGACCGAGATCGCGGTGCGGGCCGCCTTCAAGGCGGTGCAGGACGGCAAGCAGGTCGCCGTGCTGGTGCCGACCACCCTGCTGGTGCAGCAGCACTTCTCCACCTTCGCCGAGCGGTACGCCAACTTCCCGGTCACCGTGAAGGCGCTGTCCCGCTTCCAGACCGACAGTGAGGCCAAGGCCGTCCTGGAGGGGCTGTTCGAGGGCTCGGTGGACGTCGTCATCGGCACCCACCGGCTGTTCTCCTCGGAGACCAGGTTCAAGGACCTCGGCCTGGTCATCGTCGACGAGGAGCAGCGCTTCGGCGTCGAGCACAAGGAGCAGCTGAAGAAGCTGCGCGCCAACGTGGACGTGCTCACGATGTCCGCGACGCCGATCCCGCGCACCCTGGAGATGGCCGTCACCGGCATCCGCGAGATGTCCACCATCACCACCCCGCCGGAGGAGCGGCACCCGGTGCTGACCTTCGTCGGGCCGTACGACGAGAAGCAGATCTCGGCCGCGATCCGGCGTGAACTCCTGCGCGAGGGCCAGGTGTTCTACATCCACAACCGGGTCGAGTCGATCGACAAGGCGGCCGCCCGGCTCAAGGACCTCGTCCCCGAGGCGCGGATCGCCACCGCGCACGGGCAGATGGGGGAGACCCAGCTGGAGAAGGTCGTCGTCGACTTCTGGGAGAAGGAGTTCGACGTCCTGGTGTCGACCACGATCGTGGAGTCCGGCATCGACATCTCCAACGCCAACACCCTGATCGTCGAGCGCGGCGACACCTTCGGCCTCTCCCAGCTGCACCAGCTGCGCGGCCGGGTCGGGCGCGGGCGCGAGCGCGGCTACGCGTACATGCTGTACCCGCCGGAGAAGCCGCTCACCGAGACGGCCCACGAGCGGCTGGCCACCATCGCCCAGCACACCGAGATGGGCGCCGGCATGTACGTCGCCATGAAGGACCTGGAGATCCGCGGCGCCGGCAACCTGCTCGGCGGCGAGCAGTCCGGGCACATCGCGGGCGTCGGCTTCGACCTCTACATGCGGATGGTCGGCGAGGCGGTGGCCGAGTTCCGCGAGTCGCTGGCGAACGGCGGCGAGCCGGAGGAGGAGCCGCTGGAGGTGAAGATCGAGCTGCCGGTCGACGCCCACGTGCCGCACGACTACGCCCCCGGCGAGCGGCTGCGGCTGCAGGCCTACCGCTCGATCGCGGCGGTCAACTCGGAGGCGGACATCCAGCAGGTCCGGGACGAGCTGGCGGACCGCTACGGGAAGCTGCCCGAGCCGGTCGAGAACCTGCTGATGGTCGCCGGCCTGCGGCTGTACGCCCGCCGCTGCGGGATCTCGGACATCACCCTGCAGGGCTCCAACGTCCGCTTCGGCCCGGTGGAGCTGCGGGAGTCCCAGCAGTTGCGGCTGAACCGGCTCTACCCGCGCAGCCAGGTCAAGGCGGCGGCCCGGCAGCTGCTGGTGCCCCGGCCGAGCACCGGCCGGATCGGCGGCAAGCCGCTGGTCGGGCGCGAACTGCTCGGCTGGTGCACCGAGTTCCTGTCGGCGATGTTCGACGACCTGGCGGGGACGAAGAAGTAGCCCCGGCGGGCCCACAGCGGTCCACAGCGGTTCACGGCGGTCCCGGGCCCGGCCCGGGACCGCCGCTCGGCTGACCGGCACCGGCCGGGGCCCGGGGCGCCCGCGGCGGGTAGGTTCGAGGTGTGACGACTAATGGTGTGCCGACGGACGCCCCGGGCGCGAAGCTGATCCTGCTGACCACCACCCACCGGGTGGCCCCCGGGCTGCTGGCGTGGCCGGCCTGGGAGGCGCTGCGGTCGGCCGGGCGGGTGCTGGTGGCGGACGAGGGGCATCCGCAGGTGGCGGCGGTGCGGCAGGCCGGGGTGGCGGTGGAGGTGGTGCCGGCCGGGTCGGCGCCGGCGCTGGCGCGGCTGCTGACCGGGCAGCCGGCCGGGGCGGGGCCGACGGTGTGGCTGGGCGGCCCGGACGGGGACCCGGGGCTGACGGACGCGCTGGCCCGGCTCGCGGTGGAGCACGCCGGGGAGGTGCCGGAGATCGAGGTGCTGCCCGGCTCGTACGACCTGCCGGGTGCGCGGCTGCTGGACCTCGCCTCGGTGATGGACCGGCTGCGCTCGCCGGGCGGCTGCCCGTGGGACGCCGAGCAGACCCACGAGAGCCTGGTGAAGTACCTGGTCGAGGAGGCCTACGAGCTGGTCGAGGCGATCGAGGAGGGGGACCGGGACGCGCTGCGCGAGGAGCTGGGCGACGTCCTGCTGCAGGTGTTCTTCCACGCCCGGATCGCCGAGGAGCACCCGACCGGGCCGTTCACCGTCGACGACGTGGCCGGGGACATCGTGGACAAGCTGGTGTACCGGCACCCGCACGTGTTCGGGGACGTCGAGGCGGAGGGCGCCGCCGAGGTGGAGGCGAACTGGGAGCAGTTGAAGGCGGCCGAGAAGGCGGACCGGGAGTCCGTCCTGGACGGCGTCCCGGCCGGGCTGCCGGCGCTGGCGTACGCGGCGAAGCTGGTGTCCCGGGTGCGCCGGGCGGGCTTCGCACAGGTGCCGGACGAGCCGTACGAGCTGCCGGCGGAGCTGACCGCGGAGTCGGTGGGCCGACTGCTGCTGGCGGTGGTGCAGCGGGCGCACGACGCCGGGGTGGACGTGGACGCGGCGCTGCGCTCGGCCGCGCGCGGCTACCGGGAGGCGGTGCGCGCGGCCGAGGGGCTCAAGCCGGAGTAGTGGGGGCGGCTCAGGCCGCCGTGGCGGTGCGCTCCGAGGCGGACCGCTGCGGCGGGACGAGCTCGCCGATCGCCTCGCCGATCAGGACGACCAGTTCGGCGAGGCGCTCCAGGTCGAGGTGGGCGGGCAGGTCGGCGAGGGAGACGATCCGCTCGCCCTTCGGGCCCGCCACGCAGAAGAGGTCGATCGGACCGAAGTGCTTCTCGGCGGTGTCGACCAGGGCGGCGACGTCGCTGGGCCGGCGGACGTCGCCGGAGACGCCGACCACGGGGCAGCCCGGCCGGTCGAGTTCGGCGGCGAGGTCCTCGGCGACGCCGACGTGGGTGTCGGCGATCAGCATCCCGGCGGCGTCGGCCGCGGTGAACCGGCGGGCGAGGTCGGCCCCCGAACCGCCCGCGAGTACCGCGATGACGACGACTGCTCCGCTGACCGTCATTGGTCCAGCTCCTCCCTGCGGGCGGCACCGCACCGGCGCCCGCGCGTACTTCGGAGGATCGTAGGCACGTCCTGACCCTCCGCAACAGGGATTACCCCGCAGGTGACCAGGCTCACGCCTGCCGCCCGGCCAAGAGCTGGCCAAGGCCTGTCCACCCGGCGTCCACGAGCCGTCCACGGAGTGTCGGCGTCCCGCTCGCGTGCCGGTCACGGACGGTTCGCGCGGCGGTGACCTCCGGCCGGTCGCGGCGGTGACCTCCGGCCGGTGGCGGGGGCGCGTCCGCCGGTGGTCCGGGCCCGTCCGGTCCAGCGGTTACGGTCGACCCATGCCAGCTCAGCCCGAGGGCGCCCAGCCCGCCGCCCAGCCCGACCCGCAGCTCTTCACCTGGGAGTTCGCCGCCGACCCGTACCCCGCCTACGCCTGGCTGCGCGAGCACGCGCCGGTGCACCGCACCAAGCTGCCGAGCGGGGTGGAGGCCTGGCTGGTGACGCGCTACGCGGACGCCCGGCAGGCGCTCGCGGACAGCCGGCTGTCGAAGAACCCGGCGCACCACAGCGAGCAGGCGCACCGCACCGGCCGGGTGGGCATCCCGGGGGAGCGGCAGGCGGACCTGATGACCCACCTGCTGAACATCGACCCGCCGGACCACACCCGGCTGCGCCGCCTGGTGGCGAAGGCGTTCACCCCGCGCCGGGTGGCCGAGTTCGAGCCGCGGGTCCAGCAGCTGACCGACCGGCTGATCGACGGCTTCGCGCAGCGCGGTTCGGCGGACCTGATCCACGAGTTCGCGTTCCCGCTCCCCATCTACGCGATCTGCGACATGCTGGGCGTGCCGGCCGAGGACCAGGACGACTTCCGCGACTGGGCCGGAATGATGCTGCGCCACACCAAGCCGGGCCAAGCGGGCGGCCAACGCGGCGGTGTGGGGCGGGCGGTGAAGCGGATGCGGGCGTACCTGCTGGAGCTGATCCACCGCAAGCGGGCGGACCTCGGGGACGACCTGATCTCCGGCCTGATCCGGGCGAGCGACCACGGCGAGCACCTGACCGAGAACGAGGCCGCCGCGATGGCCTTCATCCTCCTCTTCGCCGGGTTCGAGACGACGGTGAACCTGATCGGCAACGGCACGTACGCGCTGCTGCGCAATCCCGGGCAGCGGGCCCTGCTGCAGGAGTCGGTGGCCCGCGGCGAGACCGCGCTGCTGGAGACCGGGATCGAGGAACTCCTGCGCTACGACGGGCCGGTGGAGCTGGCGACCTGGCGGTTCGCGACCCGTCCGCTGACCATCGGCGGGGTGGAGATCCCGGTCGGGGATCCGGTGCTGGTGGTGCTGGCGGCGGCGGACCGCGATCCGGCCAGGTTCTCCGACGAGAACACCCTCGACCTGGCCCGGAGCGACAACCCCCACCTGGGGTTCGGGCACGGCATCCACTACTGCATCGGCGCCCCGCTGGCCCGGCTGGAGGGGCGGTCCGCGCTGGCCACGCTGCTTTCCCGGCTGCCCGATCTGCGACTGGCCGAAAGCCCGGAGAATCTGCGCTGGCGGGGTGGCCTGATCATGCGTGGATTGCGCGAACTTCCGGTCGAATTCAGTCCGGAGCTCAGGTCGCCGCACGGCCTTCCTGAGCCGGCGACACGCTGACGGGGCATCCGGAACCGGCCACCAGCGGCGGTATGAACGCCCATCAAACCGGACAAAGACCCGCCGTTGGTAGGCGATCGAACACGGGCCGTAATTCTGGTGTGATGTCGGTGATATGAGCTTGTGATTCGTCTGAGGATCTGTCTAGTCTCCGTGGAGTTCGCAGCTGCGGACCTCGTGCGCGGGACGCCGAATCCTGCCCGCCGCGTCACGGGAAACCGACCAGAACCCTGGGCAGGGGCGGGGGAACCAGGTTTGTTGCCGTTCCTCCACGGCTCGGGGTGAAGCCGCCCGCGCGGAATCGATTCCGCAGACGGCGGCCGGGCCACCTCCCGGTCCGAACCCGACAGCTCACCTCGCAGGCGTGCGGAGAGGGACCTTCATGCTGTTCGTTGGAACTGGCCGTCATCGTCGTCGCACCCAGGCCGAGAAGGCCATCGCCGTCGCAGGTGTGGCCGGCGTCGGACTCGCACTGCCGCTCCTCACCGCCACCGGTGCCTCCGCCGCCCCGGCCTCCGTCTGGGACTCCGTCGCCCAGTGCGAGAGCGGCGGCAACTGGAGCATCAACACCGGCAACGGCTTCTCCGGCGGCCTCCAGTTCACCCCCAGCACCTGGAAGGCGTACGGCGGCACCGCGTACGCGGCGCAGGCCAACCAGGCCAGCAAGGCGCAGCAGATCGCGGTCGCCGAGAAGGTCCTCGCCTCGCAGGGCCCCGGCGCCTGGCCGGTCTGCTCCAAGAAGGCCGGCCTGAGCAAGGGCGGCGCCTCGGCCGAGGTGGACACCTCCTCGGACGCCAAGCCGCAGAAGCAGCAGGCCCAGCAGCAGGCTCCCAAGGCCGCCGCGAAGCCCGCCCAGTCGAAGCCGGTCCAGCAGTACGCGCCGAAGCACGCCGCGCCGAAGCAGGCCGAGAAGCCCGCCGACCCGTCGGCGCAGCAGTACGCCCCCAAGCACGCCGCCCCGCGGGCCGCCCAGGCCCCGGCCGCCACGACCGGCCACGACTACACCGTCCGGGACGGCGACACCCTGTCGGGCATCGCCACCGCCCAGGGCGTGTCCGGCGGCTGGCAGGCGCTGTACGACGGCAACCGCGGCACGGTCGGCGGCAACCCGGACCTGATCGTGCCCGGCCAGGTCCTGCACCTGGGCTGAGCCGGACCGTTTCCACGGCGGACGACACGCTGGACAGGTGACGACACGCTGGACAGGTAGGGGGCCGCGCCCGGCGGCCCCCTACGTCCGCGTCCGCCCGCCCCGGTGGGACGCGCCGGGACGAGCAGGTGAACTACCGGTGGGTAGCCGGGCCACACGGTGAGACGCAGCCCAGGCCGACGTGGCCCCGGGAGCCCGGGCGGTTAGGCTCTGGTCGTAACGACTCCGCAATCGTCCGGCCGACGGCACCACCCGCAGCCGGACCCTGCTTCCGCAAGGAGATGCTTCGTGCCGTCCATCGATGTCGTCGTAGCCCGTGAAATCCTCGACTCCCGCGGCAACCCCACGGTCGAGGTCGAGGTCGGCCTCGACGACGGCAGCACGGGTCGTGCCGCTGTTCCGTCGGGTGCCTCGACCGGCGCCTTCGAGGCGCTCGAACTGCGCGACGGCGACAAGAACCGCTACTTCGGGAAGGGCGTGGAGAAGGCCGTCCTGGCCGTCATCGAGCAGATCGGCCCCGAGCTGGTCGGCTACGACGCCACCGAGCAGCGCCTGATCGACCAGGCCATGCTCGACCTGGACGCCACCCCGGACAAGTCCTCGCTCGGCGCCAACGCCATCCTGGGCGTGTCGCTGGCCGTCGCGCACGCCGCCTCCGAGGCCAGCGACCTGCCGCTGTTCCGCTACCTGGGCGGCCCGAACGCGCACGTCCTGCCGGTCCCGATGATGAACATCCTCAACGGCGGCTCGCACGCGGACTCCAACGTCGACATCCAGGAGTTCATGATCGCCCCGATCGGCGCGGAGTCCTTCTCCGAGGCCGTCCGCTGGGGCGTCGAGGTCTACCACACCCTCAAGGGCGTGCTGAAGGAGCGCGGCCTGTCCACCGGCCTCGGCGACGAGGGCGGCTTCGCGCCGAACCTGGACAGCAACCGCGAGGCCCTGGACCTCATCACCGAGGCCATCCAGAAGGCCGGCTACGTGCCCGGCCGCGACATCGCGCTCGCCCTGGACGTCGCCGCCTCCGAGTTCTACGAGGACGGCGCCTACCAGTTCGAGGGCAAGGCGCTGACCTCCGCCGAGCTCATCGAGTACTACGCCGAGCTGGTCGCCTCCTACCCGCTGGTCTCCATCGAGGACCCGCTGGACGAGTCGGACTGGGACGGCTGGAAGGCCATGACCGTCAAGCTGGGCGACAAGGTCCAGCTGGTCGGCGACGACCTGTTCGTCACCAACCCGGCCCGCCTGGCCAAGGGCATCGAGACCGGCACCGCCAACGCGCTGCTGGTGAAGGTGAACCAGATCGGCTCGCTGACCGAGACCCTGGACGCCGTCGAGCTGGCCCAGCGCAACGGCTACCGCTGCATGATGTCGCACCGCTCCGGCGAGACCGAGGACGTCACCATCGCCGACCTGGCCGTCGCCACCAACTGCGGCCAGATCAAGACCGGTGCCCCGGCCCGCTCCGAGCGCGTCGCCAAGTACAACCAGCTGCTGCGCATCGAGGAGATCCTCGACGACGCCGCCGAGTACGCCGGCCGCGGCGCCTTCCCGCGGTTCAAGCACGAGGGCTGAGCACGCCCGGGCCGGGCGACGTCCGGCCCGGCCGCCGGGGGCCCGAGGCCCCCGGTAGCGCACGCCTGACCGGTGCCCCGCCGCTCACCCCGTAGGGTGGACGGCGGGGCACCGTCGCGACCAGGAGGGGATACGGGAGATGGCTGGCTGGAGGATCCCGGGCTTGGCGGCCCGGCCTCGGTTCACGAGCCGGGCGACCGTCCTGGTCCTGGTGCTCTGCTCGCTGGTGGCGATCCTGGCCTACCCGACGCGGCAGTTCATCTCCCAGCGCGCCGAGATCTCCGCCCAGCGGGCGAAGGCCGACCACGCGCGCCAGCAGGTCGACCAGCTGCGCCGGGACAAGGCACGCTGGCAGGACCCGGAGTACGTCAAGGCGCAGGCCCGCGCCCGGCTGCACTACGCGGTGCCGGGGGAGACCCCGTACATCGCGGTGGACCCGGCCGGTCCAGCCGCCCAGCCCTCCGCCCCGGCCGGTTCGGCCGCTCCCGCCGCCGACGCGGCCGCCGGCCCGGCGAAGGCCGCCAAGCCCTGGTACACCAGCATCTGGGACTCGGTGGACGCCGCCGACACCGTCGCGCTGGCTCCCGCCGCACCCCGTCCGCTCCCCCCGTCCTCCGTTGGAGACCCCACCCCCCATGACCACTGAGAACCACCCCGCCGTCTCCGACGCCGACGTCGCGGCCATCGCCGCCCAGCTCGGCCGGGTGCCGCGCGGCCTGCGCGGCGTGGCGCACCGCTGCCCCTGCGGCAACCCCGACGTCGTGGAGACGGCCCCCCGGCTGCCGGACGGCACGCCGTTCCCGACGCTGTACTACCTGACCTGCCCCAAGGCCGCCTCGCTGATCGGCACCCTGGAGGCGGAGGGTGTGATGAAGGATCAGACGGCCCGGCTCGCCGAGGACCCGGAGCTGGCCGCCGCCTACCAGAAGGCGCACGAGGACTACATCGCCCGGCGTGACGCGATCGAGGTGCTGGAGGGCTTCCCGAGCGCCGGCGGCATGCCGGACCGGGTGAAGTGCCTGCACGTGCTGGTCGGCCACTCGCTGGCGGCCGGAGAGGGCGTCAACCCGCTCGGCGACGAGGCGATCGGCATGCTGGAGGACTGGTGGGCCAAGGGCCCGTGCGTCTCCCCGGCCGAGGTCCAGGCCGCCGGTGAGCGGGTCGCCCGCAACCGCGCCAAGGACCAGGACCACGAGGCCGTGATCGCGGCCAAGCAGCAGAAGGCCGCCGAGCGGGCGGCGAAGAAGCGCGCCGCCGAGGAGACCACGGCGGGTCAGGAAGCCGCGGCGGCGCAGGACGCGGCGGCGGAGCAGGAGTCCGAGTGAGCACGACCCGGGTGGCCGCGATCGACTGCGGCACCAACTCGATCCGGCTGCTGGTCGCCGACCTGGACCCGGAGACGGGCGAGATCACCGACCTCGACCGCCGCATGATCATCAACCGGCTGGGCCAGGGCGTCGACCGCACCGGCCGGCTGCACCCGGACGCGCTGGAGCGCACCTTCGCCGCCTGCCGGGAGTACCGGGAGGTCATCGCGGGCTTCGGCGTCGGCCCGGAGCGCACCCGCTTCGTCGCCACCAGCGCCTCCCGGGACGCCGAGAACAGCGACGAGTACGTCAAGGGCGTGCGCGACATCCTGGGCGTCGAGCCCGAGGTGGTGAGCGGCGAGGAGGAGGCGCACCTGTCCTTCGTCGGTGCCACCAAGGAGCTGGCCGGCGGGCAGTTCCCCGCCCCCTACCTGGTCTTCGACCTGGGCGGCGGCTCCACCGAGTTCGTGCTCGGCGGGGCGGAGGTCCAGGCGGCGCGCTCGGTGGACATCGGCTGCGTGCGGCTGACCGAGCGGCACTTCGGCGGCGCCGAACTGCCCTCCGAGGAGCAGATCGCCGAGGCCCGGGCGCACGTGCGGGCCGAGCTGGACAAGGCCGAGGAGGTCGTCCCGCTGACCGGTGCGGCCACCCTGGTGGGCCTGGCCGGGACGGTCACCACGGTGTCCGCGATCGCCCAGGACCTGCCCGCGTACCAGTCGGAGCGGATCCACCACTCCCGGATCAGCCGCGAGCGGGTCGCCGAGATCGCCCGCGAGCTGCTGGCCGCCACCCACGCCGAGCGCGCGGCCATCCCGTCGATGCACCCGGGCCGGGTGGACGTGATCGCGGCGGGCGCGCTGGAACTGCTGGAGATCATGGACCGCACCGGCGCCGCCGAGGTGGTCGTGAGCGAGCACGACATCCTGGACGGCATCGCCTGGAGTACGGCCTCCTGACCACCCTCAGGCCTTACCCCACCGGCCCCGACGCCCCTTTCGGGGTGCCGGGGCCGGGGCACGCCCGGGTGCGTGCGAGAACCTTCGTGAATTTCTTCACATGGCGATCCAGCCTTTCGTCGCACCCCGTGGCCCGCTACGCCCGAATTGTGAGACCGAAGGCCCTCCGGTCGAACGGCCCCTTGGATCGCAGGTCAGGGCTCGTCCGAGGTTTGAAAATCGAAATCACGAGCGGGAACCCGGGCGCTGTACGGATCGTTGCTGCTCAGCCGGGTAGTGCTCCGGCGCACGTTCGCGGGGGGCTGTCGAGGGTCGTGAGCCGGTGCGCCGGGCCGGTTTTTGTGGGCGCGGAGTGTAGCACGGGGTGTCCATGAGCTTGTGACCGGGCTCACGAAGGCTGCTCCGGACGGTGCTGGATACTTTCGGATATGAGCACCACGGAGCGTCCTCGCATCCTCATTGTCGGCGGTGGTTACGTCGGCCTGTATGCCGCGATGCGCATCCTCAAGAAGATGCGTTACGGCGAAGCGACCGTCACGGTCGTCGACCCGCGGTCGTACATGACGTACCTGCCCTTCCTCCCCGAGGCGGCCGGCGGCAACGTCGCGCCCCGCAACCTCGTCGCGCCGCTGCGCAAGACCCTCAAGCAGGCGGAGGTGCTGACCGGGTCCGTCACCGGCATCGACCACGCCCGCAAGGTCGCGACCATCCAGCCGGCGGCCGGCGACAGCTACGAGCTGCCCTTCGAGTACCTGGTCGTCGCGACCGGCTCGGTCTCCCGCACCTTCCCGATCCCGGGTCTGGCGGAGAACGGCATCGGCATGAAGACGGTCGAGGAGGCCATCGGCCTCCGCAACCACGTCATGGCCCAGCTCGACAAGGCCGAGTCCACCTCGGACGAGGAGGTCCGCCGCAAGGCCCTGACCTTCGTCGTCATCGGCGGCGGCTTCGCCGGCATCGAGACGGTCGCCGAGGTCGAGGACATGGCCCGCGACGCGGCCAAGCTGTACAAGACCGTCAGCCGCGACGACATGCGCTTCGTCGTGGTCGAGGCGGCCAACCGCATCCTCCCCGAGATGGGCCCGGACCTCGGTCTGTGGACCAAGGAGAAGCTCGAGGAGCGCGACATCGAGGTCTACATCGAGACCTCGATGGACTCCTGCGTCGACGGCCACGTCGTGCTGAAGAACGGCCTGGAGATGGACGCCGCCACCATCGTGTGGACGGCCGGCGTGAAGCCGAACCCGGTGCTGGCCAACTTCGGCCTGCCGCTGGGCCCGCGCGGCCACGTCGACACGGCGCCGACCCTCCAGGTCCAGGGCTTCGACTACGTCTGGTCCGCCGGCGACAACGCCCAGGTCCCGGACCTCGCCGCCGGCGAGGGCGCCTGGTGCCCGCCGAACGCCCAGCACGCCTGCCGCCAGGCCGTCGTCCTCGGTGACAACGTGATCTCCGGCATGCGGGGCTTCCCGCAGAAGGAGTACAAGCACAAGAACCTGGGTGCGGTCGCCGGTCTCGGCCTGCACAAGGGCGTGGCGATCCTCTTCGGCAAGTACAAGCTCAAGGGCCGTCCGGCCTGGTGGTTCCACCGCCTGTACCACGGCGCGATGGTCCCGACCTTCAACCGCAAGGTCCGCGTCTTCACCGACTGGACCCTCGCGATGTTCCTCAAGCGCGAAGCGGTCGGCCTCTCCCAGATGGAGAACCCGCAGCTTCCGATCCAGGAGGTCACGCCGCCCACCAAGCCCGTCGAGGCCGCCAAGCCGGCCGCCGACAAGGAGCTCGCCAGCAAGTAAGCGACTGGACCCCGGTGTGGGAGCGCCGGGGTATGAGTCGGAGGCCCTCCGCCCGGCAGTGTCGCCGGACCACGACCTCCGTGGTGCTCAGCCGGCCGTGCGACCGGGCGGAGTACAGCAGTAGTGGAGCCCCTGCCGAGAACCCTCCGGCAGGGGCTCTTGCTGTGCCCCGTGGCGGCTCCTGCTGTGCGCAGGAGCGGGCCTGCCCCCGGTCGCGGGTGCGACCGGGGGCGGGCGGCGGCGGGCGGACCCGGCCGACGGGGCGTCAGTCGGTCTTGATGCTCGACAGGATGTCCAGCTTGGCGGCCCGGCGGGCCGGCCAGATCGCGGCCACCAGGCCGACCAGCCCGGCCAGGCCCAGGAACAGCGCCAACTGGCCGTACGGCAGGACGGTGGTCAGCCCGCTCAGGCTGGACTTGAGCGTCCCGTTGATCGCCCAGGCGATGAAGCAGCCGAGCAGCAGGCCGATCCCGGCGCCGAAGAGCGAGATCACCACCGACTCCAGCCGGACCATCCGCTTGATGCCGCTGCGGTCCAGGCCGATCGCCCGCAGCATCCCGATCTCGCGCTTGCGCTCGAAGACCGACATGGCCAGGGTGTTGATCACACCCAGGACGGCGATCAGGACCGCCATGCCCAGCAGGCCGTACATCAGGTTCAGCGCGAAGGTGATGACCTGGCTGAACTCGTCCCGGACGTCCTGCTTGGACTTGACCTCGATCACCGGGTTGGCGCCGGTGGCGTCCTTGATCGACTGCTTGAGCCCGGCGGTGGCGCCGTCCTTGCCCTTGACCAGGACCTGGCGGATGTCGGGCTTCGGGTCGTGCTTGGCGACCTCGCTGTCGGCCAGCAGGACCGAGCCGAGCACGCCGCCGTTCTCGTACACGCCGCCGACGGTGAGCCGGCCGGTGGAGTCGTCCGGGTAGGACACCTCCATCGTCGAGCCGGTGGTGACGTGGAACTTGGTCGCGACGTCCTGGTCCACCAGCAGCTGGCCCTTGCCGAGGGCCGCGGCGGAACCGCTGGTCAGCTTGATGTCGGCGATCTGGTCCAGGACGGCCGGGTTCAGCCCGGTGATGTCCTTGTAGCTGCCGTCGAGCTTCCAGGTGGAGTCGGTCATCGGCGAGGAGGCCGCCACCCCGGGCGCCTTGGCGATCTGGGCGGCCACCTGCCCGGACAGGCTCATGTTGTTGGCGGTCGAGACGATGTAGTCGGCCTTCATCGACTTGGTCACGGCCCGGTCGATGGTGTCCCCCACCGAGGTGCCGATCACGGTCAGACCGCTGACCAGGGTCAGTCCGATGGTGAGCGCGGCGGCGGTGGCCGCGGTGCGGCGCGGGTTGCGCACCGCGTTCTGCTGGGCGAGCTTGCCGGGAGTGCCGCCCAGCCCCCGCAGCAGCGGGCCGACCAGGGCGACCACCGGGCGGGAGAGCAGCGGAAGCAGCACGAACACGCCGATCAGGGCCAGGAAGGCACCCGCGCCGACCGGCATCCGGCCGCTGTCGTCGCCGGTGGAGGCGCCGTAGGCGATCAGCGCCAGGCCGCCGCCGGCGAGCACCGAACCGATGGTGTTGCGGACCACCAGGCTCTTCTGACTGGTCGGCTGGTCGCCGCTGCTCATCGCCGCCACCGGCGCGATCCGGGCGGCCCGCACGGCCGGCAGCAGGGCGGACAGGACCGTCACCAGGACGCCCACCACGAGGGTCACCACGACGGTCATCGGCTGGATCACCAGCGCGCCGCTCGGCATGTTCTCGTCCAGCGAGCCGATCAGCGACTGCATCCCGGCGCCGATCCCGATCCCGGCCAGCAGACCGGCCGCCGCCGAGACGGCACCGATCAGCAGCGCCTCGATCAGCACCGAGCGGGTCACCTGCTTGCGGCTGGCGCCGATCGCCCGCAGCAGCGCGAGCTCCTTGGTGCGCTGGGCGACCAGCATGGTGAAGGTGTTGGCGATGATGAAGATGCCGACGAAGAGCGAGATGAAGGCGAAGACCAGCAGCATGGTGCGCATGCTGTCGGTGCCCTTGGTGATCTGCTCCTGCTCGTCCGCCTGCAGCTTGGCGCCCGTCTCGACGTCGAACTTCTGGGCGGCCGGGACCTTCGACTCCACCTCGGCGAGCAGCGCCTCCTGGGAGGTGCCGGGCTTGGCGGTGAGCACGACGCTGCTGTAGCGGCCCGGCTCCAGCAGGGTCTGCTGGGCGGTGGCCTTGTCGAACAGGGTGAGCGTGCCGCCGGTGTTCACCACCGGGTCGTCGGTGGTGAAGACGCCGGTGAGCTTCGCCTCGATCACCGGACCGTTGGCGGCCACCCGGACGGTGTCGCCGACCTTGTAGCCCGCCTTCTCGGCGGTCCTGCGGTCGAGGGCGACCTCCTTGGCGTTCTTCGGCCCCTGACCCTCGGTCATCGGGTAGCGCGGGTCCCGGCCGTCCTGGCCGGGGGCGAAGTTGGCGCCCTTGGCCGACCAGACCTGGCCTATCAGGTTGCCCTGCTTGTCGGCGACCCCGGTGAAGCCGCCGGCCACGCCGCGCGCGCTCGCCGCGCCGGGCAGCCCGGCCAGCTGCTGGACGATGTCGTCGGTGAGTCCGGCGCCGGCCTCGCCCTTGTGCCTGGTCGAGGCGCCGGGGCCGGCCGCGCGGTCCACGACCTGGACGGCGACGTCCGAGTAGCTCTTGGAGTTGCTGTCGCGCAGGGCCTTGCCGAAGGTGTCGGAGAAGACCATGGTGCCGGCGACGAAGGCGGTGCCGAGCATGACGGCCAGCGCCGTCATCAGCAGTCGGCCCTTGTGGGCCAGCACGTTGCGCAGTGCGGTGCGATACATGAGGTGTCCTGGGGAGGTTCGAGGGCTTCGGTCGGCTCGCTGGCTCAGCTGGTGCGGCCCTTGGCGTCGAAGCGGCGCATGCGGTCCAGGACGGTGTCGGCGGTGGGGGTGTGGAGTTCGTCGACGATCTTGCCGTCGGCGAGGAAGACGACGCGGTCGGCGTAGGAGGCGGCGACGGGGTCGTGGGTGACCATGACGACGGTCTGGCCGAGTTCGCGCACGGAGTTGCGCAGGAAGGAGAGGATCTCGGCGCCGGAGCGGGAGTCGAGGTTGCCGGTGGGTTCGTCGGCGAAGATGATGTCGGGCTTTCCGGCGAGGGCGCGGGCGCAGGCGACGCGCTGCTGCTGGCCGCCGGAGAGCTGGGAGGGGCGGTGGCTGAGGCGGCCGGAGAGGCCGACGGTGTCGACGACGCGGTCGAGCCAGGCCTGGTCGGCCCTGCGGCCGGCGATGTCCATCGGCAGGGTGATGTTCTCCAGGGCGGTCAGCGTCGGCAGCAGGTTGAAGGCCTGGAAGATGAAGCCGATGTGGTCGCGGCGCAGCTGGGTGAGCTGCTTGTCCTTGAGGCCGACGAGTTCGGTGTCGCCGATGGTGGTGGAGCCGGAGGAGACGGTGTCCAGGCCGGCCATGCAGTGCATGAGGGTGGACTTGCCGGAGCCGGAGGGGCCCATGATGGCGGTGAACTCGCCCTGGGGGAAGGTGACGCTGACGTTGTCCAGGGCGACGACCCGGGTCTCCCCCTCCCCGTAGACCTTGTTCAGACCGGTGGCGCGGGCGGCCGCCCGGCCGGTACGGACGGCGGTTGCGGTCGGCGTGGTCACGGGGGAGCTCCTTGCTGGTTTGCTGATTGGTCCCTCCATGCTCCGCTACGTGATCATGGTTTTGCGTCGCTCCCTCGAACGGTTGGCCTGACCCCCGCTGGGCGTACGGAGGTGCCGGACCCTCCTCCTGCGGTATGACGGGAACCCTGAGGACGGTGCGGTGGCCGGAATCACCGTGCTTCGTGGCCGAATCCCGAACTGTTCGTCAGATGGCAAGGAAACATGACAACTTCCCGGGCTGGGAACATGCGAAAGGGTGAGCCGGGCGACTAGTCTCAGGGGTGGTTCGCAGGACGCCCGGATGGTGGAACGCAGACACGGGCAGCTTAAAACTGCTTGGCCGCGAGGCCGTGCCGGTTCGAGTCCGGCTCCGGGCACCGCAACGACCCGCGGGGGCGCCTCCGGCGTCCCCGCCGGGAGTCGTTCACCGGATCCTCCTCGCGGCGTATCCCGGAATTTTTGCCAAGCCATTACCCTGGTGCCTGGGCGGTGCAGTGCCGCCACGGAGGGAATGAGCACATGAGAAGCAGCAACCCGGTCTTCTCGCGGGAGGGGTCCTTCACCCGCGAGCCCGGCTACGCGGGGTTCGGTGGCACCGCGCAGGCCGGGGGCCAGCACGGCAACCCGTACGCGGGCACGCCCTACGCCCAGCCGCAGGGGCAGGGCCCGCTGACGGACGAGCAGCTCTACCAGATGTACAACGGGCCGTCGGCCGGCCCCGGGGCCACCGAGCGGATGACGCTCGACGACGTGGTCGCCCGCACGGCGATCTCGCTGCTGACCGTGCTCGCGGGCGGTGCGGTGGCGTGGTTCACGCTGCCGTACGGGAGCTTCGGCCCCGCAGTGGGCGCCGCGTTGGTCGCCATGATCGTCGGTCTGGTCATCCAGTTCCGTAACAAGATCAGCCCCGCGCTGGTGCTGGTCTACGCGGCATTCGAGGGCTTCTTCCTCGGCGCGATCTCGCACTACCTCAACACCCTGATGGAAGGCATCGCGATTCAGGCGGTGCTGGGCACGGCGGCGGTCTCCGGTGCGACGCTCTTCGTCTACAAGAGCGGCCGACTCCGGGTCTCCCCGAAGTACGCCCGGATCGGGTACGCGGTCGGCCTGGGCTTCTCGGTCCTGCTGCTGATCAACTGGATCGCGTCGATGGCCGGCGGGGGCCTGAGCACCTGGTCCGGTCCGCTGGGCCTGGTGGTCGGTCTGGTCGGCGTCGCCCTCGGCGCGTTCTACCTGACGATGGACTTCACCGAGATCGAGCAGGCGATCGCCCGGGGTGCGCAGCAGGAGGAGTCCTGGCGGGCCGCCTTCGGGCTCACCTTCTCGCTGGTGTGGATCTACTTCGAGATGCTGCGCCTGATCGCCGTTCTGCGCGGCGACGACTGACGCACCTCCCGTCCTCGCCACCCACTGCCGCCGGGCCCCGGAGCACTCGCTGCTCCGGGGCCCGGCGGCGTTTTGGTTAGGCTCCTGTGCATGCATGACGTACAGCCCCTGGTCGTAGCCGTCGACGGACTGGCGGATCGTTTCCGCTCGCTGCCGCAGAGCAAGCTGCTGGGCGCCGTGCCCGGGCACGCCTCGCGGGCGGCGGCCGTGCTGGCGCTGGCCCGGCGGCTGGCCGCGCTGGCGCTGGCCGCGGAGGGCGGGCCGGAGCGGGAGTTCCCGGACGCCGGGGCCTTCGCGGCGGGGGACCAGCTGGCCGTCGCCGGGCACGACCTGGCGGCCGCGCTCGCGGCGCTGCCCGAGGGGGCCGAGGTGGCGCTGCCGGACGGGCCGGTGGCGGTGGGCGAGCTGCTGGCCGGGGCGGTGGCCGCGGTGCGGGAGACGGCCGGGCTCTGCGCCTGACCCCCGGAGCGGGGTTCCTGAGTACGTGCCCGGAGCGGGTTCCCCGGGCACGTTTTCGGAGCCGGACACGTCGAAGGCCGCCCGGGTCGGTAACCCCGTGACCCGGGCGGCCTTCGGTCCTGCTGCGTGGCTGAGGCCTGGTCAGATGCTGGCGACCACCCGGTCGGCGAGCACGTAGACGGCCTCCTCGTCGGTGGAGAAGGTCAGCGAGTAGGAGCCGGAGAAGCGCGAGCCGCCGAGCAGTCGGACGTGCTCACCGGCACGGACCGCGTCGATCAGCCGGTAGGCGGCCTCCCGGTCGCCCGGGGCCACGCACAGCGTGGTGCCGTCGGCGAAGGCGTACACGTCCAGGGTGCCGAGCGGGCCCGGGCGGACGTCGGTCAGGGCGACGGCCTCCTCGGCGAGGGCGGCGAGCCGGGTGTCGGTCCACTCCCGCGAGGGCGCCTGGCTCGGCACGAAGTCGGGGTGGGAGGGGTGGCGGCGCGGGTCGGGTGCGGCGACCGGGGCCTCCTCGACGAGCGGCTCGGCGTCCAGCAGTCCGGCCTCCAGGCCGGTGGCCAGCAGGTCGGCCTCGCGGCGGGCGCGGGCGTCCGGGGCGGTCTCGCCGACCGGGTGGCCGGGGCGCAGCGGGGTGCCGCCCTCGGTGCCCGGCTCGGCCGGGCCGGTGCCGCCCTCGGTGATCAGGTCCTCCAGCGCGGAGCGCAGCGCCTCGCCGAACTCCGGGTCCATCGTCCCGGCGTTGTCGGCGGCGTCCTGCGGGCCGGTGGGGCGGGGGAAGAACAGCGGCCACTCGTCGGTGCCGGCCAGCGCCTCGGTGAAGGGCGCCCCGGGGAACGGGGAGTCGAACAGCGGGGCGTCCTCGGCCGCCCGGGCCTCCTGCTCGGCCCAGAACGCCCGGGCCTCGGTGATCTCCCGCTCGCGGTCGGCGGCCAGTGCCTCGGCGACGGCCCGGCGTATCGCGGCCTCGTCCACCGGCGCGGGCCCGGCCGGGGCCGCTGCCTGTGCGTCCAGCCGCCGGGAGATGCCCCGGAGGCGCAGCAGCACGGCGGTCGACACGGTGATCAGGATCAGCAGCAGGATGGTGTAGACGGCGCTCACGGAACGTACTCCTAGCGAGGAGCGGAACGGGGTTACGTGTCCACACTGCCCCATCCGGGGCTGTTACCGCAGTGGCGAATGTCTAATTCGTCCGGGACTTTCGCTCTTGTCCCCAAATTGTTAGGTAACACCGTTCTACGCAGTGGAGTTGATCCGCTCCGCAGTGTCGATCTCCGGACCGGAAACGACCGCGAAGAGGGCCGGATCGACCTCTCGGTGTGATCCGGCCCTCAATTACGCACGGTCACTCCAAATGGGTGGTCCAGACCCTTCGGAGCGTGCGGGGAGCGTCAGCTGAGGCGCTCGATGACCATCGCCATGCCCTGGCCGCCGCCGACGCACATGGTCTCCAGACCGAACTGCTTGTCGTGCCACTGCAGGGAGTTGATCAGCGTGGTGGTGATCCGGGCGCCGGTCATGCCGAAGGGGTGGCCGACGGCGATGGCGCCGCCGTTGACGTTCAGCTTGTCCAGGTCGATGCCGAGGTCGCGGTAGGACGGGATGACCTGGGCGGCGAAGGCCTCGTTGATCTCGACCAGGTCGATGTCGTCGATGGTCAGGCCGGCCCGCCGGAGCGCCTGCTTGGAGGCCTCGACCGGGCCGTAGCCCATGATCTCGGGGGAGAGGGCGCTGACGCCGGTGGAGACCACCCGGGCGAGCGGGGTGATGCCGAGCTCGCGGGCCTTGGTGTCGGACATGATGACCAGCGCGGCCGCGCCGTCGTTCAGCGGGCAGCAGTTGCCGGCGGTGACGGTGCCGTCGGGGCGGAAGACCGGCTTGAGGCCGGAGACGCCCTCCAGGGTGACGCCGGCGCGCGGGCCGTCGTCGGTGCTGACCACGGTGCCGTCCGGCAGGGTGACCGGGGTGATCTCGCGCGCCCAGAAGCCGGCCTTGATGGCGGCCTCGGCGAGGTTCTGCGAGCGGACGCCGAACTCGTCCTGGTCGGCGCGGGTGATGCCCTTGAGCGCGGCCAGGTTCTCCGCGGTCTGGCCCATCGCGATGTAGGCGTCCGGCAGCAGGCCGTCCACGCGCGGGTCGTGCCACTCGCCGCCGCCCTCCTCGGCGCGCTTGGCGGTGCGGGCCTGGGCCTCGTCGAAGAGCGGGTTGGTGGTGCCGGGCATGCCGTCCGAGGTGCCCTTGACGCTGCGCGAGACGGTCTCGACGCCGGCCGAGATGAAGACGTCGCCCTCGCCGGCCTTGATCGCGTGCAGTGCCATCCGCGTGGTCTGCAGCGAGGAGGAGCAGTAGCGGGTGATGGTGGCACCGGGCAGGTAGTCCATGCCCATCTGCACGGCCACGATGCGGGCCAGGTTGTGGCCCTGCTCGCCGCCCGGGAGGCCGCAGCCGAGCATCAGGTCGTCGATCTCGCGCGGGTCGAGCTGCGGGACCTTGGCCAGGGCGGCCTGGATGATGTGGGCGGTCAGGTCGTCCGGGCGGACGTCCTTGAGGGAGCCCTTGAAGGCCCGGCCGATCGGCGAACGGGCGGCGCTGACGATGACGGCTTCGGGCATTGCAGGCTCCTCGCTGGGTGACGGCGGACCTGGCGGTCCGGGAGGAAAGCTACCGCTTGGTAGCTCAGTCGTCACCGGCCCCGGTGTGTGAGCTGGCCGACGTGTTCCCGGGCACCGGGCCGGGCTCCCGGACCGCGTCCGGGCCGACCCGCAGCCGGTGGCGCAGCAGCGCCCAGCGCCGGCCCGGGCCCTCCGGGTCCACGGCCGCGACCTCGGTGCCCGCCCGGCCGGCCGCGGCGGCGGCGGCCACCGCGACCGGCAGCACCGTCTCGCCCGGCGATGCCGCCCCGCCGGGGCGGGCGGCGCTCGGGCGCTCCTCCTCCGGCCACAGGTCCAGCGCGGCACAGACCGAGGGCAGCACGGCCATCGCGGCGGTGGCGTAGCCCTGGGCCGAGGGGTGGTAGCGGTCGGCGGCGAACATCTCCGGGCGGCCGGCGAACTCCGGGCCGAGCAGCGAGCCCAGCGAGACGGTGCGCCCGCCGGCCTCCACCACCGCGATGGTCTGCGCGGCGGCCAGCTGGCGGCTCAGCCGCCGGGCCACCCAGCGCAGCGGCGGGCGCACCGGCTTGATCGTCCCGAGGTCCGGGCAGGTGCCCACCACCACCTCGCAGCCGTTGGCGCGCAGCGCGGCGACGGCCTCGCCGAGCTGGCGGACGGCGAGCTGGGCCGGACTGTGCCGGGTCACGTCGTTGGCCCCGACGATGATCACGGCGACGTCCGGGCGGTGCCGCAGGGCCCGTTCCAGCTGGCCGGGGAGGTCGGCCGAGCGGCCGCCGGAGCGGGCCACGTTGACCAGCCGGACCGGGCGCTCGGCGATCGAGGCCAGCCCGGAGGCCAGCAGCGCGCCAGGGGTCTCGCGGCCGCGGGCCACGCCCAGGCCGGCGCCGGTGGAGTCACCGAGGACGGCCAGCACGAGCGGCGGCCGCGGCGGTGCGCCGCGGTCGGCGAAGTCCTCGCCGTAGACGCCGTCGGCCTTGGGCGGGACGGTCTCCAGGACGCCGATGGCCTGGACGGCGAGTTTGCTCTCGGTCAGCAGCAGGCCGACCAGGCCCACGCCGAGCAGTCCGAGCCCGCCCCCGCCGTACGCCGCCGCGGTGGCGATCCGACGGGCCACCCGGGCCCGCGAGTCCTGTGCCCCTGGCATCCGGTGCCCCCTTCGCGTCCTCGTGCCGTCCCCTCCGGGGACACGGCCATCCCTGCACAGCGCTCTTACCCGCGCGGAGGGCCGGAGTACCGGGGCGCGGGCCGGGGTGGGCCATTGGGGGAGCGCGGCGGCGGTGGGGGGAGTGCGGGAAGGGAGGGCTGGGGTGCGTGGCACGCCCTAGGCTTTGCAGTACCGAATGCACTCGCATGCCCATAGACCGGGAGGACCCCCGTGCGGTACCACAACTCGATCATCGACCTGGTCGGCAACACGCCGCTGGTCAAGCTGAACAAGGTCACCGACGGCATCACCGCGACAGTGCTGGCCAAGGTCGAGTACTTCAACCCCGGCGGCTCGGTGAAGGACCGCATCGCGATGCGCATGATCGAGGCCGCCGAGGCCTCGGGCGCCCTCAAGCCGGGCGGCACGATCGTGGAGCCGACCTCCGGCAACACGGGCGTCGGGCTGGCGATCGTGGCCCAGCAGAAGGGCTACAAGTGCATCTTCGTCTGTCCGGACAAGGTGTCCACCGACAAGATCAACACCCTGCGCGCGTACGGCGCCGAGGTCGTGGTCTGCCCGACCGCCGTCGCCCCGGAGCACCCGGACTCCTACTACAACGTCTCCGACCGCCTGGTCCGCGAGACCCCGAACGCCTGGAAGCCGGACCAGTACTCCAACCCGGACAACCCGGCCTCGCACTACTACTCCACCGGCCCGGAGCTGTGGGAGCAGACCGAGGGGAAGATCACCCACTTTGTGGCGGGCGTCGGCACCGGCGGCACCATCTCCGGCACCGGCAACTACCTCAAGGAGGCGTCCGGCGGCAAGGTCAAGGTCATCGGCGCCGACCCGGAGGGCTCGGTCTACTCGGGCGGCACCGGCCGTCCGTACCTGGTCGAGGGCGTCGGTGAGGACTTCTGGCCGACCGCCTACGACCGCGGCGTCGCGGACGAGATCGTCGCCGTGTCCGACAAGGACTCGTTCCAGATGACCCGCCGCCTCGCCAAGGAGGAGGGCCTGCTGGTCGGCGGCTCCTGCGGGATGGCCGTGGTGGCCGCGCTGGAGGTCGCCAAGAAGCTCGGGCCGGACGACGTCGTCGTGGTGCTGCTGCCGGACGGCGGCCGCGGCTACCTGTCGAAGATCTTCAACGACGACTGGATGGCCGACTACGGCTTCCTGCCCTCGGCCACCGACGAGGCCCACATCAGCGAGGTGCTGGTCCGCAAGGAGGGCATCGAGCAGGGCGGCGTCCCGCAGTTCGTCCACATGCACCCCAACGAGACGGTCGCCGAGGCGGTCCGGGTGCTGCGCGAGTACGGCGTCTCGCAGATGCCGGTGGTCTCCCCGGGCGCCGGGCACCCGGACATCATGGCCGGCGAGGTGATCGGCTCGGTGGTGGAGAAGCTGCTGCTGGAGGGCATCTTCGCCAAGGAGATCGAGCTGACCGACACGCTGGACAAGGTGATGTCCAAGCCGCTGCCGGTGGTCGGCTCGGGCGAGACCGTCACCAACCTGATGACGGTGCTGGAGAAGGCCGACGCGGCGGTCGTGCTGGTGGAGGGCAAGCCGCAGGGCATCGTCACCCGCCAGGACCTGCTGGGCTTCCTGACCACCCGTGGCGCGCACTGACGCCCGCTCACCCCGCCCGCCCGCGGCCGGATTCGGAGGATTCGTCCACGCGCGAAGTGGTACACCGGCGTCACCTGCCCGCAGCACGCGGTTAACACGGCTCCGGCATCGTGGTGGTCAACGGCAAGACGCCGAGCGAGACGGCAGTGGTCCACCGGGAGCGGCTCCCCGGCGGCCGCGGTCGGCTCCGGTCACGTCGGACGGTCCTGACCCGGCCGCCGTGTCCGCCCTCCCCGACCGTTGTTCGGAGGGAGGGGCCCCTCCGTGGGGGCGCCGTCGTCCCGACCCTGCCCGGCTCCGGCCGGTCGACAGGGTGCGGCGGCTCCCACGGACGATCACCGCGCCGTCACGGCGCGGCTCCGCGGCTCCCGGGTGGGGGAGCCGGTTCGGAGCACGGTGGGGCCGGTCCTGTTCCGAAGGACCGGCCCCCTCCGTGTGTCCGGGCCTCCCGCCCGCGCCCCGGCTCCCTGCCGCCCCGCTGCCGCGCTTCCCCCGGGCACCCTGGGCTTCCCGTGCACGCCGGGGGCCCGCCGTTCCCGTACGCTCGCTGGCATGACCAGCACTGAAACGACCGACGCGCCGCGCTACGTCAAGCTCAAGATCGAGCTCATCGCGGAGATCACCGACGAGGGCGCGCTCAAGGCCGCGGCCCTGCAGCAGGTCGCCGAGGACGAGTACCTCGACGACGAGGAGCGCGCCCAGTCCGTCGAGGCCATCGAGGTGGACCCGTCGGGTTCGCTCGCCCACTTCATCGACCCGGTCGCGCTGCTCGGCGACGTCCCGGGCGTGGAGCTCGCCTCGGCGACCTGGGAGTCGGCGCAGACCGAGTTCGACCCCGAGAACGACGAGTGGGACGAGTACTCCGTGGAGGAGTCCGCCGAGTAACGGCCGTTCCTGCCGTGACCACCCGTGAACACCCGGTCCGCCGTCGGCGGACCGGGTGTTTTGTCCATGAACAGCGGGAGTTGGGTCATCTCATACGATCGCCTACCCTTCGGTGATGGAACCGTGAGCGGCCGGATTGCGTTTCTGTATCCGTAATTGCCCGGGATGATCAGCAGGGAGACGCGACGTGACGGCACGGGACGGTCAGGGGCGGGTGGCCGGAGGCAGCTGGAGCCGACGCGGGGTGCTCGCAGGCCTGATCGGTGCGCCGGTCCTGCTGCTCGCGGCCTGCAACGACAACAGCGGTGGCGGCAGCGGCGGCTCCGGCAACGGTGGCGCCGGCAACGGCGGCGGCACCCCGGGATCCGGCGGTGGCAGCAGCGCGCCGAAGACCTCGACGGCCGTGATCACCGTCACCCCCGCGGACGGCACCACCGGCGCCAGTTTCAGCGAGCCGGTCAAGGTCACCATCGCCAACGGCACCCTGAGCAACGTCAAGGTCACCGACTCCACCGGCAAGGAGCTGGCCGGCCAGCTCTCCAGCGACAACACCAGCTGGACCTCGGCCGCGGCCCCGGCCAGCGGTACCAAGTACTCCGTGACCGCCAGCGGCGTCGACAAGGACAAGCTGGAGGCGGACGCCAACGCCAGCTTCACCACGGCGACCCCGGCCAACACCTTCGTCGGCTACTTCACCCCGGAGGACGGCTCGACGGTCGGCGTCGGCATGCCGGTCTCGATCAACTTCAGCAAGCCGATCACGGACAAGAAGGCCGTCCAGTCGGCGATCACCGTGATAGCGGAGCCGGGCGTCGAGATCGTCGGGCACTGGTTCTCCAGCACCCGCCTCGACTTCCGGCCGCAGGAGTACTGGGCCAAGGGCACCAAGGTCACCCTCAAGCTCCGGCTCAAGGACGTCGAGGGCGCGAAGGGCGTCTACGGCACCCAGTCCAAGGACGTCGCCTTCACCATCGGCCGGGCCCAGACCAGCGTCGCCGACCTCGCCACCAAGAAGCTCACCGTCACCACGGACGGCCAGGTCAGCGCCGTCTACAAGATCTCCGGCGGCTCCTCCGAGCACACCACCTGGGGCGGCAAGATGGTGATCTCCGAGCAGTTCACCCAGACCCGGATGAACTCGCAGACCGTCAACCTGGGCAGCGAGTACGACATCGCCGACGTGCCGCACGCCCAGCGCCTCACCACCTCGGGCACCTTCATCCACGGCAACTACTGGTCCTCGCCGTCGATCTTCGGCGGGCAGAACACCAGCCACGGCTGCGTCGGCCTCCAGGACGCCAAGGGCGCCCAGGACAGCAGCACGGACGGCTACAAGTTCTACAAGTCCTCGATGGTCGGCGACGTCGTCGAGGTCCGGAACTCGGGGGACAAGACGGTCGCCCCGGACAACGGCCTGAACGGCTGGAACCTGAGCTGGGCCGAGTGGAAGGCCGGCAGCGCGGTCTGATCCGCTCCCGCCCCGCCCGAACTCTCTGCGCCGCCGTCTCCGCCCGCCCCTCGGTTCGCCCGAGGCGGCGGGCGGTCGCGCTCACCGCTTCGCGTAGTCCGTGAAGCCCTGCCAGTCCACGACCACGCACGGCTCGTCGCCCAGGATCCAGGCGTCGTGGCCGGGCGGGCAGATCATGAAGTCGCCCGGGCCGTAGTCGGCCTGCTCGCCGTCGTCCATGACGATCCGCATCCGGCCGGACACCACGTACCCCAGGTGTGCCGCCTGGCAGCTGTCCGTCCCCGCGATCGGCTTCACGTGCTTGGACCACTGCCACCCCGGCTGGAACACGGCCCGGCCGACCGGGCCGGCGTCCAGATTGACCAGCCGCAGCTCCCCCGAGCCGTCCTCGAACGGGCGGACCTCCTCGGGAGCCTCGAAACTCATGCGGACCAGACCGGACATGACGCACTCCTCTCACGAGGAACGGCCCGGCCGCCGGCAGGTGGCCGGGCCGCCCTTGCTGGCCCTTTCAGTCTGCGCCCGCCCCCGGCAACGGTCACCTCGGATAGCGGGCGCCCGCACCGCCCGGCGCCCTGACCGGCCCGGCGGTGGGGCGGTCCGGCGGCGGGCGGTCAGCCCTGGGTGCGGGCCACCCCGATCGGGCAGGAGGCGCCGGTGCCGCCGAGCCCGCAGTAGCCGTTGGGGTTCTTGGCGTCCGACAGGTACTGCTGGTGGTACGGCTCGGCCGGGTAGAACGGGCCGGCCTCGGCGATCTCGGTGGTGATCGGGCCGTGACCGAGCGCGGTCAGGGCGGGCTGGAAGGCGTCCCGGGTGGCGACCGCGGCGGCGGCCTGGGCGGGGGAGTGGGTGTACAGCGCGGAGCGGTACTGGGTGCCCACGTCGTTGCCCTGGCGGTTGCCCTGGGTCGGGTCGTGGGCCTCCCAGAAGGCCTTCAACAGCCGCTCGTAGGACACCACCGCGGGGTCGAACACCACCCGGACCGCCTCGGTGTGCCCGGTCAGCCCGCTGCACACCTCCTCGTACGTCGGGTTCGGCGTGTAGCCGCCCTGGTAGCCGACCAGCGTCGTCCAGACGCCGGGCAGCCGCCAGAACGTGCGCTCGGCGCCCCAGAAGCAGCCCAGCCCGAAGTCGGCCACCTCCAGCCCCTCCGGGTACGGGCCGGTCAGCGGGTGGCCGAGGACGGTGTGCGGCTCGGTCAGGGCGAAGGCCGGGGCCGGGCGGCCGGGCAGCGCCTGGTCGGCGGGGACGAGCGAGGTCTTGTGGCGGTTGAACAGCACGGCCTGCTCCATCGGGGTAGGGAGGGTTGCCCAGGATTCAACGCACCGGACGGCCCGCGGATTCCGGCCCGGCCGACTTCGGGGATCCGGTCCGGGAGGTCCGGGCATTCCGGCGGGCGCACGGCGGTACGGCCGTTAGGCTCGGAGCCATGACCGAGCACCAGCTTCCCCAGGGCTTCGAGACCCTCGCCATCCACGCGGGTCAGGAAGCAGACCCCCAGACCGGGGCCGTCGTCACGCCGATCTACCAGGTGTCCACCTACAAGCAGGACGGGGTGGGCGGCCTGCGGGGCGGCTACGAGTACAGCCGCAGCGCCAACCCCACCCGCACCGCGCTGGAGGAGTGCCTCGCGGCCCTCGAAGGCGGCGCCCGCGGCCTCGCCTTCGCCTCCGGCCTGGCGGCCGAGGACACCCTGCTGCGCACCATCCTCAAGCCGGGCGACCACATCGTGATCCCCAACGACGCCTACGGCGGCACCTTCCGGCTGTTCGCCAAGGTGCTGACCCGCTGGGGCGTCGAGTTCTCCGTCGCCAACACCCAGAAGCTGGACGACGTCCGCGCCGCGCTGCGCCCCAACACCCGCGCGGTGTGGGTCGAGACCCCGTCCAACCCGCTGCTCGGCATCACCGACCTGGCCGGGCTGGCCGAGGTCGCGCACGGTGCCGGGGCGCTGCTGGTGGTCGACAACACCTTCGCCAGCCCGTACCTGCAGCAGCCGATCGCGCTCGGCGCGGACGCCGTCGTGCACTCCACCACCAAGTACATGGGCGGCCACTCGGACGTGGTCGGCGGTGCGCTGGTGCTCGCCGAAGAGGGCCTCGGCGAGGAGGTCGCGTACCACCAGAACGCGATGGGCGCCGTCTCCGGGCCGTTCGACGCCTGGCTGGTGCTGCGCGGCATCAAGACCCTGGGCGTCCGGATGGACCGGCACAGCTCCAACGCGGAGAAGGTCGCCGAGCTGCTGGCGGGCCACCCCAAGGTCAGCCAGGTGCTCTACCCGGGCCTGCCCGAGCACCCCGGCCACGACATCGCCGCCAAGCAGATGAAGGCCTTCGGCGGCATGGTCTCGTTCCGGGTCGCCGGCGGCGAGGAGGCGGCCGTCGAGGTCTGCAACCGCGCGCGGCTGTTCACCCTGGGCGAGTCGCTGGGCGGCGTGGAGTCGCTGATCGAGCACCCGGGCCGGATGACCCACGCCTCGGCGGCCGGTTCGCCGCTGGAGGTGCCGGCCGACCTGGTCCGCGTCTCGGTCGGCATCGAGTCGATCGACGACCTGCTGGCCGACCTCACCCAGGCGCTGGGCTAAGGGTCACTGACCCTGCTGGTCCGCCGTGTACGACTCCATCGCGAGGTTGAAGCGGGCCAGCAGGGCGCAGAACGCCTGTTGCTCCTCGGGCGGCCAGTCGGCCGTCAGGCGGCGGGTCAACTCGGCCCGGCCGTCCCGGACTTCGGCGAGCCGGCCGGTGCCGCAGGCGGTCAGTGCGAGCCGCACCGCGCGGCGGTCGGCCGGGTCCTGCACCCGGCCGACCAGCCCGGCCGCGACCAGCGGGGCGACCTGGCGGGTCACCGTGGAGGAGTCCACGCCGAGCGCGTCGGCCAGCGCCTTGACGTTGGCCGGCCCGTGCCGCTCCAGGCGGTCGAGCAGCAGGTAGGCGGCCCGGTCCAGCGCGGCCAGGCCGCCGCCGGAGGTTCGGACCTGTTCCATCCGGCGGGCGAACACCGCCAGCTGGTACTGGAGTTGGGTGTGCACGGGCTCGGTTCGGTCGGTGGCCTGGGGCGAGGTCGTCGTCATCGCGGCTCACGATCGTCATGCGGTGAGAGAAGCTCAGAAGCAGCAGCGTACGCGGGCGGAGCGGGCCCGGGAACAGGCCCGACGTCCCGGGTTGGCCGCGGCGGCGGACCTACGCTGGGCTCATGCACAACTGGCCGATCACCCTCGACGACGTCCGCGGTGCCCAGAAGATGCTCGCCGGGGTCGCCCGGGTGACCCCGATGGAGGGGAGCCGGCACCTGTCCGGGCTGATCGGCGCGCCGGTCCACCTCAAGTGCGAGAACCTCCAGCGCACCGGCTCCTTCAAGCTGCGCGGGGCGTACGTGCGGATCGCGGGGCTCTCGCCGGTGCAGCGGGCCGGCGGGGTGGTCGCGGCGAGCGCCGGGAACCACGCCCAGGGGGTGGCCCTGGCGGCCTCGCTGCTGGGGGTGCGCTCGACCGTGTTCATGCCGGTCGCGGCGCCGCTGCCGAAGGTCGCCGCCACCCGGGAGTACGGCGCCGAGGTCCGGCTGCACGGCGCCACCGTGGACGAGGCGCTGCAGGCCGCGCAGCGGTACTCGGAGGCGACCGGCGCGGTGTTCATCCACCCCTTCGACCACTGGGACGTGGTCACCGGCCAGGCGACCGTCGGTCTGGAGATCCTGGAGCAGTGCCCCGAGGTGCGCACCATCCTGGTCGGGGTGGGCGGCGGCGGGCTGCTGGCCGGGATCGCGGCGGCGGTCAAGCCGCTGCGGCCGGACGTCCGGGTGGTCGGGGTGCAGGCGGCGGCCGCGGCCGCGTACCCGCCCTCGCTGGCGGCCGGGCGTCCGGTCTCGCTGGAGCACTTCGCCACGATGGCCGACGGGATCATGGTCGGGCGCCCCGGGGACATCCCGTTCGAGGTGGTCAACACGCTGGCGGACGGCATCCGCACGGTCTCCGAGGACGCGCTGTCCCGGGCCCTGCTGCTCGGTCTGGAGCGGCTCAAGCTGGTGGTCGAACCGGCCGGGGCGGCCCCGATCGCGGCGCTGCTGGAACAGCCGGACTCGTTCGAGGGCCCGGTGGTGGCGGTGCTCTCCGGCGGCAACATCGACCCGCAGCTGATGCAGCGGGTGCTTCGGCACGGCCTGGCGGCGGCCGGGCGCTACCTGTCGCTGCGGGTGCGGCTGGCGGACAAGCCGGGCTCGCTGGCGGACCTGCTGGGGGTGCTGACCGCGGTGGACGCCAACGTGCTGGACGTCGCGCACGTGCGGATCGACCCGCGGCTGGGGCTCACCGAGGTCGAGGTGGACCTGCACCTGGAGACCAAGGGGCCGGAGCACTGCGCGCTGGTGGTGGGGGAGCTGCGGGACGCGGGGTACGTGGTCTCCGGCTGAGCCCCCGCGGGCGGTTCCTCGAATTCGCTTGACGCGATGTATCGCGAGTTGCCATGATCGCGATACATCGCGTTCTGTGTCGGTGGCCGAGAACCGAGTCGCCCATGCGCCCGAACGGGGGGCAAAGTGGGACAGATCGCTCCATTCGTCCGAGGAGATGAGGCAGGCCATGGCGCCAGCCATCCAAGCCGAGAACCTGGTGAAGACCTTCGGCGACGTACGAGCCCTGGACGGCGTCAGCCTTGACGTCCCCGAGGGCACGGTGCTCGGGCTGCTCGGCCCGAACGGCGCCGGGAAGACCACCACCGTGCGCGTCCTCACCACCCTGCTCCGTCCCGACTCCGGCCGCGCGGTGGTGGCCGGAGTCGACGTCCTCAAGCACCCCAACGAGGTCCGCAGCCGGATCGGGCTGTCCGGCCAGTACGCGGCGGTCGACGAATACCTGACCGGCTTCGAGAACCTCACCATGGTCGGCGAGCTCTACCAGATGAGCACCCGCAGCGCGAAGGCCCGCGCGCTGGAGCTGCTGGAGTGGTTCAACCTCACCGAGGCCAAGGACCGCACCGCCAAGACCTACTCCGGAGGCATGCGCCGCCGCCTCGACCTCGCCGCCGCGCTGGTCGTCCGGCCGCCGGTGATGTTCCTGGACGAGCCGACCACCGGGCTCGACCCGCGCAACCGGCTCGCGCTCTGGGAGGTCATCGAGACCCTGGTCGAGCAGGGCACCACGCTGTTGCTCACCACCCAGTACCTGGAGGAGGCCGACCGGCTCGCCCACGACATCGCCGTGGTCGACCACGGCCGGGTGATCGCCCGGGGCACCGCCGACCAGCTCAAGGCGCAGATCGGCGGCGAGCGGATCGAGGTCGTGGTGCACGACCCGGGCCTGGTCACGGACGCGGTCGCGGCCCTGTCCGGGTACGCGCTGGGCGAACCCGCGGTGGAGAAGAACACCCGGAGGATCACCGTGCCGGTCAGCGGCGGCGCCCGGGTGCTCGCCGACGTGATCCGCGAACTGGACGGCCGGGGCATCGAGATCGACGACATCGGCCTGCGCCGTCCGACCCTGGACGACGTCTTCCTCACCCTCACCGGCCACGTCGCCGAGTCGGTCGAGGAGGACGGCGGCGCTGCCAAGGGCCGCGGCCGGGGCGGTCGCGGCCGCGGCTCCTCGGGCGACGGCGCGGACGGCGGGGGCCAGGGGCCCGACCAGCAGCAGGCCGTCGCGGCCGGAACGGAGCGCTGAGATGAGCACCGCCACCGAGCACGCCATCGGCGCGGCCATGCCGACGCCCCGCCGGGGCCTGTCCGCGACCCTGCACGACTCCTGGGTGGTCGCCAAGCGCAACCTGCGCAGGATGTCCCGGATCCCCGAGATCGTGGTGTTCGGGCTCATGCAGCCGGTCATGTTCGTGCTGCTGTTCTCGTACGTCATGGGCGGGGCGATCAAGATCCCCGGGGCGAGTTCCAGCTCCCACACGTACATCCAGTTCCTGATGGCCGGCATCTTCGCCCAGACCGTCACCTTCGCCGTCGCCGGCGCCTCGGCCGGCATCGCGGAGGACATGACCAAGGGCCTGGTGGACCGTTTCCGCTCGCTGCCGATGGCCCGCTCCGCGGTGCTGGTCGGCCGCACCCTCGCCGACCTGTGCCAGACCGCCTTCACGCTGGTCGTGCTGGCGCTGGTCGCGCTGCTGGTCGGCTGGCGGATCCACGACGGGCTGCTCAAGGCGCTCGGCGCCTTCGGGCTGCTGCTCCTGCTCGGCTACGCCTTCTCCTGGATCGGCGCGCTGATCGGCCTCTCGGTGCGCAGCCCCGAGGCGGCCACCTCGGCCGGGCTGATCTGGCTGTTCCCGCTGACCTTCATCTCCAACGCCTTCGTGCCGGTCAGCTCGATGCCGGGGTGGCTGCAGGGCGTCGCCTACTGGAACCCGTTCAGCGCGACCGTGCAGGCCTGCCGGGACCTCTTCGGCAACCAGGTCGGGCCGGTGGACAGCGCCTGGCCGATGCAGCACGCGGCGCTGGTGTCGGTGCTCTGGTCGGTGGTGATCACGGCGGTGTTCTCGTGGCTGTCGGTGCGCAAGTACCGCTCGGCGGCGGGCTGAGCGGCGGCGCTCCCGGTCCTGGTTCCGGTCCCGGCCCCGGGCTTCTCGCTTCCGTCGGCCGGAGACGGGTGAGGGCGGTTGCGGAGTCCCCTACGGACTCCGCAACCGCCCTCGGCGGTGCTGCTCGGGGCCGGGTCAGCCGGCGTGCGGCACGACCTTGACGATCTTCACCATGGCGGGCTTGCCGTTCGGCAGCTCGTAGGTGGCCTCGTCGCCGATCTTCTTGCCGTCGATCGCGCGGCCCAGCGGCGACTGCGGCGAGTAGACGTCGATGTTGTCGGAGCCCGCGACCTCGCGCGAGGCCAGCAGGAACTCCATCAGGTCGTCCTCGTCACCGTCGAACGCGACCGTGACGACCATGCCCGGGGCCACCACACCGGAGTCGGCCGGGGCCTCGCCGACCTTGGCGCGCTCCAGCAGCTGGGTCAGCTGGCGGATGCGCAGCTCGTACTTGCCCTGCTCCTCCTTGGCCGCGTGGTAGCCGGCGTTCTCCTTGAGGTCCCCCTCCTCGCGCGCCGCCTCGATCTTCTGGGCGATCTCGATGCGCCAGGGCCCGGTCAGGTGATCCAGCTCTGCCTTGAGCTGGTCGTAGCCGGCCTGAGTGAGCCAGGTCACGTTCTCGCTGGTCTGGGTCACGGGTGCTCCTCGTAGGTGCTGGGGCTGAGCTGAGGGTGTGAGTCGTCAGCAGGGTCGACGATGATATTGGTCGTAACTACAAAGCAACGCCCGCTCCCGTACCATCCGGTGCGGAAGGGGCGAAACCACGAGCCTAACAAGTCCTGCCGACAAGCGGGAGGGCCGTTGTCGCGGCGTTGACGGCGGCATTGCGCCATGGTGTACGGCAACCGGCTGCGGGACTTCCTACGGATGCCCGTTCCGGTGGGCGAATATGCCTCGGGGGCGCTCCGGGCCCGCTCCGCCGGGTGTCCCCGGGGGCGCCGCCGTTACCGCGCCTACTTCGCCGGGGTGCAGCCGAGCAGCTCGGCGGTGGTGCCGCGGGCGGTGGTGCGCAGGGTGACGGTGGCCTCGTAGCTGGACCCGGCCGCCGGGACCGGGAAGTCGGCCACCCCGACCACCGCGTGGTCGTCGCCCTGCGAACGGACCGTGCAGGTGCCGGCCGTCCCGTCGCTCTTGCGCACGGTGAGGTGCAGCTGCACCTCGGAGTCGGAGAGCACCTGGAAGGTCGGCACCGAGCCGTTGATCTTCGACTCGCGCAGCAGGTAGGAGCCGCCCAGCCAGGCGATCAGCCCCAGGCCGAGCACGCCGCAGACCGCGCCGACCACCTTGAGCCGACGGTCCGACTCGCCGTCGCCCCTCCGGCCGTAGCGCCCCTCGGGCAGCTGCGTCGCGGTGCTCTGTGCAGTCATCGGACTCCGTCCTCTCCTCGGGAGGGACCGCGCGGGTGGTGCGGGGAATGCGACGGACCTCCAGTCCGTCACTATAGGAGGGGCACGCCCGCGGCCGGTCCGGCGGGGGCGGGGCTCGGCCGCGCCGGAGACCGGCGCAGGCCGGCCTTGCGGCGACGCGGTCCCGAAGTGAGCGGTTCGTACGGTGGGCAGACCGGACTTCGCGGAACGCCCGACGATGTGGAAGGAACGCAAGGCGTTGACTGAGCAGTTGCGACTGATGGCGGTGCACGCCCACCCGGACGACGAGTCCAGCAAGGGCGCGGCCACCATGGCCATGTACGTCGAGCACGGTGTGGACGTGCTCGTGGCCACCTGCACGGGGGGCGAGCGCGGGTCGGTCCTCAACCCCAAGCTGCAGGGGGACCCGTACATCGAGGAGAACATCCACGAGGTGCGCCGCAAGGAGATGGACGAGGCGCGGGCGATCCTCGGCGTCAAGCAGGCCTGGCTGGGCTTCGTGGACTCCGGCCTGCCGGAGGGCGACCCGCTGCCCCCGCTGCCCGAGGGCTGCTTCGCCCTGCAGGACGTCAAGGAGGCGGCCGAGCCGCTGGTCCGGCTGATCCGCGAGTTCAAGCCGCAGGTCATCACGACCTACGACGAGAACGGCGGCTACCCGCACCCGGACCACATCATGACCCACAAGATCACCATGCTGGCCTTCGACGCCGCCGGCGACCCGGACGCCTACCCCGAGGCCGGCGAGCCCTGGCAGCCGCTCAAGCTCTACTACAACCACGGCTTCCCGATGGGCCGCATCCGCGCCCTGCACCAGTACCTCACCGAGCACGGGCACGACTCCCCGTACGGCGAGTGGATCGCGGGCTGGGAGAAGAGCGGCCGCCAGGAGCGCGAGATCACCACCCGGGTGCGCTGCGACGACTGGTTCGAGACCCGCGACCGCGCGCTGATCGCCCACGCCACCCAGATCGACCCGGACGGCCCGTGGTTCCGCGTCCCGCTCGACGTCCAGCGCGAGGTCTGGCCCACCGAGGACTACGAGCTCGCCCGTACCCTGATCGACGTGGACCTCCCGGAGGACGACCTGTTCGCCGGACTGCGCACCCCCAGCCTGGCGGCCGAGGCCGCCGACACGCGCGACTGACCCACCCCCGACGGCCCGGCTCGGCGTGAGCCGGGCCACCATAGAGATATGAGCGCCCCCGTGAACCTCGTCCACCTCGCCGCTGACCTCGCCGTCGACGACGCCAAGGTCACCCCCGGTCTCCTCGGCTTCGTCGTCTTCGCCGCCCTCGCCGTGGCGACGTGGTTCCTGGCCAAGTCCATGAACCGGCAGTTCAAGAAGGTCGACTTCACGGAGGAGCCGGAAGCCCCCAAGGAGTAGCCCCTCCCGCCCGGGGCCGCACGGCCATGGGGAAGCCGGCCCGGCCCTGGGGAAGCCGGCCCGGCGGGGCGGCCTGACGCCTGCGGGGCCTGTCATGCGGGAGGATGGGCGGCATGCCGAACCGTCTCGCGGACGCGACCTCGCCGTACCTGCTGCAGCACGCCGACAACCCGGTCGACTGGTGGCCCTGGGGGCCGGAGGCCTTCGCGGAGGCCGAGCGGCGGGGGGTGCCGGTGCTGCTGAGCGTCGGGTACGCGGCTTGTCACTGGTGCCATGTGATGGCGCACGAGAGCTTCGAGGACGCGGAGCTCGCCGGGTACCTGAACGAGCGGTTCGTCGCGGTCAAGGTGGACCGGGAGGAGCGGCCGGACGTCGACGCGGTGTACATGGAGGCCGTGCAGGCGGCGACCGGGCAGGGCGGGTGGCCGATGACGGTCTTCCTCACGCCCGGCAAGGAGCCGTTCTACTTCGGCACCTACTTCCCGCCCGCCCCGCGGCACGGGATGCCGTCCTTCCGGCAGGTGCTGGAGGGCGTGGACGCGGCCTGGCGGGACCGGCGGGAGGAGGTTGGTGAGGTCGCCGCACGGATCCGGGCTGACCTCGCCGAGCGCGCCGCCGTCTACTCGGCCGGCGCCCACCACCCGCCCGCCGAAGCCGATTTGCACCAGGCATTGGTCACCCTCGGCCGGGAGTTCGACCAGGCCCGCGGCGGCTTCGGCGGCGCCCCCAAGTTCCCCCCGGCCATGGTGATCGAGTTCCTGCTCCGCCACCACGCCCGGACCGGCTCCGAAGCCGCCCTGGAGATGGCCGCCCGCACCGCCGAGGCGATGGCCCGCGGCGGCATCCACGACCAGCTCGGCGGCGGCTTCGCCCGCTACGCCGTGGACGCCGGCTGGGTGGTGCCGCACTTCGAGAAGATGCTGTACGACAACGCCCTGCTGCTGCGCGCCTACCTGCACCTGTGGCGGGCCACCGGCTCCGCGCTCGCCCGCCGGGTCGCGCTGTCCACGGCCGACTTCCTGCTGCGCGAACTCCGCACGCCCGAAGGCGCGTTCGCGTCCGCCCTGGACGCCGACAGTCTCGACGAGGAGACCGGCGCCTCCACCGAGGGTGCCTACTACGTGTGGGAGCCCGGCCAGTTGGTGGACCTGCTCGGCCCCGCCGACGCGGCCACCGCCGCCCGGCTGTTCACCGTCACCGCCGAAGGCACCTTCGAGCACGGCACCTCCGTGCTCCAACTCCTCACCGACCCGGCGGACTTCGCCGAGTACGAGGAGATCCGGCAGCGGATGCTCCAGGCCCGGGCGGCCCGGCCCGCACCCGCCCGCGACGACAAGGTGGTCGCCGCCTGGAACGGCCTCGCCATCGCCGCCCTCGCCGAGACCGGCGCCCTGCTGGAGCGCCCCGACCTCGTCGAGGCCGCCGAACGCGCCGCCGACCTGCTGCTCGCCGTCCACCTCACCCCCGACGGCCGGCTGCTGCGCACCTCCCGGGACGGCCGCCCCGGCACCAACGCCGGCGTCCTGGAGGACTACGCCGACACCGCCGAGGGCTTCCTCGCCCTCTACGCCGTCACCGGCGAGGCGGAATGGCTCCAGTTGGCGGGCGGCCTGCTCGACACCGTGCTCAAGCACTTCACCGACGAGGCCTCCGGCGCCCTCTACGACACCGCCGACGACGCCGAGGAACTCATCCGCCGCCCCCAGGACCCGACCGACAACGCCGCTCCCTCCGGCTGGACCGCCGCCGTCGGCGCCCTCCTCGGCTACGCCGCGTACACCGGCTCCGAGCGGCACCGCACCGCCGCCGAACGCGCCCTCGGCATCGTCGGCGCCCTGGCCGGCCGGGCCCCCCGGTTCATCGGCTGGGGCCTCGCCGTCGCCGAGGCCCTGCTCGACGGGCCGCGCGAGGTCGCCGTCGTCGGCCCGGCCGGCCACCCGGCCACCGCGGCGCTGCGCCGGGCCGCCTTGCTCGGGACGGCTCCCGGGGCGGTGGTGGCGGTGGGTGCGCCGGGGGAGACCGAGGTGCCGCTGCTGGCCGACCGCCCGCTGGTCGGCGGGGCGCCCGCGGCGTACGTCTGCCGGCACTTCGCCTGCGAGGTGCCCACCACCGATCCGGCGGTGCTCGGCGAACGGCTCGGCGCCGTTGCGGTCGTAGGCGAATAACCGTTGGCGCGTGGGCGTCGGGCGGGGTGAGGATGGGCCATGACCTGGACGCTCAGCACCTCGCTCGACGACTTCCGCCGCCACGCGGGCGACTTCCTGGCGGCCCACCCGGCCGAGAACACCGTCCTGCTCACCGTCGCCCACCGGCTCGCCGGATCCGGCCTCGACACGTTCGGGGAGCAGCCGCCGGTCTTCGGCTGGTGCCAGGCCGCACCGGGTGGCTCGGTCGAAGGCGCGTTCCTGCAGACCCCGCCGTTCGCCCCCAGGCTCTCCGCCATGCCCCCGGCCCGGGCTGCCGAACTGGCGGTCCGACTGGCCGAGGCCGGCCCCGGGTTCGCCGAGGTCGCCGGAGTCGGCGGCGGGGCCGAGCCGGTGCGCGCCTTCGCCGAGGCCTGGACGGCCGCCACCGGCACCGTACAGTCCGTCCGGGTCGAGGAGCGGCTCTACCGGCTCGGCCGGCTCACCGACCCGCCGCGCCCGCCCGCCGGCCGGCCCCGGCTCGCGGGACCGGCCGACCGGGAACTGGCCATCCGCTGGTACGAGGAGTTCATGAGCGAGGTCGACGTCACCCCCTCCGACGCGGCCCGGGCCGTGGACGACAAGCTGGCCTCCGGCGGCCTCCACCTCTGGGAGGACGCGGGCACCCCCGTCGCCCTGGCCGCCACCAGCCCCGTGCTCGCCGGAATGTCCCGCATCGGCCCGGTCTACACCCCCGCCGACCGTCGCGGCCGCGGCTACGCGAGCGCCGTCACCGCGGCCGCCTCCGCCCATGTGCTCGGACTGGGGGCGGAGGAGGTGCTGCTCTACACCGACCTCGCCAATCCGACCAGCAACTCCATCTACCAGCAGATCGGCTACCGGCCGGTGGAGGACTGCCTGGTGGTGGACTTCCTTACGCCGTAACGGAGTTGCGCGTTACCGGGGAGGTGGGAGGCGGAAAGGCGGAAGGCGTCAGGCGTCCCTGGTGAGATGGACGCCGGCCACCCCGACCACCTTCGTCTCGAAGGGGTCGTGGGCCGCCGCCGCGGTCGGCGGCGGCAGGTGGTCGGCGTTCTGGTAGTCGTGCGCGCAGGTGATCAGGTGGCCCCCGGCGGCCTTCATGTCGGCGGCGAGCCCGTCCAGCAAGGTCTTCCACGCGCTGCTGCACCCCGTCAGCGCCGCCCCGCTCTGCCACCCGGCCAGGCTCCCTGCGGCCGTGGCGCTCGGCTCCGCCAGCTTCGCCGTCTCCTCGGGGACCTTGCCGGCGACCGTCAGCGCATTGTTCCCGGCGGCGGTCAACTCGCCTGGTTTGACGGTGAATCCCGGGTCCTGTCCCATCGGTTTCCCCCTGACATCCGTGTCGGCCGCGGACGTTATGGTAGCTGTGAGTGTCGCGGGGGACACAGGGCACACAGGGGGTGCGGGGATGGACATCGCAAGCCTGCGGAACGCCAAACCGGCGGACCTGTACACGGCGGCGGGGGCGTACGACACGCTGTGCAAGGCCATGGCGCAACACGCCACGGACTGGAAGAGCGGGACCGCCGACCGGGCCCACGGCTCCCAGTGGTCGGGACCGGCGGCCGACGCCGCGATGCCGGTGCTCGACGGTTTCACCGGCAAGATGCGTGCGGCGGTGACGGAGCTCGGCCTGATCGGCAAGGAGATCCGTGACTGCGCCGACGCCATGACATTGGCCCAAGGCAGGCTCATCAAGGCGCTGTCGGACGCACAGGCGAAGGGCTTCACGGTCAGTGACGCCGGCGCCGTGAGCTGGCCCGCGTCGACCAACCCGTACCAGGCGCCGGACTGGGAGGCCAAGCAGAAGTCGGCCGCCGACGGGATCAGCAAGCAGATCGCCAAGGCGCTGGCCGACGCGGCCGAGGCCGACGACGCCCTGACCGCCGGGCTCAACAGGTTCGCCGGGCACGCCAAGGACAAGTCGGGCCTGGACGAGAAGACGGCCGGCGCCGACGCGTACATGGAACAGTTCGGCGATGCGTCCAACCCGGAGTGGCGGCGGAGCATGCCGCTCAAGGGCGCGCCCGCCACCGAGGTCAACTTCTGGTGGAAGGGGCTCGATCCGCAGGGCCAGCAGTGGTTCCTCAGCCACCACCCGGAGGCGCTCGGGAATCTGGACGGCATTCCGGCGGAGGTGCGGGACAGGGTGAACCGCGACCAACTGGACTCCCTGATGAGGGACATCAGGGACAAGAAGCCGGGGGACCTGAACGCCAGCGAGAAGCACTACCTCTCGCTCTACGGGCCCATCGACAAGCGCCTCTCGGAGCACACAGGGGAGCCGCCGATCTACTTGCTCGGTCTCGGAAGTGAGGGCCAAGGGCGGGCGATCCTCTCCTACGGGAACCCCGACACCGCCACCGACATCTCCGCGTACGTTCCGGGGATCACCACCACCATGGCCAGCCTCGGGCCCGGGGAGAACGACGGGACCAACGAGGCGGAGAACGGTCTGAACCTCTACCGCGCCGCGAGCAGCAAGGCCCCGGCCGGCCACTCCGTCGCCTCGGTGGTCTGGCTCGGTTACGACTCGCCGGGGATGGACCTCGGCGCCGCGTCGACGAAGGCGGGCAAGGACGGCGCCCCGGCGTACGCGAACTTCCTGAGCGGGGTGCGGGCGAGCCACGAGGGCACCCAGCCCCCGCATGTCACCGCGGTCGGGCACAGTTACGGGTCCTACCTGGTCGGCCAGGCCACCAAGCTCGCCACCCAGCCGGGATCGCCCTACGTGCCGCCGGACGACGTGGTCTTCATCGGCAGCCCGGGTGTCGGCGTGGACAAGGCCGCTGACCTCAGGATGCCCGCCGGTCACGTCTGGGTGGGTGCCGCTGACAACGACGTCGTGACGCACGCCCCGTCGAAGTTCAGCCTCGACCCGGACGAGCGCTGGTACGGACGGGATCCGTCCAGCAAGCACTTCGGTGCCAACCGCTTCACCGTCGACGACTGGAGCCGTGGCAACCCCATCGACGCGCACACCAAGTACCTGAACGGGCGCGGCGGGCCCTCGCTGGACAACATCGCGGCCGTCGTCACGGGCAGCGGGGGCGTCAAACTGCAGGGTCAACGCGGGTGAAGCGGCCGCGGCGAGTGCTGGGCTGTTCCGTGGCGGCGGTGGTCGTCCTGGCTACCGGGGTGGGGCTGTTCCACAACGGGTACGGTCCGATGGCCCTGATGGACCGGGGCGCCGACCTGCTGAGCCCGAGTGAGGCGAAGGCGCGACTCGACGGGACCATGCGGGCGGCCATGGCAGCGATCACCCCGCCGCTGTCCTACTTCGGCGGTTTCTACGTCGTGGACCGACGTCAGGAGCACGCCGACGGTGAGCCGAGCCTGCGCTCCGATGTCCGCGAAGTGGCGTCGGTCCGGACGAAGGTGGCGCCCTCGAAGGTCCCGGTGCTGCTGGACGGGATGGCGCGGTTCTGGGGCGGGGACTGCCGGCGGTCCGACACCACCACGGGCAGCCAGGCGACGCACTACACCCAGCTTCACTGCTCCGGGCGCGGGGACACCCTGTTCACGATCTCGGTGGCCACGGTCACGGCCGACTCGGCCGTGACGGTGACCCTGAGCGCGGATGTCTTCGGGGTGCACTACCAGCCCGAGAAGGACTACGGCGCCCCTCCGATCGGCGAGCGACAGACCGGCCAGGCTCCCGCCCCCGACCTCGACGACCCGTACTGGTCGCACTGACCGCTCCGCCTCACTCCCAGTCCCACCGGATGCCCAGGATGCACGGCCGGATCGCCGTGGCGACCAGGTGGACGCAGTGGTGGCCGTCGAGGGTGAGTTCCTCGGTCTCGTAGGGGGGTGCGCCGGGGGAGTGGAGGGCGATGCGGTGGCAGCGGACGGGGAGGGCGCTGGGGTGGAAGGTGATCTGGAGGACGTACTGGCCGGCGCCGGAGTTGAAGCCGCGGACGTATTCGCAGCTGGGGGTGGGGGAGGGGGCGTCGTCGAAGCCGTAGCCGAGGAGGTGGGTGTCGCCCGCGCGCAGGCGCCGGTCGAGGAGGAGTTCGGCGGCGAGGAGGTGGTGGGCCTGGTCGCGGCGGATGCGGCCGGGGCGGCAGTTCTCCTCGGCGCGGACGCCGACGAGTGCGGTGTCGCTGCCGGGGTCGCCCTGGTGGAGGGCGAGGTAGCGGTCGATGCCGTCGCGGTGGGCGCGCAGGGCGTGTTGGGAGTCGCGGCGGGTGAGTTGGCGGTCGGGGCCGACGCGGATGCGTTCGATGTGGGTGATGGTGTGCAGGCCGGTGTCGCGGGGGCCGGCGAGGGTGGCGAGCAGGCCGTCGACGGCGGTGGGCGGGGAGATCAGGTCGCGGTAGGGGCGGACGGGGGGTCCGGCGGCCGGGGCGGTGCGGCGGGGGCCGAGGAGCCGGGTGAGGGAGTGTTCGGGGAGGTCGAGGACGTCTTCGAGGGCGGCGACGGCGCGCAGTGATTCGGGGCGTTCGGGCCGTCGTTGCCCCTGCTGCCAGTAACTGAGGCTGGTGAGGCCGACGTTGACGCCCCGCAGGGCGAGGTGGCGGCGGATGCGGTGCAGGGTGAGGCCGCGGGTGGCGATGGCGGTGCGCAGGGCGAGGTGGAACGGGCCGGTGCGCAGGGCGGCGGCGAGGTCGGCTGGGTCGCTTCGGTGGATGGCGGCCTCCTGGCGGGCGCGGACCGGGTTTTGACCGTGAATATTCACATCCGGGCGGCGGTTTGTCACCGGTCCGGGCAGCTCGCGCCGGGGTTTCCCGGGTGCCGTTCACATCCGCGCGGGCCCGTTCACACCGCGGTCGGGGCCCGTCCGGGGCCGTTGACCGGGCCCGGAGTGCGGCGCGATGCTCGGGGCGCGATCCGGACCGCGCCCCCACACAGCACCTCGCTCCACTCGTGCAAGGAGGCATTCCCCCATGCCAGTTCCACGGATACGGCTGCGCCGCGCGGTCTCGCTGTTGGCCCTGGGTGTGCTGGGCCCGGCGCTGACCGCCGCGGTGAGCACCCCGGCGGCGGCCACCCCCACGGTCGCCCCCGCCCTCCACCAGGCCGCGCACCAGGCCCGCCCGGCGGCGGCACCCGGCAGCACGGCCGATCTGGCCGGCACCTTCAAGAAGCTCAACATCACCATGCAGCAGCAACAGCAGACCAACTGGTGCTGGGCGGCGAGCGGGAACACCATCGCCACCTGGTTCGGCTACAACTACAGCCAGAACCAGTTCTGCAACGCCGCGTTCGGCCGCTCGGTCGACTCCAGCTGCCCGAACAGCCAGGCCTCGCTGGCCGATGTGCAGAACGGGCTGGACTGGGTCGGCATCAACCCGGGTTCGTACGTCACCGGGTACCTGCGCTACAGCACGGTGCAGTCCGAGGTGGACGCCAACCGTCCGATCGAGACGCGCATCCAGTGGAGCTCGGGCGGCGGGCACATGCACGTCCTGTACGGGTACGACACCGGCAACAACTGGGTCTACTGGGGCGACCCGTGGCCGTCCAACTACCGCTACAACTGGGCGGACTACTGGTACTACGTGAACAACAACACGTTCTCCTGGACCCACTCCCTGTACCGGATCGGCGCGTGAGGACGACCATGACCGAGCTCAGTACGGCCCGCCGGGCCGCCGTCACCGTCCTGCTCGCCGCCGGCCTCGCGCTGGCGCTCGCCCCGGCCGCGCAGGCCGACGCACCAGGCGCTTCCGGCGCACCCGGCGCCCCCGCACCGGTGCCCGCCGCCGACCTGGCCGGGGCCCGCAGCGCCGTCCAGGACCCCGCGGTACTCGACAAGGTGGGCCACTTCTTCGCCCGCAAGGGCGTCCCGCCGACGCAGCAACTGACCATCGGTGCCGCCGAGGAGGCGAAGGCGGCGAGTGACGCGGCGCCCCGCCTGGCCGGGGACACCGTGCCGGTCTACACCCTGGACGCCGGTTTCGTGTCCGGCACCCCGGGCGCACCGGTGGCGAAGGCCGAGTTCACGGCGAGCAAGGTGGTCGCGGCGGACGGGCAGACCGCCTCGGTCTGGACGGTCCGCCAGGGCGACTCCTGGCGGGTCGTCAACATCGCCTCCGGCGGCGACGAGAGCGACTACGCGGCGAAGGCGGCCGGCAGCGGCGGCGGTACGGCCTTCCGGGAGCCGCAGGTCAACGCCTGGTACGTGCTGCGGGACGGCCGGGTGCTGCCGCTGGACGACGAGGCCCGGCGCTCGGTGGGCGCGGACGGGGTGTCGCTGGCCGGGTACCAGCAGCTGGTGCACCAGCGGTACGGGGACAAGCTGCCCGGCTCGGCGTACGACCGGGAGGGCAAGGGCGGCGGCTACGAGCTGAACGCCGCCGGAGCAGCCGCGGCCGCCCCGGCGGCCCAAGCCGCGGCCTCCGGGGCCTCCGGGGCCTCCAGGGCCTCCGCGGCATCCGGAGCGGACGGCGGCTCGGGGCTCCCGGCCGTGACGGCGGCCGCCGCGCTCGGCGCCACCGCGCTGGTGGGTGCCGGTGCGGTACTGCGGCGGAGGCGGGGCAACCGCTGAGACCGCGACGGGGCCCGGCTCTGTACTGAGCCGGGCCCCGTCACCGTGTGCTCACACCCCGGCGAAGCCGCTCTCCAACAGCGCGAAGGTGCGGTCGACCAGGTCGGCGATGTCCTCCCGGCCGTCCTGCGCGGCCCACTGGAGCACGGCCTCGACGGTGGCGGCGCCGATGGCGGCGGCCGTGACCCGCATCTCGTACGTGGGGTGCTCGACGCCCGCCCGTCGGGTGAGGACGGAGAGGTAGAGCTCCTGCGGGCTGTTGCCGGCCCGGAACAGTCCGGCCCGCAGCGCGGGGACTTCGGTGACCAGCCGCATCCGGGTCAGCAGTTCCTGGCGCTCGTGCTGGAGCAGGGCGCGGATCAGGCCGATCAGGGCCTCCCGGCAGGACCGCAGGAAGGGTTCACCGGCCGGCCGGTCGAGCAGGGCGGCGGTGATCACCGGGTCGTACTCGTCGGTCAGGACGAGGTCCTCCTTGGTGGCGAAGTACCGGAAGAGGGTGGAGGGGGAGATCTCGGCGGCGGCGGCGATCTGCTCGAGTGTGGTGTTCTCGTAGCCCTGCTCGGCGAACAGGCGGTACGCCTCGCGGCGCACGGTCTGCCGGGTCTTCAACTTCTTCCGCTCGCGCAGCGACAGCGGCGCCTCCAGCCGTGCCTGGACCGGGTTGGTCGGGGCGTCCGGGAGGGCCGCGGTCGGCTGCTCGCTCTTCATGGCCCCGATTATCGGTGATCTCCGGCGGTGGCGGGTTCGGGCCGGTCGGCGGGGGTGCCCCGGGTGGCTTCCCCGGCCGGCATCCGGGCCGCGACCAGGACCGCCGAGACCGCCGCGACCAGCCCGGCGACCAGCAGTACGAGGCCCATCCCGTGCACGTACGCCACGTGTGCCGCGGCGCCGAGCGCCGGCCGCCCGGTCTCCCGGGCGACGGCGTCGGCGGCGACCACCGACGCCTCGGCCCGGTGCGCGGCCTCGGCGGGGAGCCCGCCGGTGTCCAGCGCGCTCCGGTAGGACCCGGCCAGCAGGCTGCCGAAGGCGGCGATCCCGATCGCGCCGCCGACCTGCCGCAGGGTCTGGAGCAGTCCGGAGCCGACGCCGGCCCGGGCGGGCGGCAGGGTGATCAGGGCGGAGCCCTGGGCGGTGATCAGCGCCAGGCCCATGCCGAGGCCGAGGACGGTGAGCCAGGCCGCGGCCCGCCCGTACCCGTCGGCGCTGCCGGTGCGGCTGCCGAACAGCAGGGCGGCGGCGAGCAGGGCCAGGCCGAGGGTGATCACGGCGCGGGCACCGAGCCGTGTCACCAGCCGTTCGCTGAGCCGGGCGGCGACGAGCAGGCCGAGCATCATCGGCATCAGCCGCAGTCCGGAGCCGAGGGCGTCGGCGCCGAGCACGCTCTGGAAGTAGAGCGGCAGGACGAAGAAGGCGCCGAACAGGACGAGCGAGATCAGGGTGGCGGCGACCGAGGACCAGCGGAAGGCCGGGTCGGCGAGCAGGGTGAGGTCGAGCATCGGGTCGCTGCGGTGGCGGCTGCGCAGCACCAGGGCGGTGAGCAGGACCACCGAGCCGATCAGGGTGGTGAGCACCAGGAGGTCGGCCCAGCCGCGGTCGGAGCCCTCGATGATGCCGTAGGTGAGCGCGCCGAGGCCGGTGGCGGCGAGGACGGTGCCGGGCAGGTCGATCCGGGGTGCGGCGGGGTTGCGGGTCTCGGGCAGCAGCAGGAGGCAGGCGCCGATGCCGAGCACGGTGAGCGGGACGTTGACGGCGAAGACCGAGCCCCACCAGAAGTGCTGGAGAAGAAGGCCGCCGATCAGCGGCCCGAGCGGGGCGCCGCCGGCGATCGCGGCGGAGAGGATCGCGGTGGCCCGGCGGCGTTCGCCGGCCGGGAAGATCCCGGGGATGACCGCCAGCGACATCGGCATGACGAGGGCGGCGGCCAGGCCCATCGCGGCGCGGGCGGCGATCAGGGTGGCGGGCGAGTCGGTGAGCATGCCGACGGCGGAGGCGAGTCCGAACAGGGCGAGGCCGACGGTGAGCGTGCGGCGGCGGCCGTAGCGGTCGCCGAGCAGGCCGGCCGGGAGCATCGCGGCGGCGAAGACCACGGTGTAGGCGTCGACGATCCACTGCTGCTGCCCGGTGGTGGCCTGCAACTGCGAGGCCAGGGTGGGGAGGGCGACGTTCAGGATCGTCATGTCGAAGCTGATCACCAGGACGCTCAGGGCGACGGCGACCAGGGCGAGCCAGCGGCGCGGGTCTGCGGGCACGGCGACCTCCAGGGGCTGCGGTTTGAGAAAGCTTCTGTCAAATGACAGTAACTCTCAAAAGAGGCCGACCGTCAATTCAGGAATGATGTGACGATCTGATCACCCTCCGTGATGTGTCCTGGAAGTGCTGCTTCCGCACGGGGAATTGACGCAACGTTGATCTGTCGTTCGCCGCCTCGGGGCGGCTCCGGGTGACTGTCGGTAGATACCATGTGGCAATCGGTCAGTGCTGGCCGGACGCGTGCCGAGAGCGGAGAAGGGGTGGGGCGGCAGGAGCCGACCACGAGCCCGGCGCCGGGAAAGGGGAGCCGAAGTGGCCGACAGTGACGACAGGCAGGCGCGGGCCCAGGCGTGGGGCGCGGCCGTGGTGGTGGGGTCCGCGCTGGCCGTGGTCGCGGCCTACCTGGTCAGCGGGGCGCCACTGGTGCTCGTGGTCGCCGGGATCGAGACGCTGCTGGTCATGGTGTACGTCGGCCGCCGCTGGCAGGCGGCGCACCGGCGGCCGTCCCGGGCCGGGCACCGGCCGCGGCGCGGCATCCCGGACGCCGCCCACTGCGAGCGCTGCCGCCGGGCCCGGGAGGCACTGGACGAGCGGCAGGCGCGCGGACGGGCCGGGGCGGAGCCGCCGGAGTCCGCGGCGGCGGTGCGCTCCCCGCGGTCACGGTCGCAGGCAGGGCAGGCGCAGCGGGCAGGGCAGGCAGAGCAGGCACAGCCGGTCGACCGGCAGTCGGAGTCTGAGTTGGAGTCGGAGGCGGAGCCGGGTGCCGCCGACCACCCGCCGTACCCGCGCCGCCCGCAGGGCCGGGCCGCGTACGAGCGGCCCTGGACAGCCGAACGGGCGGCCACCCGGTCCACGGACCGGACGGCCGCCCGTCGGGGCGCGCCGGGTTCAGCCGGCCGCGCTGTACGCCACCAGTGAGACGCCGACGTACTGCACGATGAAGGCTCCGAGGGTGAAGGCGTGGAACACCTCGTGGAAGCCGAACCAGCGCGGTGAGGGGTTGGGCCGCTTGAGCCCGTACACCACGCCGCCGATGCTGTAGAGCACCCCGCCGACGATCATCAGCACCAGGACGGCGACGCCGCCGGTGCGCAGGAAGTCCGGCAGGAAGAAGGCGGCGGCCCAGCCCAGCGCGATGTACACGGGGGTGTACAGCCAACGCGGCGCGCCGACCCAGAACACCCGGAAGGCTATTCCGGCGAGCGCCCCGCCCCAGGCGACCCAGAGAAGTATCTGCTGGTCGGCGCCGTTGAGCAGCAGGATCGTGAACGGCGTGTAGGTGCCCGCGATGATCAGGAAGATGTTCGCGTGGTCCAGCCGCCGGAGCACGGCGTCCCCGCGCGGGCCCCAGTCGAAGCGGTGGTAGACCGCGCTGACGCCGAACAGCAGCCAGGCGCTGACCGAGTAGACCGCGCAGGCGATCTTGGCCGGTGTGGAGTCGGCCAGGCAGATCAGCACGATCCCGGCGGCGACGGTGGCGGGGAACATCGCGGCGTGCAGCCAGCCGCGCCACTTCGGCTTGTCCTCCCGGCTCTCGGCCGGGCTCTCCCCAGTGCTCTCCGCGAGCGCAGCAGCAGTCATGGGCAGCATGCTACCCGCTACCTACGGGACCGTAGGTTACTGATGCGTAAGGAAGTGGTGCTCATCACTCTTGGACGTTTTGGAGCAATCGGAGTGTGGCGCCGCGCACTCCGTCCGGGACGTGAACGACGCAATACTGGCCAGTAATCATACTTACTGTAGTAAAAGATGCGTCAATTTCGCCGCAGCGCCGCACTGGGGGCCAGGAGCCGGGTCTACGCTGCAAGCACCCTCAGACCACCGCTACGCCGTCTCCCCGCCGGGACGGCGTGAAACGGAGCGATCGTGTCGTACGAGATCTCTGCTCTCAGCGCATCCGCGCCCACCCGCCACAAGCAGCTGCTCGCTTGGGTGAGCGAGATCGCCGAGCTCACCCAGCCGGACCGCATCGAGTGGTGCGACGGTTCCGACGAGGAGTACCAGCGCCTCGCGGACCTGCTGGTGGCTCAGGGCACCTTCAAGAAGCTGAACGAGGAGAAGCGCCCCAACTCCTACTACGCCGCCTCGGACCCGTCCGACGTCGCGCGCGTGGAGGACCGCACCTTCATCTGTTCCGAGCAGGAGAAGGACGCCGGACCGACCAACCACTGGAAGGCCCCCGCCGAGATGCGCGAGGTCTTCCAGGGCGAGCAGGGCCTGTTCCGCGGCGCGATGAAGGGCCGCACGATGTACGTCGTGCCCTTCTCGATGGGCCCGGTCGGCTCCCCGCTGGCCGCGTACGGCGTCGAGATCACCGACTCCGCCTACGTCGCGGTGTCGATGCGCGTGATGACCCGCATGGGCAAGGCCGTGCTCGAGCAGCTCGGCGAGGACGGGGACTTCGTCAAGGCCGTGCACACCGTCGGCGCCCCGCTCGCCGAGGGCGAGGCGGACGTGCCGTGGCCGTGCAACAGCACCAAGTACATCTCGCACTTCCCGGAGACCAAGGAGATCTGGTCCTTCGGCTCCGGCTACGGCGGCAACGCCCTGCTGGGCAAGAAGTGCTACGCGCTGCGCATCGCCTCGACCATGGCCCGCGACGAGGGCTGGCTGGCCGAGCACATGCTCATCCTCAAGCTCACCCCGCCGTCCGGTGAGGTCAAGTACGTCGCGGCCGCCTTCCCGTCGGCCTGCGGCAAGACCAACCTGGCCATGCTCCAGCCGACCATCCCGGGCTGGAAGGTCGAGACCATCGGCGACGACATCGCCTGGATGCGCTTCGGCGCGGACGGCCGCCTCTACGCGATCAACCCCGAGGCCGGCTTCTTCGGTGTCGCCCCCGGCACCGGCGTGGACACCAACGCCAACGCCATCGACACCCTCTGGGGCAACACCGTCTTCACCAACGTCGCCCTCACCGACGACGGCGACGTGTGGTGGGAGGGCCTCACCGAGGAACCCCCGGCGCACCTCACCGACTGGCGCGGCAACGACTGGACCCCCGAGTCCGGCACCCCCGCCGCCCACCCGAACGCCCGCTTCGCCGTCCCGGCCGCGCAGTGCCCGACCATCGCCCCCGAGTGGGAGGACCCGGCGGGCGTGCCGATCTCGGCGATCCTGTTCGGCGGCCGCCGGGCCACCGCCGTCCCGCTGGTCACCGAGTCCTTCAACTGGCAGCACGGCGTCTTCCTGGGCGCCAACATCGCCTCCGAGAAGACCGCCGCCGCCGAGGGCACCGTCGGCGAGCTGCGCCGCGACCCGTTCGCGATGCTGCCGTTCTGCGGCTACAACATGGGCGACTACTTCGCCCACTGGCTGAAGGTCGGCGCCCAGGCGGACGCCGCCAAGCTGCCGAAGATCTACTACGTCAACTGGTTCCGCAAGAACGCCGAGGGCAAGTTCGTCTGGCCCGGCTACGGCGAGAACAGCCGCGTGCTCAAGTGGATCGTCGAGCGCCTGGAGGGCACCGCCGACGGCGTCGAGACCCCGATCGGCGTGCTGCCGAAGGTCGAGGGCTTCGACCTGGGTGACCTCAAGCTGTCCGAGGAGGACCTCGACCTGCTCTTCACCGTGGACACCGACATCTGGCGCCAGGAGGCCGCGCTGGTGCCGGCCCACCTGGAGCTGTTCGGCGACCACACCCCGAAGGAGCTGTGGGACGAGTACCGGAGCCTGGTCGCGCGCCTCGGCTGAGCCTGAGCCTCAGCCGAGCGAGAGGTCGGCGCGCGGCACGAACCGCGCGCCGACCGAGTGACGGGACGGCCGGAGTTCCGCCGGGTGGTCTTTCCCCGACCAAGGAGACCACCAGGGCCGGGACTCCGGCCGTAGTGTTTCCCCTCCTGTGGGGAGAGAGCGCCCCTCCGGCAGGAGGGTCAGGGCTGGGTGTAGCCGCTGAGGAAGTCGCCGATCCTGGTCACCGCGTCGGTGATCTCCTCCGGCCGCGGCAGCGTGACCAGTCGGAAGTGGTCCGGCTCGGGCCAGTTGAAGCCGGTGCCCTGGACCAGCAGGATGCGCTGGGAGCGCAGCAGGTCCAGCACCATCTGGGCGTCGTCCTTGATCTTGTAGACCTTCGGGTCCAGCCGGGGGAAGGCGTACAGCGCGCCCTTCGGCTTGACGCAGCTCACGCCGGGGATCTGGTTGAGCAGCTCGTACGCGGCGTCGCGGGAGGCGAGCAGCCGGCCGCCGGGCAGTACCAGGTCCTTGATCGACTGCCGTCCGCCGAGCGCGGCGGCCACCGCGTGCTGGGCCGGCATGTTGGCGCACAGCCGCATCGAGGCGAGCACGGTCAGGCCCTCGACGTAGCTGCGGGCGCGCTGCCGGTCGCCGGAGAGCACCATCCAGCCGGAGCGGAAGCCCGCGACCCGGTACGCCTTGGACAGTCCGTTGAAGGTGACGCAGAAGAGGTCCGGGGCCAGGGTGGCCAGCGGGACGTGCTCGGCGTCGTCGTAGAGGATCTTGTCGTAGATCTCGTCCGCGTAGACCACCAGCTGGTGCCGGCGGGCGATCTCGGCGATGCCCTCCAGCACCTCGCGCGGGTAGACCGCGCCGGTCGGGTTGTTCGGGTTGATCACCACGATGGCCCTGGTCCGGTCGGTGACCTTGGCCTCGATGTCGGCGAGGTCCGGGTACCACTCGGACTGCTCGTCGCAGCGGTAGTGCACCGCGGTGCCGCCGGCCAGCGAGACCGAGGCCGTCCACAGCGGGTAGTCCGGCGCCGGGACGAGCACCTCGTCGCCGTCGTCCAGCAGCGCGGTCATGGCGAGCTGGATCAGCTCGGAGACGCCGTTGCCGAGGAAGACGTCGTCGACCGAGAGCCCGTGCAGGCCGCGCTCCTCGTAGTGCATCACCACGGCGCGGCGGGCCGAGAGCAGGCCCTTGGAGTCGCCGTACCCGTGCGCGTTCGCGAGGTTGCGCAGGATGTCCTGGAGGATCTCCGGGGGCGCCTCGAAGCCGAAGGTGGCCGGGTTGCCGGTGTTGAGCTTGAGGATGCGGTGGCCCTGTTCCTCCAGCCGCATCGCCTCGTCGAGCACCGGGCCGCGGATGTCGTAGCAGACGTTGGCGAGCTTGCTGGACTGGATGACCTGCATGCCTGCCTACTTTAGGGGCACGCCGGGGCCCGGCGCCGGGTGTCCGGGGGGACGGCTCGCCGAGCCCGGAAGGGCCTCCTTGGATCACCAGGCGGGGGTGTCGAACGGCCTTCCAAACCGCTGCCCGGATGTCCGGAATGCTCGCGTATGCGAGGAACGCCGTCGATCCCTGCGGCGGATTCTCCGCCGGAACGAGACGGACGGCACACCGGCCGCCCGCCCCGGGCGGGAAGATGGGGCCGGTCGGTCGCCGGAGAGAGGTCGACGGAGCGCAGTCGGCGAGGAGAAGTCGACAAGGATAAGGAGAAGGGGGAGTGCCGGTGGTGACGGTCGTGGCCGGGGCGGTGCTGGGCGCCCTCCTGCTGGCTCCCGTGCTGCGCGCGCTGGTCGTCCGCTTCGCCGTGCCCGAGGGCGAACCCTGGTGCGAGGCCTGCCCGTTGTGCGGGCGCCCGGTGGGGCGGCTGCTGCCGCCGACCGGTCGCTGCCCGGGCTGCCGGGGGCGGCTGGGGGCCGGGCCGGGGGCGGTGGAGGCGGTCGCCGCGGCGGTCGCGGTCGCGGTCGCCTGGGCGGCGGACGGCCCGCAGGCGGCGGCGCTCGCCTGGGCGGGCGCGTTCGGGGTGGCGCTCGGCTTCACCGACGCCCGGGTGCGCCGGCTGCCGTACCGGCTGACCGGGCCGCTGCTGGCCGGGGTGGCCGTGCTGCTGGCGGTGGCGGCGCTGGCCGAGGGGCGCCCGGGGGTGCTGCTGCGCTGCCTGCTGGTCGCGCTGGCGGTCGGCGCACTGCTCGAAGTCGCCGTCCAGATCGGCGCGTTGGGCCCCGGGGACTCACCGCTCGGGCTCGCCCTGGGCGGGCTGCTGGGCTGGTACGGCTGGTGGGTCGCGATCGGTGGGTTGGCCGCGGCCGTGGTGCTCGCCGGCCTGTGGGGCACCCTGCGGGTCGCCGCCCTGCTGGTCCGCCGCCGCCCGTGGCGCGGACTGGAGGTCCCGGTCGGCCCCTTCCTGCTGCTCGGTGCGCTCACCGCGGTGCTGGCGCGGTAGCGGCGCGGGCCCGCCGTACCGGTCCGGTACGACGGGCCCCGCCGTCGGCGCGCCGACCCCACCCTCAAGGAGTGGCGCGCCGAGGGGAGTTGGGCCCGGAAGCGGCTCAGGGCAGCTTGTGGACGAACGGGCCGACCGTGTTGGAGAAGGCGTTGCCGTTGTTGGCGTCCCAGTTGGTGGACCAGGTCATCGCGCCCCGGATGGTGGGCCACTTGGCCGGCGGCACGAAGCTGCCGCAGTTGTTGCCGGTGGCCAGGCAGTTGAGCGCGTTGTTCACCACGGACGGGTCGACGTAGCCGCCGCCGGCCGCCTTGGCGGAGGCCGGGACGCCGATGCCGACCTGGTCGGGCCGCAGGCCGCCCTGGATGTGGGTGCAGACCTGCGAGGTGATGAAGTCGACCGTGCCCTGGTTGTAGACCTTGCCGTCGCAGCCGTTCATCCCGCCCGAGTTGTAGAACTGGGTGTTGACGACGGTCAGGATGTCCTTGGTGGCCAGCGCCAGCTGGAAGTAGGCGCCGGAGGTGCTGTACATCCCGATGGTCTCGGGGGCCATGGTCAGCACGAAGCCGGGGCCGACCTTGGCCTGCAGGGAGTGCAGCGCGGCCCCGAGCGGGCCGGCCTGGACGCCGTTCTCCAGGTCGACGTCGATGCCGTCGAAGCCGTAGTCCTTGATGATCGCGTAGGCACTGTCGGCGAAGTTCGCCCCGGCGGTGGCGTCGCCGACGGTGATCGCGCCGTTCTGGCCGCCGATGGAGAGGATGACCTTCTTGCCGGCCGCCTGCTTGGCCTTGATGTCGGCGCGGAACTGGGCGTCGGTGTAGCCGCCGAGCGCCTTGGACAGGCCCGGGTCCAGGGTGAAGCTGATCGCGCCGGTCCGGGTGGGCACGGCGTCGGCGAAGGAGACCGCGATGATGTCGTACGCGCTCTGCACGTCGCCCAGGCGCTGCGGGGTCGAGCCGTTGTCGAAGTTCTGCCAGTAGCCGGTGACCGCGTGGGCCGGCAGGCCGGTGGCCGGCGGGGTGGTGGTGGCGGTCGGCGTCGGGGTCGGCGTGGCCGTCGGGTTGGGCGTCGCGGTGGGGGTCTGGGTCGGCGTCTGGGTCGCCGTGGCGGTGGCCGTCGGCGTCGGGGTCGGCGTCCGGGTGGGGGTGGCCGTCGGGGACGGCGTGGAGGTGCCGCCCGGTCCGACCAGCGCGACGTCGTCGGCGAGGTAGGCGCCCTGCCCGTACCAGCCGTGCAGGTAGACGGTGACGCTGGTGGCGTTCGCCCCGGTGGTGAAGGTGCTGGTCAGCTGGTTCCAGCTGCTCTGGTTCGACCAGGTGGACGGGTCCGTCCCGCCGGTGCCGCGCGCACCGAGGTAGACGTACGGGCCCTGCACCCAGGCGCTCAGGGTGTAGCTGGTGTTGGGCAGCACGCTGATGGTCTGGGTGCACTCCGCGGTGTCGCTCGCGCCGGGGGCGGCCTGCAGCGCACCGGTGCCGGAGTGGGTCGGCGAGGACACCGCGGTCGCGCCGCCGGTGCAGGACCAGCCGGCCAGTCCGTTCTCGAAGCCGCCGTTGCCGACCAGGTTGCCGTCCGCCGCGCTGGCGCCGCCGGCGAAGAGGGCGAGGCCGCCGCCGGCCAGGGCGAGGGCGGTGGCGCCGGCCGCGAGGGCCGGGAGGGGGCTGCGCCGGCGCCGGTGCGCGGGCTGCTGCGGGGTACGGGCCATGGGGTGACGCTCCTGGGGGAGGAGCGGCCGCCGCGGTGGGGGGCGCGGCGGCCGCGTGTGGGGGAGGGGAGGTCCGCGGGTGACTCCGGGGGGCGGGATCGTTTCGTTCCGCCTCGGGTCAAAAGCTGGACTAGACCATTGCCGGTCGTCAAGGACGCAACATCCGGCTTACGGCTCCCTTAAGGAATCGGAGACCGTTCCGTGTCCACCCCCGGCACACCGCCCCGCAGGCCGTGACGCGCCCGTCGCGACAGACTTCGCACAGGACCGTGACCAGACCGCTACCTGCGGCTTTACCGCGTGCCTGCGCGCGGGAGTAGGCTGCGCCGGGGCGGTGACGCACCAGCCTGAACGAGTACGGAGGGGCCGGGAAACCATGGGTCTGCGCGATGTCGCCGAACGGACGCCGGGGCTGCGCACCCTGTTGGGCGGGCTGTACGGGCTCTACGGCCGACGGGTCGAGGTCCACCTCGCGCGCACCCCGCACCACATCGGCGTGATCCTGGACGGCAACCGCCGCTGGGCCAAGGCCGCCGGCGGCTCCACCGCGTACGGCCACCAGCGCGGCGCCGACAAGATCAGCGAGTTCCTCGGCTGGTGCGACGAGACCCACGTCAAGGTCGTCACCCTGTGGATGCTCTCCACCGACAACCTGGACCGCCCCGCCGACGAGCTGGTCCCGCTGCTCGGCATCATCGAGGACGCCGTCACCGGCCTGGCCGCCGCCCGCCGCTGGCGGGTCAACCCGGTCGGCGCGCTGGACCTGCTCCCGCAGCACACCGCCGACGTGCTCAAGCGCGCCGCCGAGGAGACCGCCGGGATCGACGGCATCACCGTCAACGTCGCGGTCGGCTACGGCGGCCGGCACGAGATCGCCGACGCGGTCCGCTCGCTGCTCCAGGAGCACGCCGGGCGCGGCACCCCGATCGAGGAACTGGCCGAGATCCTGACCGTCGAGCACATCTCGGAGCACCTCTACACCGCCAACCAGCCCGACCCGGACCTGATCATCCGTACCTCGGGCGAGCAGCGGCTGTCCGGATTCCTGCTCTGGCAGAGCGCCCACAGCGAGTTCTACTTCTGCGAGGCGTACTGGCCGGCCTTCCGCAAGGTCGACTTCCTGCGCGCGCTGCGCGCCTTCGAACAGCGGCACCGGCGGCTCGGCCTCTGATCCGGCGCCCGCCCGGCCCGCCGGTGGGCCCACCGGGCCTCCCGCCGGGCTCGCCGGGGGCGCCCGAGCGGCCGTTCCCCGGGCGGATCCCGGCCCCTCGGCCGTGCGTCCGGGCGAAATGACCGCCGTAGGCCTGGCCTACCCGGGCCGCGCGCGAGGCCAAACGTTCACCGGCAATGATCCGTCAGTTCGCCGGGGGCGCGAATGCACCGCTCCCCGCCTGGGAATACTCCAGTCAGTCCGGTCCCGAGGCCACCGGGGCAGCGGGGGCCGGCTTGCCGCGGATGACGCAGGGTCATCCGCTCTGGAGGCCTAGTGGTCAGTTCCAAGAGCCGCCGGACACCAGACCGGCGCACGTACGTTCTCGACACCAGCGTGCTCCTGGCGGACCCGCTCGCCATGACCCGCTTCGAGGAGCACGAGGTCGTCCTCCCGGTGGTGGTCGTCACCGAGCTGGAGGCCAAGCGCCACCACCCCGAGCTGGGCTACTTCGCCCGCCAGGCGCTGCGCCTGCTCGACGACTACCGCATCCGCCACGGCCGGCTCGACGAGCCGATCCCGGTGGGCGAGCTGGGCGGGACGATCCGGGTGGAGCTCAACCACTCGGACGTCTCGATACTGCCGGCCGGCTACCGGGCGGGCGGAGGCGAGGCGGACACCCGGATCCTGGCGGTCGCCCGCAACCTCCAGGCCGAGGGCTACGACGTCACCGTCGTCTCCAAGGACCTCCCGCTGCGGATCAAGGCCAGCTCGGTGGGGCTGCTCGCGGAGGAGTACCGGGCCGAGCTCGCGATCACCTCCGGCTGGACGGGCATGTCCGAGCTGCACGTCGCGGCCGACCAGGTCGACGCGCTGTTCGCGGCCGGCCAGGACGCCGCCGTGGACATCGACGGGGTCGACGAGCTCCCGGTGCACACCGGGCTGGTGCTCACCTCGGAGCGCGGCCGGGCACTCGGCCGGGTCACCGGCGACGGACGGGTCCGGTTGGTGCGCGGCGAGCGCGAGGCCTTCGGGCTGCGCGGGCGCAGCGCCGAGCAGCGGGTGGCGCTGGACCTGCTGCTCGATCCGGACATCGGCATCGTGTCGATGGGCGGCCGGGCCGGGACGGGCAAGTCGGCGCTGGCGCTGTGCGCCGGGCTGGAGGCGGTGCTGGAGCGGAGGCAGCACCGCAAGGTGATGGTCTTCCGGCCGCTGTACGCGGTCGGCGGCCAGGAGCTCGGCTACCTGCCCGGCAGCGAGGCGGAGAAGATGGGCCCCTGGGCCCAGGCGGTCTTCGACACCCTCTCGGCGGTCACCACCCCGGACGTGATCGAGGAGGTCATCGGCCGGGGGATGCTGGAGGTGCTGCCGCTGACCCACATCCGGGGGCGTTCGTTGCACGACGCCTTCGTGATCGTGGACGAGGCCCAGTCGCTGGAGCGGAACGTCCTGCTGACGGTGCTGTCCCGGATCGGCCAGGGCTCGCGGGTGGTGCTCACCCACGACGTGGCGCAGCGGGACAACCTCCGGGTCGGCCGGTACGACGGCGTGGTGGCCGTGGTGGAGAAGTTGAAGGGGCATCCGCTCTTCGCGCACATCACGCTCACCCGCTCGGAGCGGTCGCCGATCGCGGCGCTGGTCACGGAGATGCTGGAGGACATCCACCCGTGAACCGTCCCTGAACGGGGCATAGTCGGACAATAGGTTCAACTTGTTGTGTGGGGCCCGCTCCTGACGGAGCGGGCCCCGTCCCTTTCATCACATCGAGTGCTTTCTGTCCGGAGAACTTCCGTACGGTGAATGTGACATGCGCCACGCAGGCGGGAATTGCGTCGACAGTGCCCGGTGCGGCATGGTGTGGGTTCTGTCAGGCCCCGCGTACGGCGCGGCAGGACCTCCGCCCGTCGGAGGCCCGGCCCCGGAAGGTCCGCCAACTCCGGTCGGTGGACACACAATTGAAGACCGTTGAGCCGTACGCCGCCCGATTCCAACGCCCGGTCGCCGCAATCCGACCGGACGCCGGGCCAGTACCTCCCGTGACCAGAGCACCTGCGGAGGTCCGTGCCAAGGGGCATGTTGCGTCCGCACGGTCACGCGTGGGCGATGCTGGAAGGAATCCATGTGACTCGGATCTCGGTCCGGGGAGTTGCTGTGGCCTCTGCCACCGCGGTCACCGCTGTCGGTGCCGTCGTGGGCATGGCCTCGGGCAGCGAGGGCAAGACCACGCAGACGGTCGACGTCGCCGGCGCGACCCTGCTCGCCGAAGTCCCCTCTGGCTCCCAGGCACAGGCCATCAGTGACAACATCGGCCAGCAGGCGACCGCCCAGCAGGCCTCCGCCGACGCCGCCGCCAAGGCTGCCGCCGAGCAGAAGGCCGCCGAGGAGGCCGCGCGCCAGAAGGCCGCCGCGGACGCCCAGGCGAAGGCCGACGCCCAGGCCAAGGCCGACGCGGACAAGGCCGCCAAGGCCGCCGCCGACCAGCGGGCCGCCGCCGACGCCGCCGCCAACCGCTCCAAGGCGCGGTCGGCGATGTCCGCGGTGGACAACAGCGCGCCCCCCGTCTCGGTCAGCCCCGGCTCCGTCCAGGACATGGCCCGGCAGATCGTCGGCAACGACACCCAGTTCCAGTGTTTCAGCCAGATCGTGAAGCGCGAGAGCGGCTGGGACTACACCGCGACCAACAGCGGCTCCGGCGCCTACGGCCTGGTCCAGGCGCTGCCCGGCTCCAAGATGGCCTCGGCCGGTGCCGACTGGCGGACCAACCCGGCCACCCAGATCAAGTGGGGCCTCAGCTACATGAACAGCCGCTACGGCAGCCCCTGCGGCGCCTGGTCGTTCTGGCAGGCCCACAGCTGGTACTAGGAGGACCGCCGCCCCCGGGTGGCGCGACTCCCCGCGGCCCCCGGCCGCTCGTCCCGTTCGACGAGCAGCCGGGGGCCGCGGCGTTCCCGGGCGCGCCGGGTGGGGCGGCCGGGAAAGGGCGGGCCGCGCCGCCCGGGCTGCGCTGACCAAGGCGCCCACGGGCGGTGCGGTCCTGGTGCGGACGCGGGGCGCGGGGAGGGGTCCTGGTAGCTCCCCGCACCGGCCGGTCCGCCGGCGGTTGGCTCACATGGGATGGATGGGTTGATCCGGACGACCGGGCCCTACGGCACCGGTCGGCCCGATGGGACGACTCGGTATCCCGTTCGAAGTCCTCCCCCGTCGCGCCGGGGCGAAACCACCTGGAACCTGGCGTTTTGTCCTGTTTCGTGGGGTGAAGCGATCGAAGCCGAACCCCACGGCGGGCGGACTCGCCCCGTCCCCGCCGGGTAGCGTCATCCCTGACGGCCGTGGTGCGACCCACGGCGTTGCCGCCGGGCTCGGCGGATCCGGCAGGGAAGCGGTGGTAGCGAGGATGGCGCGGGGCGGAAAGGCTTTCAAGGCCGTGGCCAAGGGCATGGCCGTGGTGGCGAGTGCGGCCGCCGTGATCGAACGGCGCCGGCGCGCCGCGATGGCGGCCGACCCGCACGAGCTCCCCGTACCGGCCCTCGCCGAGGCGCCCGGCCCCGTCCCGGTGCCGCGCACCGACCCCGCGCCGGCGGCCGCGCCGCTTGCCGCCGGGGTGGCGCCCGCGGCCGAGGCCGACGCCGAGGCCGTCGCGGAGGCCCCGGCGCCCGCGACGGCCACGCCCCCCGCGCACAGCGGATTCGGCCGCGAGTACCACCCCGGCCGGCCCGCCACCCCCGCCGAGGCGGTGCCGTGGGGACTGCGGGTCGCCGCCGAGTCGACCTGGCGGCTGCTGCTGCTCGGCGCCGCGCTCTACGTCGTCTTCTACGTCGTCGACATGCTGCGGCTGGTCGCCTTCTCGGTGCTGGCCTCGCTGCTGATCACCGCGCTGCTGGAGCCCTCGGTCTCCTGGCTGCGCCGGCGCGGGGTGCCGCGCTCGCTCGCGGCCGGCGGGGTCTTCCTCAGCGGTCTGGCCGGGATCGGACTGGTCGGCTGGTTCGTGGTCTGGCAGGTGTCCACCAACCTGCCGGACGTCACCGCCCAGGTGAAGGACGGCGTCAACCAGCTCCGGGACTGGCTGATCACCGGGCCGCTGCACCTGACCCAGCAGCAGATCAAGGACTTCGCCGACCAGATCACCAAGGCGATCACCACCAACACCGATCAGCTCACCTCGGCCTCGATCACCGGCGCGCAGATCGCCGTCGAGATCCTGACCGCGCTGCTGATGACCTTCTTCACCACCTTCTTCCTCCTCTACGACGGTTCCAGGATCTGGAACTGGGCGCTGCGCGGCCTGCCCCGGCAGTCCCGCTTCGCGATGGCCGGAGCCGGGCCCAAGGCCTGGACCACGCTCACCGCGTACGTGCGCGGCACCGTCTGCGTGGCCTTCATCGACGCGCTCTGCATCGGCATCGGCGTCGACCTGCTGGGCGTGCCGCTGGCCATGCCGCTGGCCGTGATCATCTTCCTGGGCGCCTTCGTCCCGCTGGTCGGCGCCCTCGTCACCGGCACGGTCGCCGTCCTGATCGCCCTGGTCACCCAGGGGCCGTGGACGGCGCTGATGGTGCTGGTCGTCCTGATCGCGGTGATGCAGGTGGAGAGCCACATCCTCCAGCCGCTCATCCTCGGCCGCGCCGTCCGGGTCCACCCGCTCGGCGTGGTCCTCGGCGTCGCGGCCGGCGGCATCATCGGCGGCATCGGCGGCGCGGTCGTCGCCGTGCCGCTGATCGCCGTCACCAACACCGTGGTCGGCCACCTGCGCCGCCGCAACGAGGCCGGTCAGGCGGTCTTCACCGCCCTCGAAGCCGCCCGTGAGGCCGCCGAACGCACGGCCGCCACCCGGCCGGCGGCGGCTCAGCCGGCCACCGACTGACCGAGGGCGGACAGGGCGGACAGGGCGGACAGTACGGCGGCGAGGGAGACCGTTGCCCGGAGGACGGTGACCAGTACCGTCCACCTGTGGCTACTGCGGCTCCCGCGGGGTGCCGGGGCGAAGGTCAGTCATGACGTCCGGCCGCCGGGGTGATCCGGCTGGCGTGGCCGCTGACGATCCGTCCGATGTTGTCGACCGAGGTGCGGTCCTCGCCCGGGCCGTCGTCCCAGTAGGACGAGTGCGCGGTGAAGTCGGGGGACCCGCCGTCCACGGCGAAGCGGTGGGCGCCGAAGTCGACGCTCGCCGGATCCCTGGTGAACCAGCCCAGGTGCGAGATGTGGTCCCAGGAGGCGGCGCCGACGTAGGTGTGATCGGCTCCCACGGAGAACTCGGAGGCGTGGAAGGCGTCGGTGCCGGGACTGCCGACCAGGATGACGTCGTCGGCCGCGATCCCGGTCGGTTTCCTCGCGGCGAGGCCGACCAGGAGCGAACCGAAGCTGTGGCCCTCGGCCGTGACATGGGCCGGTGCGCCCTGGTGGGTGACGCGCTGCCCTTCGAGGAACCTGCGGTAGGCGTCGACGCCGCCCTGCGCGCGGCTCAGGTCGCCGGCCTCCGGGAAGCTGAGCGGCGCGTCGTACCCCAGCCAGGCGATGGACGCGGTGCTGCGGGTCGGGTCGGCGCGCTGGGCCGCGTCGTACACGGCTTTCGCCCGGTCCGCGTCGCCGCCGCCGATGCGCTGGAGGTCGGTGCCCAGGCCGCCGACCAGGGAGGTGACGTCGTCGGCGGTGTCGGGGTTGCCGAAGGAGATGATGCCGCGCCCCTGGCCTTCGTCGCCGATGCCGAGCAGGAGGACCGGGGGCTCCTGCCCCGCTGAGTCCAGCAGCCGCTCTTCGATCCTCCGGAAGCCCTCGAGTTTCCGCCGGCCCTGCCCGGTAGCCGGGGATCCGTCCCGCGCGTACTCCTCGATGTACCGGCGCAGCAGGATCCGGTTGGCCCGGTCGCGGGCGAGGGCGGGGATGCCGTCGCGGTTGCCCACGAGCTCCGGGTGCTCGGCGACGATCCACTGCTGCCGGTCGGCGGGGAGGCCGTTCCACCAGGCGTTGACCTCGGCGGGCGGGGCGCCGGGGCCGGGGACGGCGCCGGACAGCAGGTCGAGCGGGGCCAGCGTCGGGTCGAGTCGGTCCCGGCTCGCCACGGCCGGGTCGAGGCCGGTGCCGTCCTGGGCGCGGGTGGCGTAGTGCCGGAGCCGGGCGGCGAGGGCCCGGTCGACGGTGTCGGCCTCGGTGAGGGCGGTGGTGATGCGGGCGGCGAGGATCCCGGCGGTCCGGTCGCGGGACCTTCGGTGGTCGGGGTCGTGCCGGTCGGCGGCGGACGGGGCCTGCCAGCTGACCGCGCCGTGCTCGTCGACCGCCATGTCGGCGCTCCGGACGTCCTCCAGGGCCTTGCGGAGGGCCGACTGGGCGAGGACGAGGGCGTCCGCCCCGGCCCGGAGGGTCTTGCCGATCCGGCCGAGCTCGGTCCGGGCGGCCGTCAACTCGCCGGTGGTGAGCCGGAGGGCCGGTGTCGCCGCGTCGCCGGTGGGGCCGGTCCATCCGGTGGCGGCGACGCGTCGGTCGACCCCGGTGCGCCAGTTCTCCAGGTGCTGCCCGAACTCGCCGTGCAGCCGGTCGTACGCGTCGGCGGTGCCGTGGAGCAGGCCGAAGTCGGTGTCGCGCAGGGTCGCGAGGTCCACGCCGTCGGCCCCGCTACCCGAAGTGCCGGACGAAGTCGTGCCGTTGTGCCGTCGTGGGGTCGAACCCGGTGGCGGCCCGGTGGTCGGCGTCCCGGTAGCCGTGGGCGGCCGTTTCGAGGTGCCGGCCGTGGCGGCTCATCGTGCTGTGGAGGTCGTTCAGGAGGGTGTGCCAGGCGCCCGTGCAGCTGTCGAGCGCGGCGGCGCACCGGAGTCCGGGCAGGCCGGCGACGGCCTGGCGGGACGAGTCGAGCACGGCCCCGGTCTGGCCCGGGATCGGGGCCGCCGTCTCGCGGGCCGCTCCGGCGGCCTGGTGGAGCAGCCCGGCGTCGAGCTGGAAGCCCCCGCAGTTCTCCGGGTGGTCGGACACCTCGGTTCCCCTCCGGACCATGGGTTGTGCACGGATCGCCTTGCACTGTAGCCGAGTTGGGCCTGCCGGGGGCCGGAAACGCCGAGGGGCCCCTCCGTGCGGAGGGGCCCCTCGGGTGGTGCGGGTGGGTCAGGCGTTGACGTCGGCGAGGGCGGCCTCGGAGTCGAGGACGCCGGCCACGGCCTGGAGGACGGCGGCGATCTTCATCGAGGCCTGGATGACCTCACGGTCGACGCCGGCCTTGCGCAGCACGGCCTCGTGCGAGTCGAGGCACTGGCCGCAGCCGTTGATGGCCGAGACGGCGAAGCACCAGAGCTCGAAGTCGATCTTCTCGACGCCCGGGGTGCCGATGATGTTCATCCGCAGACCGGCCCGCATCGTGCTGTACTCCTTGTCGGAGAGCAGGTGCAGCGTCCGGTAGTAGACGTTGTTCATCCCCATGATCGCGGCCGCGCCCTTGGCGGCGGTGTACGCCTCCGGGGAGAGGTTGGCCTTGGCCTCGGGCTCCAGCTCGCGCAGCAGGCCGGGGCTGCGGGTGGCCATCGCGCAGGACAGCACGGTGCCCCAGAGCTGCTGGGCGGGGAGGTCGGAGTTGCCGATGACCGAGCCCAGGTTGAGCTTGAGGTCCTTGGCGTAGTCCGGAAGGGCGGCCTTCAGGTCGTCGAGGGCCATGGGTCAGCCCGCCAGGAGGGCCTGGGCGTCGAGGGTGTCCTCGCCCTTGTTCCAGTTGCACGGGCACAGCTCGTCGGTCTGCAGGGCGTCCAGCACCCGCAGGACCTCCTTGGGGTTACGGCCGACGGAGCCGGCGGTGACCATGACGAACTGGATCTCGTTGTTCGGGTCGACGATGAACACGGCGCGCTGGGCGGTGCCGTCCTCGCCCTCGACGCCGCAGGCGCGCATCAGCTCGTGCTTGATGTCGGCCAGCATCGGGAAGGGCAGGTCGCGCAGGTCCTTGTGGTCCTTGCGCCAGGCGTGGTGCACGAACTCGGAGTCGCCGGAGACGCCGAGGATCTGGGCGTCACGGTCGGCGAACTCGTCGTTCAGCTTGCCGAACGCGGCGATCTCGGTCGGGCAGACGAAGGTGAAGTCCATCGGCCAGAAGAAGACGATCTTCCACTTGCCCTCGTAGGTCTTGTGGTCGATGTCGGCGAAGGCGCTCGCGGCATCCAGGTCGACACAGGCCTTGAGGTCGAACTCGGGGAACTTGTCGCCGATCGTGAGCACGTTCGCTTCTCCTGAGGATGAGACTGCGGGGAGTTTTGTCCGGATTCCGGACGGCACCCACCATTCCACATCGTGGACTGATCAGGGAAATAGCTACACTTGATGTGTCTGATCGGAGATTGCTATCAGTACTGAATCACCCCTCTCTCGGCCTGCCCGGCGCGGGGCCGCCGCCGCCAAACCCGAGGCGGCTGTGGGGAGCACCACAGTCCGTACCCCGCGCACACCGACGGTCGCCCAGCTCAAGGCCTTCGTCGCGGTGGCGGAGCACCGGCACTTCCGGGAGGCCGCCGCCGCCACCGGGACCAGTCAGCCGGCGCTGTCCGGGGCGGTCGCGGCGCTGGAGGAGTCGCTGGGCGCGCAGCTGGTCGAGCGTACGACGCGCAAGGTGATCGTCACTCCGCTGGGGGAGCGTGTGCACGAGCACGCCCGCCGGGTGCTCGCCTCCTTGCAAGCCCTCACCGAGGAGGTCGACGCCGCCCGCCGTCCGTTCACCGGACCGCTGCACCTCGGGGTGATCCCGACCGTCGCACCGTACCTGCTGCCCACCGTGCTGCGGCTGGTCCGCGACCGCTTCCCGGAGCTGGAGCTGCACGTCCACGAGGAGCGCACCCCCTCGCTGCTGGAGGGCCTGGCCGCCGGCCGGCTGGACGTCCTGCTGCTCGCGCTCCCGGCCGGCGGCTCCTCGCCGACCCGGGACATCCCGCTGTTCGACGAGGACTTCGTCCTGGTCACCCCGCCCGGGCACCCGCTCGCCGGGCGGATCGACGTGCCGCGTGACGTGCTGCTCGACCTGGACGTGCTGCTGCTGGAGGAGGGCCACTGCCTGCGCGACCAGGCCCTCGACATCTGCCGTGAGGTCGGCGCCGACCCGGCCGGCTCCACCACCCGCGCGGCGGGCCTGTCCACCCTGGTCCAACTCGTGGCCGGGGGGCTCGGGGTGACCCTGCTGCCGGCCACCGCGCTGGACGTCGAGGCCGGCCGCACCGACCGGCTCGCCGCCGTACGGTTCGCCGCCCCGGCGCCCGGCCGCCGGATCGGGCTGGCCGTCCGGCCGGGTTCGGCCCGCAGCGCCGAGTACGAGCGCTTCGGTGCGGCGCTGCGCGAGGTGCTGGCCGAGCTGCCGGTCCGGATCGTCGACGGGCCCTGAGGCGTCAGTGCGCCGCCGGCGCGCCGAGGCAGAGGCCGACCGTGGTCGCCACCAGCAGGTCAAGTGCCTCCAGGGTGTCCGGCGCGGGCGCCTCGCCCGGCAGGCTCCGGATCAGGTGGCGGGCTGTCAGGCCGTCGAAGCCGGTCAGGAAGTGGGCGGCGATCCGGTCGGCGGGCAGCGCCAGGGTCAACCCGTGGGCGCCGGCGAGGGCGGTGAGCATCTCGGTGGCGGTGCCCTCCATGGCGTGCTGCAGCCCGAGCATGATCTCCCGGACGTCCGGGTCGCGCATCGCCAGCGTCTCGAACTCGCTGAGCAGGATGCACCGCCCGTCCTCGCCGGTGGCGGCCTCCCAAAGGGCGTGGACCAGGGTGCGGATCTGGTCGCCGAAGGGTCCGTCGCCGGGTGAGGCGGCGCGCACCTGCTCGATGAACTGGGCGGTGACCTCCTCGACGACGGCCCGGTAGAGGTCCTTCTTGGTGCCGAAGGTGTAGTGCACCGTCGCCTGTGCCACGCCCAGCTCCGCCGCGATCGCGCGGGTGCTGCCGGCGGAGACCCCTTCCCGGGTCATCAGGTCGATCGCGGCCCGGACCAGCTGCGGTCGGCGTTCGGAGGCGGGGACATGAGCCATTCAGCCAGGGTAGCGCCATGGTCGGGCAACTGTGTCGATCGATTTGGTCGGTCAACTTTGTCACCTGACAAAGTTAGGTCTACCGTGGGAGGGGTTCGCTCAGGCACCCGCCTGGCATCCGCCCGTCCGCCGACCGCACCGCGAGGGGTCAGACCTTGGCCACGTACCTGTACCGACTGGGCCGTTACTGCTTCCGGAGAAGGCGCGCCGTGCTGGCCGTCTGGGTCGCGCTGCTGATCGCCGTGGGTGGGGCCGCGGGCGCCCTCGCGGGCAGCACCAGCGACGAATTCAAGGTCCCGGGTACCGAGGCCCAGGCCACCCTGGACCGGATCAAGGACACCTTCCCCGAGCAGGGCCACGGCTCCGCCCAGGTGGTCTTCGCCGCCCCGGCGCCCGGCGGCATCGCCTCGCCCGAGACCGGCAAGGCGGTCGGCGAGGCCGTTTCCCGGATCGCCCACGTCCCCGGCGTGGCCGCGGTGCCCGACCCGTACGCCACCGGCGCGGTCTCCCCGGACGGCAGGGTCGCGATCGCGCTGGTCTCCTTCGACCACAAGCTCGCCGAGGTCACCGACCAGCAGCGGGACGCCGTCCGGGCCGCCGCCGAGCCGGCCCGCGCGGCCGGGCTGGAGGTGGCCTTCGGCGGCGACGCGTACAACAAGTTCGCCCAGATCGAGGGCGGCTCCGAGGCGATCGGCCTGGTGGTGGCCGGGCTGGTGCTGGTGATCACCCTCGGCACCCTGGTCGCGGCCGGGCTGCCGCTGCTGACCGCGCTGGTCGGCGTCGCCGTCGCGATGGCCGGGCTGCTGGCGCTCACCGGCTCGTTCGAGATCATCACCACCGCGCCGGTGCTGGCCCTGATGGTCGGCCTCGCGGTCGGCATCGACTACGCCCTGTTCATCCTGTTCCGCCACCGCCGCCACCTGGCCGAGGGCCTGGAGCCCGAGGAGTCCGCCGCCCGGGCCACCGCGACCGCCGGCAGCGCCGTCGTCTTCGCCGGGCTGACCGTGGTCGTGGCGCTCGCCGGACTGGCCGTCGCCGGCGTCCCGTTCCTCACCGTGATGGGCCTGGCCGCCTCCGGCGCCGTCGTGGTGGCCGTCCTGGTCGCGATCACCCTGCTGCCCGCGGTGCTCGGCTTCACCGGCCGCGCGATCGACCGGCTGCCGGTCTGGAAGCGGGCGCTGACCACCCACGGCAAGGTCACCGTCGGCGAGCGCTGGGCCCGCTTCGTGGTCCGCCGCCCGCTGCCCGTGCTGCTGGTCGGCCTGGCCGGGCTGGGCACCCTGGCGGTGCCCGCCGCGAGCCTGGACCTCGGCCTGCCGGGCGGCGGCTCACAGGCCGTCGGCACGGACGCCCGCAAGGCGTACGACCTGGTCAGCGACGGCTTCGGCCCGGGCTTCAACGCGCCGCTGGTGGTGGTCGTCGACGCCCACGGCGCACCGCGCCCCGAGCAGGCCGTCCAGGAGGTGGCGGGCCGGCTCCAGGGCTTGCCGGGCGTGCGGACGCTGCTGCCGCCGAAGGTCGACGCGGCCAGCGGCACCGCCCTGGTGCCGGTCATCCCGAAGACCGGCCCGGACCACCAGGACACCCGGGCGCTGGTCAACGAGATCCGTGACCAGCGCGACGGGATCCGGGCCGCGACCGGCGCGGGCATCGCCGTCACCGGCACCACCGCCGCCAACATCGACGTCTCCAGCAAGCTCGGCCAGGCCCTGCCGCCGTTCGTCGCGGTGATCGTCGGCATCGCCCTGGTGCTGCTGGCGCTGGCCTTCCGCTCGGTGCTGGTGCCGCTCAAGGCGGTGCTGGGCTTCCTGCTCAGCATCCTGGCCTCGCTCGGCGCGGTGGTCGCGGTCTACCAGTGGGGCTGGCTGGACGGCCTGATCGACGTGCCCAAGGTCGGCCCGGTGGTCAGCTTCGTGCCGATCCTGCTGATCGGCGTGCTGTTCGGGCTGGCGATGGACTACGAGCTGTTCCTGGTCTCCGGGATGAAGGAGCAGTACGTCCACGGCAAGGCGCCGCGCGAGGCGGTCGTCGGCGGGGTGAAGGGCGGCGCCCGGGTGGTGACGGCGGCCGCGCTGATCATGATCTCGGTGTTCGGTGCCTTCGTGTTCGGGCACGACCCGATCGTCCAGCCGATCGGCTTCGCCCTCGCGGTGGGCGTGCTGGTGGACGCCTTCGTGGTGCGGATGGCCCTGGTGCCGGCCGCGATGGCGCTGTTCGGCAAGGCGGCCTGGTGGTTCCCCAAGCGGCTGGAGAAGGTCGTTCCGAAGGTCGACATGGAGGGTGAGCAGCTGATCGCCCGGCTGGAGGAGGAGCGCCGGTCGGCGAGGGAGCCCGCCGGGGTCTGACGGCTCGGCGGGCCCGGCGCGGCTGAGGGCTCGGAGGTGCCCGGTGGGTCCGATGGCGTGACGGTGCCCGGTGGGATCCGCTCCCGCCGGGCACCGTCACGTCCCGGCGGGCAGCCGCTGCTCGAACCAGACCACCTTGCCGGTGCCCAGCCGGGTGGCGCCCCAGCGGTCCGCGCACCGGGCCACTATCTGCAGCCCGCGTCCGCGTTCGTCCTCCGGACCGGTACGGCGCGGCCGCGGCAGCAGCGGACTGTCGTCGCCGACCTCGCAGCGCAGCCGGGTGGTGCGCACCAGGCTCAGGGTGACCGGGCGGGTCGCGTGCTGGACGGCGTTGGTCACCAGCTCGCTGACCATCAGCTCGGTCGCCTCGCTCAGCTCGTCCAGCCCCCAGCGGCGCAGCGTGTGCGCGGCCAGCCGACGGGCCCGGCCCGGCGTCTCGTTGCGCGGCTGCAGGTACCAGTGGGCGACGTCCCCGGCCGGGATGCCGTCGAAGCAGGCGCCCAGCAGGGCGATGTCGTCGCCGCGGTCCCCGGGCGGCAGGATCCGCAGCGCCTCCTGGCACAGCTGCTCGGGGGACTGCCAGCGAGCGGCCGCGATCCGCGCGCGGAGCACCTCCAGGCCGTCGCTGAGCGGGCGGGTGCGGGTCTCCACCAGGCCGTCGGTGAACAGCAGCAGCGCCGATCCGGGCGGCGCGGGCAGCTCGACCGAGTTGAAGTCCACCCCGCCGACCCCGATCGGCGCCCCGGAGTCCAGCTCCACCAACTCGGCCGTGCCGTCCGGGCGGACCAGCACCGGCGGGACGTGCCCGGCGTTGGCCAGCACCACCCGGTTGGCGATCGGGTCGTACACCGCGTACACGCAGGTGGCCAGGTGCTGCTCGCGGCCGAGCCGCTGGGCCTGTTCGTCCAGGTGGTAGAGCACCTCGTGCGGCGGCAGGTCGAGCGCGGCCAAGGTCTGTGCGCTGGTACGGAGTTGGCCCATGATGGCGGCCGAGGTGAGCGAGTGGCCCATCACGTCGCCGACGATCAGGGCGACCCGGTTGCCGGGCAGCGGCACCGCGTCGTACCAGTCGCCGCCGACCTGGGCGCCGCGCTCACCGGGCAGGTAGCGCTGGGCGAGCCGGACGCCGTGCGACTGCGGCAGCCGCAACGGCAGCATGCTGCGCTGGAGTTCGTTGGCTATCTCCCACTCGCGGGCGTACCGCAGCGCGGTGTCCACCGCCAGCCCCGCCTGGGTCGCCAGGTGCGCGGCGGTCGCGGTGTCGGCCGCGTCGAAGGCCGGCCGGCCGGTGCGTTCAGGGGGCCGGCGGATCAGCACCAGCAGACCGAGGACGGCCTTGCGGCCGCGCAGCGGCAGGGCCACCACCGAGGTGCCGGCCGCCAGCCGGGCCAGCCCGCGGGGGCCGTACACCTCGCGCAGCAGCGCCTCGGTGCGCTCGGCGGCGGGCGTGCCCAGGACGGCGGACTCGGCGGGCCGGCGGCTCAGCAGGATGTGCGCCAGCGCACCGCCCCGGGTGACCGGGGTGGCCGGGCCGGTGTCCGCGGTCGAGCGGGAGCCGAAGCGCGAGCGGTGCCGGTCGTCCGCGCCGCTCTTGCGGCCGCGGCGGCCGATCCGGGTGCCGGTGCTGTGGTGGATCCGCAGCTCCTCCGGGAAGCCGGGCTCGCGCTCCACGTTGGGCAGCGGGTCGCGCAGGTGGACGACGGCGGCGTCGGCGAGGGTCGGCACCAGCACCCGGCCGATGTTGCGCAGGGTCGCGGCCAGGTCGAGGGCGCTGTTGATCCGCCGGGTCGCCGCGTCGAGGTAGGCGAGCCGGTCCGCCAGGCCGTCCGCCGCCCCGGTACGGTCCGGCCGCGCCGTCGGAGGCTTCGCCGGGGCCGCGGCCCTGACCGGTTCGTCCGGCCGGGCCGGGATCCGGACGCGCTGACCCGGGACGGCGGGCGGCTGCTCCGCCTCGGTCTTGAGCTGGTCGCGCACGGCTGCCTGTCCTGGATTCGGTGTGGTCGGGAGGTCTGGACGGTGAGCTGTTCTGGCCCTCTGGTCGGTCAGCCGACGCGTCGACAGCACAGGAACAGCTGTTCCTCCGGCGGCAGCGTGGTACTGGCCGGCGCGTACGGATGCCCCGAGCACTCCTCGACGGCGAAGCCGGCCGCGACCAGGACCCGTTCCAGATCCTCCCTCAGATACCCACTGATCCGCAGCTCTCTGCCAAGGAACGGAAGCGGAACGTGATCCAGGTCCGCCTCGACCATACCGAGCACCAGCAGTCCGCCCGGCCGCAGGAGTTCGCGCAACCGGCCGAGTACGATCGGGATCTCGTCCTGCGGCAGCAGGATCAGCGAGAAGAACGCGGTGACGGCGGCGAAGGTGCCGCGGCCCGCCGACCCCAGCGCGGGCACGCCCCACACCCGGTCGGCGCGCTCGGTGGCCAGATCGTACAGGTCGATGCGGTGGAACTCGGCCGGGTGCGCTCCCTCGATCCGAGCCCGGCGGGCCAGCGTCAGCATCACGTCCGAGAGGTCTATCCCGGTCACCCGCAGCCCGCCGGCGGTCAGCTGGCCCACGGTCGGCTCGCCGGTGCCGCAGCCCACGTCCAGCACCCGGGCGCCGGGTTCCAGCTCGGCGAGCAGCCGCCGCCCGCACTCCAACTGGCCGTCCTTGGCGGGGAAGGCCTCGCCGTACCCGGCACCGATGGTGTCGAAGGCGACCGCCTGCAGGGCCCGGGCCGCCCGGCGTCGCCGCACGTCGGGGCCCTCGGGGCCGTCGGGACCGTCGTCGCCCGCGTCCTCGCCGACCGGGAACGCGTCGGATATCTGTCCGGTCGTCACGTTGAGAGGCACCCTTCCACCCGTGGCCTCCGGTCGGCTCCTCCGCAGCCTCCTGGGCCGCTGCCGGTGGCGGTACGTCACGCTCCCCGCATCACACAGGCGGCCTGCACCCCGACCCGTTGCCGGCAGACACTCGTGTGTGTACTGGCATCTGAGAATATGCGCGATCACTGCGCCATGGGGTCCCTTTCCGGCCAACTCGTCATGCTTGGGCCGATGTGGGACGGGTCCGCGGAAGCACGGGGGTGCGGGCCGGGTGGTGCGAGCGGCCCCGCACGCCGCACGGCGCGCCGGGTCGGGCGTCGCTGACCTGCGGTTTCGCCGGTCCGCAGGCTGACAATCGGACGTTTATCGAACGTCAATCGGCGGGGTGCACAGTAATGACCAGCGCCGGGGAAGCGTTGAGGGCGCTCCCGCAGCCGGGGGGCTGCGGGAGCGCCGACGCGCGGATCGGGGGAGGTGCTCCGCGGGGGAGCGGAGGCCTCAAGGCGCGGGGGGAGAAGAGAAGGGCTCGGTGTGCTGTCGGGAGATGAGGTCCGCCACGGGGGAGGCCTCCGGCACACCGAGCCGCGTGAAGATCGCGTGCGCCTCCTGCAGACAGGCGAGCCCGCGGGCCGGCTGGGCGAGGGCGAGCAGCGCCTCGCCGAGCGCGGCGTTGGCGAGGCCCTGGCAGTAGTCGGAAGCCATCTCCTGCCCTATTGCCAGTGACTCGCCTGCTGCCTCGGCAGCTTCGGCCGGCTGCTCGGCGGCGAGCAGTGCGGAGGCGAGGCGGGCCAGGGTGTAGCCCTCCCAGAGCGCGTTGCCCTGGGACTGGTAGAGCCGGTGGGCCTCGCGCAGGTGCGGGACGGCCTCGGCACTGGAGAGCACCACGCCCAGCTGGTAGAGCGTTTGGGCGAGCAGCGGGCCGTTCTTGGATGCCCGGGCGGCTGCGACACCATCCCCGGCCGAGCGGATCGCCGTGTCCGTCATGCCGAGTCGATGCTGGACCCGGGCGAGGTTGCTGACGATCCGCGCCTCACCGAACGCGGTTCCGACCTGCCGGTTGATGGACAGGGCCTGTTCCAGGAACGGCAGTGCCTCAGCCGGACGGTTCCCCACACTGAGGATCACGCCCAAGGTGTTGGCGGTGGCCAGCAGCAGGACTGACGGGTCCTCCGGTTCCTGGTGATCGAGGCTGCGACGCAGTGAGTGCTCCGCATTCTGGAAGTCGCTGGTGACGGCTTTCAGCGCGCCGAGGGCGAAATGCAGCCGGGCAAGTGCGGCGGAGTCTCTCCGCTGCTCCGCCTCGCGACTGAGAGACTCCAGGATCGGTCGCATCTGGGGGCCGTGCGTGGGGTCCGGGCCGAGACCGTACAGCAGGATCAGCAGGTCGATCGCCGCGTGCTGCGAACCGGTGCTCCCGTTCGCCGCCGCGGCCATGGCATTGAGCAGCAGAGCGCTCTCGGTCCGGAGCCAGTCCTGAGCGGAGCTGCTGGTCGGCAGGCCCATTCCCGGAGCGGAGGGCGCGGTCAGCAGCTCCGGCTCGGCGTCGTCCGGTTCAATGGTCCGGGCCGCGTTGCGCACCGTGGGGATCAACAGGTCGAGCAGCCGCATCACTGCCTGCTCCTGTTCCCCGGTGTCCCCGATCCGCTCGTTCTTCCGCTGGGCGTAGAGCCGGAGCAGGTCGTGGTAGCGGTAGCGGCCGGGCGCGAAGCACTCCAACATGTTCGCCTCGACCAGCGCCTCGGCGAGGTCCTCGGCGGTGTACTCGTCCACGCCGAGCAGCGCCGCGGCGGCCGCCAGCGGGATGTCGGGCGAGTCGATCAGGGCGAGGAGCCGAAAGGCGCGGGCCTCGTCCACGGACAGCTGTCCGTAGCCGAGCCCGATGGTGGTCTCCACGGCGAGGTTGCCGAGCTGGAGTTCGTCCAGTCTCCGGCGTTGGTCGGCTAACCGACGGGCCAGGTCGGAGACGCTCCAGCGGGGGCGACTGGCAAGACGGGCCGCGGCGATGCGAACCGCCAGCGGCAGGAAGCCGCAGGCAGTGACGACCTTCATGGCCGCCTCCGGCTCGGCGATGACGCGGTGTTCGCCGACGATGGCCGAGAACAGTGCCAGGGCCTCCTCCGGGGTCAGCTCCTCGACGTCGAACAGCTGGGCGCCTGGGATTCCGGCCAGCCGGGAGCGGCTGGTGGCGAGGACGGCGCAACCGGAGACGCCGGGGATCAGCGGTCGGATCTGCTCGGCGTCGCGCGCGTTGTCGAGCAGGATCAGCATCCGTCGGCTGGCGAGCAGCGAACGGTAGAGGGCGGCGCGCTGTTCGAGCGAGTCGGGACTGTCGGTGACACCCAGCGCGTGCAGGAAGTCACCCAGGACCACCACCGGGTCCGCGGGCGAGGTGCCGGCTCCGCGCAGGTCGACGTACAGCTGCCCGTCCGGGAACTCGGCGCGGACACGGTGAGCGACGTGGACGGCGAGAGTGGTCTTCCCGACGCCGCCGATGCCTGCCAACGAGGTCACCAGCACGGCTTGGCCGGTGGCGTTCATCAGGACTGCCGAGAGCTCGCCCACCAGCTCGGAGCGTCCGCTGAAGTCCGAGACGTCAGCGGGAAGTTGGGCCGGTGCCGGAGGCGCGGTCGGGCCGTCCTCGCGGGGGGCCGGGGCGGGAACGGTCGTGAGCGTGAGCGTCGGGTCGGCGGCGAGGATGCGGTTGTGCATCGACGACAGGCCGACGCCCGGTTCGACCCCGAGCTCCTCGATCAGGAGCTTGCGGGTGTCGGTGTAGACACCGAGCGCCTCGGCCTGCCGGCCGCAGCGGTAGAGCGCCAGCATCAGCAGCTCGCGCAGCCGTTCGCGCAGCGGGTGCTCGGCCGTCAGGTTGTTGAGCTCGACGACGATCTCGGCGTGCAGACCGATGTCGAGGGCCGCGGCGCACAGCTCCTCGGCGACGGTGACCTGGCGTTCGGCCAGCCGGAGCCGCTGGGCGTCCGCGTACGGACCGGGGATGCCGGTCAGCGGACGGCCGCTGAACAGGTCGAGCGCCTGGGCGAACAGTCGGTGGGCCTCGCGCTTGTCGCCCGAGGTGCGGGCGGCCGCGGCCTCGGCGGAGAGCCGCTCGAAGACCGAGAGGTCGAGGGCCTCGCCCGGGATGCGCAGGGCGTACCCGTCGGCGATGGAGACCAGCAGTTCGGCGGGGCGGCGAACTTCCCGCTGCGGCTCGATGACGGAACGCAGACGCGAGACGTAGGTGCGGAGCGCGGCCACGGCCTGGGTCGGGGGCCGGTCGCCCCAGAGGGCGTCGACCAGGTCCTGGGTGGTGACCGGGCGTCCGGAGTGCAGCAGGAGAGTCGTGAGAACGGCCTGCTGCTGGGGGGAGCCGAGGGAGAGGGGTTTGCCGTCGAGCCAGGCCTGGACCGGACCGAGGACTTGGAAGCGCAGCGCAGGTGCCTGCGGCGTCTCCCGAAACTCCATGAAGTCCCCCGATGGCCTGTCGTGTTGATTCCGTGAAAGGGCGCTCGGCGGTCCGCCGTGGTGGTTCAGCTTAGGCGGACGCCCGACTCTGCCGGACGGCACCGCAGGCCGCACGATGTTTATCGGACATTTAATCAACCCTACGATACTGTCCCCGCGCCCGTGCCACGGAGGTCGGGCTGAACACATTTGATGACCGAAAGGCGGCCGCCCAATGGCCAACGACCCGAGCGCGAACCCGGCGCCGTCGACGCCCGACACTGGGACGAAGACCGAGGCTCCGGCCACCGCTGTGGAGGCGGGCAAGGCTGTCGAGGGTGCGGTTGCCGTGACCTCGCGCCCGACCGACTATGCCGTGCCGACCGACGCCGAGAAGGCGGCGATCGAGAACGACCTGTTCGGCGGCGAGGGCGCGGAGGACCCCGCCGCACCGGCCACCGGCGAGCCGGGCAAGACGTACGAGCCGGAGAACATCATCATGGGCCACCCGTAAGCGGCCCTCGCCCAGTGCCCCCGCGTCCCCGTCCGGGCGCGGGGGCACTTCTGGTGCTGTGCGTGCCAATTCGTGTGCGGGTCCATCGGGTGGCCGATTCCCACCCTCGATGCACGCATGGTGACGGCCGTTATCCGTAACGTGCCCGGCGGCAGGCCCCGGGCGTTCCGGAATTCCGGATTCATCGGGGGGATTACCGGGGCCCGAATGCCGTGGTTTGCGTGGATTTTGCCGCAATTACCGGGGCTGATCGCATTCAGCCGAATCGCGGGGCTCGGGGGCGGGTGAGACGTGGTTCGGTTCGGCGGTCCATTCGCGACCGCCGTGCTCGGGGCGCAGGTAGTGCTCGCCGCCGATGGTTCCCATGTAGATGCCGGTGCGTCCGGTCCTCCGGTCGAGGACGAGGTCACCCACCTGTGGCCGGTAGGCCTTGGGGTTGCGCTGTCGGGTGCTCACCTCACCGCTCCTTCGCTCTGTCGCGACTGGCCAGCATCTCTAGAGAAGCTAATATCTCTAGAGATGTCAACGGTCGTATCTCCTTACCGGCGGCCGTGGGCGCGCCTAGGATTGTCCGAAGGAGAGGGAGCGCGATGACCGGCAGCAGTGGCGACAAACAGCCCAAGTACCAGCGGATCGCCGACTCCCTCAAGGCTGCCATCGACCACGGCCGCTACCGCGCGGGGGACCGGCTGCCCGGCGAGAACGACCTGATGGACGAGTACGGCGTGGCCCGGATGACGGCCCGTCAGGCGCTCGGCGTGCTGCAGAGCGAGGGCATCGCGGAGGCCCGCAAGGGGTCCGGGGTGTTCGTCCGGGACTTCCGGCCGCTGCGCCGGCGCGGCATCCAGCGGCTGGCGCAGGGGCAGTGGGGCTCCGGCCGGTCGATATGGTCCGCGGACATCGACAACCGCAGCCTGGTGGTCGACCAGGTGTCGGTCACCGAGCAGGGCGCGCCCGAGCACGTGGCCCGGGTGCTCGGGGTGGAGCCGGGCGTCCCGATGTGCGTGCGGCACCGCCGCTTCGTCCTGGACGGCAAGCCGGTGCTGCTCTCCACCTCCTACCTGCCGGCCGTCCTGGTCGCGGGCACCGCGATCACCCGCGAGGACACCGGCCCCGGCGGCACCTACGCCCGGCTGGCCGAGATCGGCGCCAAGCCGGTGCACTTCCGCGAGGAGGTCCGCTCCCGGATGCCCGGCGCCGAGGAGGCCGCCCGCCTCGAACTCTCCGCCGGCACCCCGGTGATCCTGATCTGCCGCACCGCCTTCGCCGACGAGGGCCAGGTCGTCGAACTCAACGAGATGATCCTCGACGCCGCCTCCTACGTCCTGGAGTACGACTTCGACGCCTGAGGCGGACCGGGGCGGACCGGGACAGGCCGGGGTTCAAGCCAGAAGCGGAACCGCCCCGGCCGCAGGAGGGCGGCCGGGGCGGTGCGGGGGCGGGCGCGGGGCGCTCCGCGGGGGCTACTCCTTGGAGCGGATCCGCAGGTTGGTGATCAGCGGGCCCTCGGTGGTCTCGCGGAAGAAGTCGTTGCCCTTGTCGTCGACGACGATGAAGGCCGGGAAGTCCTCGACCTCGATGCGCCAGACGGCCTCCATGCCGAGCTCGGCGTACTCCAGCACCTCGACCTTCTTGATGCAGTCCTGGGCGAGGCGGGCGGCCGGGCCGCCGATGGAGCCGAGGTAGAAGCCGCCGTGGGCGGCGCAGGCGTCGGTGACCTGCTTGCTGCGGTTGCCCTTGGCGAGCATGACCATCGAGCCGCCGGCGGCCTGGAACTGGTCGACGTAGGAGTCCATCCGGCCGGCCGTGGTGGGGCCGAAGGAGCCGGAGGCGTAGCCCTCGGGGGTCTTGGCCGGGCCGGCGTAGTAGACCGGGTGGTCCTGGAGGTACTTGGGCATGCCCTCGCCGGCGTCCAGGCGCTCCTTGATCTTGGCGTGGGCGATGTCACGGGCGACGACGAGCGTGCCGGTGAGCGAGAGCCGGGTCTTGACCGGGTGCTTCGACAGCTCGGCGCGGATCGCGGACATCGGCTGGTCGAGGTCGACGCGCACCACGTCCTCGTCCAGGTGCTCGTCGGTGGTGTCCGGCAGGTACTTCGCCGGGTCGGTCTCCAGCTGCTCCAGGAAGACGCCCTCGGCGGTGATCTTGCCGAGCGCCTGGCGGTCGGCGGAGCAGGAGACGGCCATCGCGACGGGCAGCGAGGCGCCGTGGCGGGGGAGGCGGACCACGCGGACGTCGTGGCAGAAGTACTTGCCGCCGAACTGGGCGCCGATGCCGATCTTCTGGGTCAGCTCGGTGACCTTGGCCTCCAGCTCCAGGTCGCGGAAGCCGTGCCCGGTCCTGGCGTTGCCCTCGGTCGGCAGGTTGTCCAGGTAGTGCGCGGAGGCGTACTTGGCGGTCTTGAGCGCGAACTCGGCGCTGGTGCCGCCGATCACGATGGCCAGGTGGTACGGCGGGCAGGCGGCGGTGCCGAGGGAGCGGATCTTCTGCTCCAGGAACGAGAGCATGCTGGCCTCGTTCAGGATGGCCTTGGTCTCCTGGTACAGGTACGACTTGTTGGCCGAGCCGCCGCCCTTGGCCATGAAGAGGAACTTGTACGCGTCGCCGTCGGTGGCGTACAGCTCGATCTGGGCCGGCAGGTTGTTGCCGGTGTTCTTCTCGTCCCACATGGTGACCGGCGCCATCTGGGAGTAGCGCAGGTTGAGCTTGGTGTACGCGTCGTACACGCCGCGCGCGATGGCGGACTCGTCGGCGCCGGAGGTGAGCACGTTCTGGCCGCGCTTGCCCATGACGATGGCGGTGCCGGTGTCCTGGCACATCGGCAGGATGCCGCCGGCCGAGATGTTGACGTTCTTGAGCAGGTCGAGCGCGACGAAGCGGTCGTTCGGGCTGGCCTCCGGGTCGTCCAGGATGCGGCGCAGCTGGGCGAGGTGGGCGGGGCGCAGGTAGTGCGAGATGTCGTGCATCGCCTCGGCGGTGAGCAGGCGCAGCGCCTCGGGCTCGACCTGGAGGAAGGTGCGGCCGCCGGCCTCGAAGGTGGAGACACCCTCGGAGGTGAGCTTGCGGTACGGGGTCGGGTCAGCGCCCAGGGGGAGCAGGTCGCTGTACTCGAAGTCTGGCGTGGGAGCCATCGGGGCGGTCCTTAGGGGTCCAGTGGTCCGGCTGCGTCGGCGAAGCACCATCCAGGGTAGGACCCGGCCGCGGGACGCATGCGGACAGGTCTGCCTTGCGTGACCGGGCTCACTCGGGCGGGAGTGCGAGCGACTAGGCTTGGCCCGTGAACTACACGCCGGACAACACACCGGAGAATTCGCCGGAGAACTCGCCGTCGCAGGACGGTCCGGGGCAGCCGCCGGTGTCGGCGCCCGTTCCCCTGACCAAGCCCGAACCCGAGCCGCGGCCCGCACCGGTGGCCGCCCCGCGGACGCCCGCCGCCCCGGTGGCGGAGGCGGAGCTGCGGGTCTCGGACGCCGACCGCGAGCGGGTCGCGGAGCTGCTGCGGGACGCCTACGCCGAGGGGCGGCTGGACGCGGAGGAGCACGCCGAGCGGATCGAGGCCGCGTACGCCGCCAAGACCTTCGGCGACCTCGTCCCGCTGACCAGGGACCTGCCCGCGCACCGCTCGGTGTCCTTCGACAAGCCGCCGCTGGGCGCCGCGGCGCCGGCCCCCGCACCCGCCAGGCCGCTGCCGCCGGCGCGGCACGAGGCGCCGTCGGTGGTGGCGATCTTCGGCGGCGCCTCCCGCAAGGGCCGCTGGCGGGTGGGCTCGCACCTGACGGCCTTCACCGCGTTCGGCGGGGTGGAGATCGACCTGACCGACGCCGTCTTCGAGTCCCCCGAGGTGGAGATCACGGTGACGGCGGTGTTCGGCGGGGTCGACATCCGGGTGCCGGAGAACGTGACCCTGCTCGGTTCCGGGGTGGGCATCTTCGGCGGTTTCGACGTCCGGGAGCAGACCGCGGCGGACCCGTACGCTCCGGTCGTGCGGGTCAAGGGCCTTGCCCTGTTCGGCGGTTGCGAGGCCAAGCCGCGCCGGGGCAAGAAGCTCAAGGAGTGGGTGCGTAAGCAACTCGGGACGGATTAGCCCGAATTGACCTTTTGGGTGCCCGGCCGGGGATCAACTCCCGGTCGGGCACTCGGCGTTGTGTCCGGTGCACTCCGTAGTCGATTGCGTGCAGTGTGCATGAATCGCGGCCGGACGGGGTAGTTCCTTCCGCACATCGCTTCTTGTTACGGCTGTGCACCGGAGGCGGCCCAGCGGCCGCCCCGGGCGTTGGACAGCGGGGGCTCGCAGCCGGGCAGGGGAGCGAGGTTCCCCGTGTCCGAGAGCCTCGTCAGGAGTACGGCCGTGCTGCATCCGATCGAGTCCCGCACCACCTCGCCAGTCGCCGCCGCCCAGTTGCTGGAGCGCCGTCCGGCCGTCCCCCCGCAGCCGCAGCCCCCGGGCGGCACGGCGGGTCAGGCCGCGGGTGAGGACAATCCGTGGCACACCGGTGCGGCCTGTCGGCGGGACGAGGTGGGGCTGTTCTTCGCGCCCTCGAAGGAGCCGACGGCGGCCCGGTTGTCACGGGAGGAGCAGGCCAAGCAGGTGTGCGCCCGCTGCCCGGTGCTGCTGGAGTGCCGCGAGCACGCGCTGGCCCAGCCGGAGCCGTACGGGGTCTGGGGCGGGTTGACGGCCGCCGAGCGGCGGGTGGTGCTGGCCCGGCGCCGCCGCCGGGACGCGGAGCTGCGCGAGGCGGCCCGGGTGGCCACGGCCGGGCGCCGGATAGCGGGTTGACGCCGGGCCGAAGACCCGCGGCCGCACTTTCTGCGATGGTCGCCGCGGCGACCGGGACGGATACGCCGCGCGGCCCCGGCGGAGGGGGGAGTCCGCCGGGGCCGCGCGTCGGGACGACTGCTTCCGGTCCGGGTCAGTTGGCCCGGTCGAAGTCGATGGCGCTGTAGGCCCGCAGCTTCGACAGCTTGTGGACCGAGTTGATCTCACGGATGGTGCCGCTCTTGGAGCGCATCACCAGCGAGCTGGTGGTGGCGGTCTCCGAGCGGTAGTGCACGCCGCGCAGCAGCTCGCCGTCGGTGATGCCGGTGGCGACGAAGAACACGTTCTCGCCGCTGACCAGGTCGTTGGTGGTGAGCACCCGGTCCAGGTCGTGACCGGCGTCGAGGGCCTTCTGCCGCTCGGCCTCGTCCTTGGGCCACAGCCGGCCCTGGATGACGCCGCCCATGCACTTCATCGCGCAGGCCGCGATGATGCCCTCGGGGGTGCCGCCGACGCCCAGCAGCAGGTCCACGCCGGTGCCCTCGCGGGCGGTCATGATGGCGCCGGCCACGTCGCCGTCGGTGATGAACTTGATCCGGGCGCCCGCCTCGCGGATCTCCCGGACCAGGCCGTCGTGGCGCGGACGGTCGAGCACCATCACGGTGACGTCCTCGACGGCGCTGCCCTTGGCCTTGGCGACCCGGCGGATGTTGACGGCCGGCGGGGCGGTGATGTCGACGAAGTCGGCGGCCTCGGGGCCGCAGACCAGCTTGTCCATGTAGAACACGGCGCTGGGGTCGAACATGGTGCCGCGGTCGGCGACGGCCAGCACGGCGACGGCGTTGGCCATGCCCTTGGCGGTCAGCGTGGTGCCGTCCACCGGGTCGACCGCGACGTCGCACTCGGCGCCGGTGCCGTCGCCGACCCGCTCGCCGTTGTAGAGCATCGGGGCTTCGTCCTTCTCGCCCTCGCCGATGACGACGACGCCGTTCATCGAGACGGTCGAGACGAGGGTGCGCATGGCCTTCACGGCGGCGCCGTCGGCCCCGTTCTTGTCGCCACGGCCGACCCACCGGCCGGCGGCCATCGCGGCCGCCTCGGTGACCCGGACGAGCTCGAGCGCGAGGTTCCGGTCCGGAGCCTCGGGCGCGACCTCCAGGGCACTGGGAAGGTGGTGCGGGTACTGCGTGGTCATCGTCGTTACCTCTCTGTACGCGACGGCCAGTGAGCGCCCGACTACTGCCAGGTCGAACGCCGTGGTGAGGGTGATGCGATCGTATCTGCCCACGAGATGACTGTCTGTGGCGCGGGTCGCCATCCCGGGCGGAAGGCCCCGGTTCGTCCCGGTTCACCCGTACGTGCACACCCCGGGTGGCCGGGCCGGTGTGTGGATGAGTCACCATGGGTGGGTGGCTGCAGAGAGCAAGGGCATGAGGGGTCGGCAGACCGTACGGGACATGGTCCTGTCGATGCTGGCGGTCGGTTTCGTCGTCTGGATCGGTTACCTGTTCCTCCCGCACGACGCGAACGGCGATCCGGTGCACGTGGTCGCGTACAAGGTCGAGGCGGCCTCGGCGAAGCGCGCCGCGCCGTACCCGCTGCTGTCCCCGGAGGGGCTGTCCGACAAGTGGCGGGCCACCTCGGTCAGCTACACGCCGGCCGGCATCAACAACGGCAAGGGCAACGCCTGGCACCTGGGCTTCGTGACGCCCTCCGGCCAGTACGCGGCGGTCGAGCAGGCCGACGTCCCGCGCGAGAAGCTGCTCGCCGACAAGGTCGCCGGCGCCCAGCCGGACGGCACCACGGACACCGCCGGGCGCACCTGGGACCGGGTGCAGGGCGACAAGGCCCGCGCGCTGACCGTCCAGACCGGTTCGGCCACCACCATGATCACCGGCACCGCCTCCTACGAGGAGATGGCCGAGCTGGCCCAGGCGCTCAAGTAGCGCCGGGCCCCGCCCGGGCGCGGAGGCCCCGGCGCCCCACTCGGGCGCGGAACCCCCGGCGCCCCGGACACGCGGAAGGGCCCGCACCGGTACGAACCGGTGCGGGCCCTTCGCCGTCGCGGGGTGCGATCAGACCGTGGTGACGACCTGGTCGTACTCCAGGCGCGGGGAGCGCGGGAACCAGGCGTCGTCGCCCGGCTTGCCGATGTTGACCACGGCCAGCACCGAGTGCTCGCCGTCGCCGAAGAACTCCTTGTTGAGGCCCTCGGCGTCGAAGCCGGTCATCGGGCCGGCGGCCAGGCCGGCGGCGCGCACGCCGATGATGAAGTACGCGGCCTGGAGGGCGCCGTTCAGCGCGGCGGAGCGCTCACGGACGGTGCGCTCGGAGAAGAACACGTCCTTGGCCTGCGGGAAGTGCGGGAACTGGGTCGGCAGTTCCTCGTGGAACTCGTTGTCCGCGGCCAGGATGGCGACCAGCGGGGCGGTGGAGGTCTTGGCCTTGTTGCCGTCCGCCAGGTGCTGGACGAGGCGCTCGCGACCCTCGGCGGAGCGGACCAGGACGACGCGCAGCGGCTGCTGGTTGAAGGCGGTCGGGCCGAACTTGACCAGGTCGTAGATGGCCTGGACCTGCTCCTCGGTGACCGGCTCGTCGGTGAAGGTGTTGGCGGTGCGGGCCTCGCGGAACAGCAGGTCCTGAGCGGCGGCGTCGAGTACCAGGGCGTCGGTGGTCATGCTTTTGCACCTCATGCGGGAGGGGGTTCGTCGGGGTGACCGGCGGGGCCGATCGCTTCCTCCAACATAGGTGAAGATTCAACGATTCCCCAAGCCCTTGTGAGCTGCCTCACAGGCCGGGGCCGTGCGCCAGGGATCGTGTACTCGGGATCGTGTACCCGGGGCCGGGTCACTCCCCGGCCGGGCCCGCGCCCTCCTCGGCGGCCAGTGCGGCGTCCAGTCGGGCCCGGGCGCCGTCCAGCCAGCGCTGGCAGACCTTCGCCAGCTGCTCGCCACGCTCCCACAGCGCCAGTGACTCCTCAAGGGAGGTGCCGCCGTTCTCCAGCTGCCGGACCACGTCCAGCAGCGCGTCCCGGGCGTGCTCGTAGCCCAGCGCGTCGTCCGGGGTCGGCGCCGCCGCGTCCTGCTGCTCCTGCTGCTCTGCCATGCGTGCCAGCGTAGGGGCTGGTGCCGACAGGGGCGGGTTCCACGGGCCGAAACCCGGGTGCGGCCGGGCGGCCCGCGGCGTTAGCCTCCGCGGCATGATCGAAGTCCGCCCCGCCGCCCCCGCCGACGCGCCCGAGCTGGTCCGGCTGCGCAACGTGATGCTGCAGGAGATGCCCGGCATGGCCGCGTCGGCCGGTCCCGCCCACTGGCAGGCCGCCGCCGAGCGGATGCTGCGCGAACGGCTGGCCGCCCCGGCCGAGGAGCTCACCATGTCCGCCTTCGTGGTCGACGACCCGGAGCGCCCCGGCCGGCTCGCCGCCTGCGCCGTCGGCACCCTGGAGCACCGACTGCCCTCGCCCGGCAACCCGGACGGCCTGTTCGGCTCCGTCTTCAACATCTGCACCGACCCCGACCGGCGGCTGCGCGGCTACGCCCGGGCCTGCACCGAGGCGCTGCTGGACTGGTTCGACGGTCGCCGGGTCGGCCGGGTCGACCTGCACGCCAGCAGCGGCGGCGAGGCGCTCTACCGCAGCCTGGGCTTCGCCGAGTACTCGACGGCGCTGTCCCGCAAGCGCCCCTACTGAGGCTCCGCCGGGGCCTTCGGCTGAGGCTCCGCCGCGCGCCGGGGCTCCGCCGGGGTGTCCGGCGTCCCGGCGGCCACGGTGACGTCGAAGCCGCCGCCCGCGACCCGGGCGTGCAGCCCCTCCCCGGCCGCGAGCAGCGCCGGGTCCGTCACCACCGTGCCGTCGGTCCGCTGCAGCACCGCGTAGCCGCGCTCCAGGGTGGCCGCCGGGGAGAGCGCGACCACCCTGGCCAGGGTGTGGCCGAGGTCGCTCTGAGCGTGGTCCAGCCGGTGCCGCAGGGTGCGCCGGGACCGCTCCAGCAGGCCCTCCACCTCCTGGCCGCGCCCGTCCAGCATCCGGTGCGGGGCGGCCAGCGCCGGGCGGCTGCGCAGCCCGTCCAGCCCGTGCTGCTCGCGCTCGACCCGGGCCTGCACGTGCCGGCGGGCCCGGTCGCGCAGCTGGCGGACCTTGGCCAGCTCCTCGCCGACGTCCGGAACCACCCGTTTGGCGGCATCGGTCGGGGTGGAGGCGCGCAGGTCGGCGACGAAGTCCAGCAGCGGCTGGTCCGGTTCGTGCCCGATCGCGCTGACCACCGGCGTACGGGCGGCCGCGACCAGCCGCACCAGCCCCTCGTCCGAGAACGGCAGCAGGTCCTCCACGCTGCCGCCGCCGCGGGCCACGATGATCACGTCCACCTCGGGGTGCTCGTCCAGCTCCCGCACCGCCGCGCTCACCCGCTCCACCGCGCTGACCCCCTGCACCGGGACGTTGCGCACCTCGAAGCGCACCGCCGGCCAGCGCCGCCGGGCGTTCTCCAGCACGTCCCGCTCGGCCGCCGAGCCGCGCCCGGTGACCAGCCCCACGCACTGCGGCAGGAACGGCAGCCGCCGCTTGCGCTCCGCCGCGAACAGGCCCTCCCCGGCCAGGCGCCGCTTGAGCTGCTCCAGCCGGGCCAGCAGCTCGCCCAGGCCCACCGGGCGGATCTCCGAGGCCCGCAGCGACAGCTGCCCGCGCGCCGCGTACCACTCCGGCTTGGCGTGCACGACGACCCGTGAGCCCTCCTGCACCACGTCCGCGACCTGCTCGAACACCGAGCGGAAGCAGGTCACCGTGAGCGAGACGTCGGCCTGCGGGTCGCGCAGGGTCAGGAACACCACGCCCGCGCCGGGGCGGCGGCTGAGCTGGGTGATCTGCCCCTCGACCCACACCGCGCCGAGCCGGTCGATCCAGCCGCCGATCAGCGCGGAGACCTTGCCGACCGGGAGCGGGGCTTCGGGGGAGCTGGGGTTGGCCATGCGTACGAGGCTAGCGGCGCCCGCCGACACCGTCCCCGGCGGCGCCCGCCGACACCGTCCCCGGCGACGCCCGGCGACACCGGCCCCGGCAAGGCCCGGCAACGCTCGGCGGCACCGTGGCTAGCGGCGCCCGCCGACGCCGTGCGCCGTACTGCCCTGCACGCCGAGCACCACCAGGCCGACCGCCAGCCAGACCAGCCCGACCAGCTGCGCCGTGGTCGAGGCCTCGTAGACCACCGCGCCGATCACCGCGATCCCCAGCAGCGGGACGACCAGGTGCCGGAGCCGGTCGGGCGAGCCGTGCCGGACGGTGTACCAGCCGATCACCGAGGCGTGCAGCAGCGCGAAGGCGGTCAGCGCGCCCACGTTCACCACCGAGGTCAGCTGGTCCAGCCCGTCGTCCCGCTCGGCCGCCCAGACCGCCGCCGCCATGGTGACCACCGCGGCCGCCAGCAGCGCCCGGCGCGGCACCGCGCTGCCCGGGTCGACCGAGCCGAGCACGCGGGGCAGCCGCCCGTCCCGGGCCATCGCGAAGACCAGCCGGCCGGCCGCCGCCTGCCCGGCGAGCGCCGCGAAGGCCGCGCCGATCGCCTTGCTGCTCGCCACCAGCACGTGCAGCCAGTGGCCGATGCCGCCCTCCACGGTGTCGTAGAAGGCGGAGCCCTGGGCGGCCGGGTCGGCGGCCAGCTGCTGCGGGGTGTCGGGTTCCAACACCGCCGCCAGGTAGGTCTGGACGACGAACAGCAGCCCGGCCAGCGCCAGGCACCACAGCACCGCCCGGGCCACCGCGGCGGAGGCGCCGACCGCCTCCTCGACGAAGGTCGCGATCGCGTCGAAGCCCAGGTAGGAGAGCACCGCGACGGACACCGCCGAGATCACCGCGGTGAGCGAGAAGCCCCCGACGGCGGTGAAGGGCGTGTCCCAGCCGCGCCGCGCGCCGTCCCGCACCAGCACCACCACGGCCGCGACCACGAACACCGCCAGCACCGCGATCTCCAGCGCGAGCACCGCGAAGCCGACCGCGGCCGCCGTCCGCACCCCGGCCAGGTTGAGCGCGGTGGTCACCAGCACGGCGACCGCCGTCCACACCCAGCGCGAGACCCCGGGCACCAGCGAGTTCAGCGCGATCCCGGAGAACAGGTAGGCCACCGCGGGGATCAGCAGGTAGTCCAGCATCGCCATCCACCCGGCGATGAACCCCGGCCCCTCGCCCAGCCCGGCCCGCGCGTAGGCGAACACCGAGCCGGTCTGCGGCACCGCGCGGACCATCTGGGCGTACGAGAAGGCGGTGAAGCCCATCGCGACCGTCGCCGCCAGGTAGACGGCCGCCACGGCGCCGTGGCTCCGGGCGTCCAGCACGCCGAAGACGCCGACCGGGGCCATCGGGGCGATGAACAGCAGCCCGTAGACCATCAGATCGCGGACGCCCAGGGTGCGGCGCAGGCCGCTCGGCGTCGGCTGCTCGTTCACAGCGCTCATGGAGACCAGATTTGAGCAGATTCCGACCCTTTGCGACCGGAAAGCATCCGCCCCGCCCGGGGTGGCCCGCCCCGGGCGGTGGGACTCCCGGTCGCCCGTACGATGGGGGCATGTCCAACACCGCGCAGCGCCGTGTCCTGCTCGCCGCCCCCCGGGGCTACTGCGCGGGTGTCGACCGCGCCGTGATCGCCGTGGAGAAGGCCCTGGAGCAGTACGGGGCGCCCATCTACGTCCGCAAGCAGATCGTCCACAACAAGTACGTGGTGCAGACCCTGGAGAAGAAGGGCGCAATCTTCGTCGACGAGACGGAGGAGGTGCCCGAGGGCTCGATCGTGGTGTTCTCCGCGCACGGCGTCGCCCCCTCCGTCCACGACGAGGCGCGGGTCGGCAAGCTCGCCACCGTCGACGCCACCTGCCCGCTGGTCACCAAGGTGCACAAGGAGGCCGTGCGCTTCGCCGACGAGGGCTACGACATCCTGCTGGTGGGCCACGAGGGCCACGAGGAGGTCATCGGCACCATGGGCGAGGCCCCGGACCGGATCCACCTGGTGGACGGTGCCGAGGACGTCGCCAACGTCCAGGTGCGGGACGAGTCCAAGATCGTCTGGCTCTCCCAGACCACCCTCTCGGTGGACGAGACCATGGCCACCGTCGGCGAGCTGAAGAAGCGCTTCCCGGCGCTGGTCAGCCCGCCCAGCGACGACATCTGCTACGCGACCCAGAACCGCCAGGTCGCGGTCAAGCAGCTGGCCCCGGAGACCGACCTGCTGATCGTGGTCGGCTCCAAGAACTCCTCCAACTCGGTCCGCCTGGTCGAGGTCGGCCTGGAGTACGGCGCCAAGGCCGCCCACCTGGTCGACTTCGCCGAGGAGATCCAGGAGTCCTGGCTGGAGGGCGTCACCACGGTCGGCCTGACCAGCGGCGCCTCGGTGCCGGAGATCCTGGTCGACGGCGTGCTGGAGTTCCTGGCCGCGCGCGGCTACGACACGGTGGAGACGGTCAAGACCGCCGAGGAGCACCTGACCTTCTCGCTGCCCAAGGAGCTGCGCCGCGACCTGCGCGCCGAGGCGGCGGGCAAGCTCCAGTAGGGCGGTCCGACACGCCCCGGGCCTGCCACGACGGACCCGGTACCCCGCGCGGGGTACCGGGTCCGTCGTGCTGAGTGGGCCCGTCGATTGCGCTGCGCCCCCGCCCGGGCTCTCGTAGCTTTGTGCACAGGCTGTGGACGAGCCGGTCGACGGCCGAACGGCGGAAGCGAACGGCGGAAGGCGGAACGATGACGGCGGTATTCGGCGTGGACATCGGCGGCTCGGGCATCAAGGGCGCCCCGGTCGACCTCGCCCGGGGCGCCCTCACCCAGGAGCGGTACAAGGTGCTCACCCCGCAGCCGTCCGAGCCCGGGGCGGTGGTCGCGGCCGTCCGCGAGGTGGTCCGCCACTTCGACCACCAGGGGCCGGTCGGGCTGACCTTCCCCGGGGTGGTGGTCGGCGGCCGCACCCGGACCGCGGCCAACGTGGACAAGGGCTGGATCGACCTGGACGCCGAAGGCCTCTTCCGCGACGCGCTGGGCCTGCCCGCGACCGTGCTCAACGACGCGGACGCGGCCGGCCTCGCCGAGACCGAGCACGGTGCCGGGCGGGGCGAGTCGGGCGTGGTCCTGGTGCTCACCTTCGGCACCGGCATCGGCAGCGCGCTCTTCGTGGACGGCACGCTGGTGCCCAACACCGAACTGGGCCACCTGGAGCTGCGCGGCAAGGACGCCGAGCGGCGGGCCTCCTCGGCCGCCAAGGAGCGGCACGACCTGAGCTGGGAGCAGTGGGCCGGGCGGGTCGACGAGTACCTGGACCTGGTGGAGATGCTGTTCTCCCCGCAACTGATCGTGATCGGCGGCGGGGTGAGCCGCAAGCACGACAAGTTCCTGCCGCTGCTGAGGGAGCGCGGGGCGCGGGTGGTGCCGGCGGAGCTGCGCAACAACGCGGGCATCGTCGGGGCCGCCATGGCGGCGGCCCGGGCGGCGGGCTGACGGCCCGCGCGCCGGGCCGTCAGCGGGAGCGGTGGATCCGGCGCTGGGCGACGAAGCGGGCGAGCACGATCAGCGCGGCCAGCCCGGTGCCGGAGAACAGCCAGCCGGCCCGCAGCGCCAGCCCGGTCGCCAGCGCCACCACCTGGGCGGTGATGCCGGAGGAGCCGACCGGGGCGAGCGCCAGCAGCGCCACGGCGAAGGCGATCGGCCCGCTGATCGGGGCGGCCAGCAGGTCGGCGTAGCGGACCCGGACGGCCAGCTGGAAGCAGACCACCAGGTAGCCGAGGCCGAACAGCCAGCCGAGGTCGTCGAAGAGCAGCCGGTCCAGTCCGGCCACCGCCAGCGTGGCCAGCACCGCGACCACGCCGGTGCCGATCGCGGTCAGCCGGGTCGGCCGGCCGGTCCGGCGCCGTCCGTACACGCGCAGCCGGCGCTGCGGGGACGGGCGCGCGGCGGGCCGGTCGGCCACCGGGCGCAGCCGGGACGGGGGAGCCGCGGGGGCTCCGGCGCTCTCGGGCGCCCGGCCGGGACCGGGGACGGCGGCCGGGGCCGCGCCGGTCGGCGGACGGCGTCTGGGCCCTGGCGGCTGGGTACGGATGCTCTGCTCCACTCGCCCAACGTACGGTCCGATCATCGCCACACTGTGTAATGGACCGTTCAGGTCTTGTCCCGTGTCCCCGGATGGCGTACTCCTGTGATCGTCACTCAAGGGGCTGACCTGCTCGGCCGAGTCGACACATCATGATCATCCGATCACCGTACGGGGGACGACCGCATGACCGCCGACTTCACCTTCGAACGCCTCGACCACGTCCAGCTCGACATCCCGGCCGGTGCCGAGGACGAGTGTCGCGCCTTCTGGTCCGGCGTGCTCGGGATGACCGAGCTCCCGAAGCCCCCGGTGCTGGCGGCGCGCGGCGGCTGCTGGTTTCGCGGCGGCGGGGTCGAGGTGCACCTCGGCGTCACCCCGGACTTCCGCCCGGCCCGCAAGGGGCACCCGGGCATCCTGGTGAGCTCGCTGGACGCCCTGGCCGAGCGGCTCTCCGCGCACGGCCACGAGGTCACCTGGGACGACCACCACCCCGGCCACCGCCGCTTCTACTCCGCCGACCGGCTGGGCAACCGGCTGGAGTTCCTGGAGCCGCTGCCCGCGCCGACCGAGGCGTGAGCCCCGGCAGGCGCTGCCCGTAGACTTGGGGGTCGGCCCGTACGGTGCCGACCCAACTCCTCCAAGCCCACGGGACTGCGCTTCATGTCGCTCACGATCGGAATCGTCGGCCTGCCGAACGTCGGCAAGTCGACCCTGTTCAACGCCCTGACCAAGAACGACGTGCTGGCGGCCAACTACCCGTTCGCCACCATCGAGCCGAACGTCGGCGTCGTCGGCGTCCCGGACGCGCGGCTGGCCAAGCTCGCCGAGATCTTCGGCTCGCAGCGCATCCTCCCGGCCACCGTCGACTTCGTCGACATCGCCGGCATCGTGCGCGGCGCCAGCGAGGGTGAGGGCCTGGGCAACAAGTTCCTCGCCAACATCCGCGAGTCGGACGCGATCTGCCAGGTCGTGCGCGCCTTCACCGACCCGGACGTGGTGCACGTGGACGGCAAGGTGTCGCCCAAGGACGACATCGAGACCATCCACACCGAGCTGATCCTGGCCGACCTCCAGACCATCGAGAAGGTCCTGCCGCGGCTCCAGAAGGAGGCGCGCCTCAAGAAGGACACCGCCCCCGTGCTGGCCGCCGCCGAGGCCGCCCAGGCGGTCCTGGAGACCGGCAAGACCCTCTTCGAGGCCGGCTTCGACACCGCCCCGATCCGCGAGCTGCACCTGCTGACCGCCAAGCCCTTCCTCTACGTCTTCAACGTGGACGAGGACGAGCTGGCCGACGAGGACTTCAAGAACGCCCAGCGCGCGCTGGTCGCCCCGGCCGAGGCGATCTTCCTCAACGCCAAGATCGAGTCCGAGCTGATCGAGCTCGACGACGCCGAGGCCCTCGAACTCCTCCAGTCCATGGGCCAGGAGGAGCCCGGCCTCGCCACCCTCGCCCGGGTCGGCTTCGACACCCTCGGCCTGCAGACCTACCTCACGGCCGGCCCGAAGGAGACCCGCGCCTGGACCATCAAGAAGGGCGCCACCGCCCCCGAGGCCGCCGGAGTCATCCACACCGACTTCCAGAAGGGCTTCATCAAGGCCGAGGTGATCTCCTTCGACGACCTGGTCGAGACCGGCTCCATCGCGGAGGCCCGCTCCAAGGGCAAGGCCCGCATCGAGGGCAAGGAATACATCATGCAGGACGGCGACGTCGTGGAGTTCCGCTTCAACGTCTGACCGACCGCCACGCCAGAAGGGGCCGGACTCCCACGGGAGTCCGGCCCCTTCGGGGTTGTCCGGCCGGCTCAGTTCTCGTAGTGGTAGCGGCACTGGGCGATCAGGATCGAGTCGTCGGTGACCTTGTAGATCAAGCGGTGCTCGTCGTTGATCCGGCGCGACCAGTAGCCCTGGAACCCGTGCTTGAGCGGTTCCGGTTTGCCGATCCCCTCGTTGCCGTTGCGCGCGACGTCGGCGATGAGCGTGTTGATCCGCCTGAGGGTCTTGCGGTCCTGGGCCTGCCACCACAGGTAGTCCTCCCAGGCGCGGGAGGCGAAGGTGATCTTCACTCCGGGTCCGCCAGCTCCCGTACGGTCCCTCCGCCGTTCTCCAGCTCCTCGATGGAGGCCAGCAGGCGGCGGGCGTTCGCGGGGCTGCGCAGGAGGTAGGCGGTCTCCTTGAGGGACTGGTAGTCCTCCAGCGAGACGATGACCACCGGTTCGTGCCCGGCGCGGGTGATCACTATCTCCTCGCGGTCGTCCGTGACCGCGTTGAGCACCTCGGCGTAGCGTGCGCGGGACTCCGAGTAGGTCATCGTCCTCATGGCTCGACTCCCCTTCGATAGGTACAAGAAACTGTACGCCCGCGCTGGTACGGCGACAAGCTGCGAGTCCCCCGCCCGGGGCCGGGGGTCAGGGGTGGACGGTGAGGGTGAGGGTGCCGTCGGGGGAGGGGGTGACGGTGACGGTGGTGAGGGTGGGGGCGAGGGCGTCCGGGTGGTGGGCGGCGGCGCGGGGGCCGATGCCGATGACGCGCATGCCGGCGGCGCGGGCGGCGGCGATGCCGGCGCCGGAGTCCTCGAAGGCCACGCAGTCGGCGGGGGCGAAGCCGAGGGCGGCGGCGCCCTTGAGGAAGCCCTCGGGGTCGGGCTTGCTGACGCCGACGGACTCGGCGGTGACCAGGACGGGCGGCATCGGCAGGCCGGCGGCGTCCATCCGGACCCGGGCGAGCGGGAGGTCGGCGGAGGTGACCAGGGCGTGCGGGAGGCCGGCCAGCGAGGCGAGGAAGGCGTCGGCGCCGGGCACCTGGACGACGCCCTCGGTGTCGGCCCGCTCCTCGGCGAGCATCCGCTCGTTCTCGGCGAGGTTCTCCTCGACCGGGCGGTGCGGCAGCAGTTCGGCCATGGTCGCGTGGCCCTGGCGGCCGTGGACGACGGTGAGCGCCGCGACGGGGTCGAGGCCGTGCCGCTCGGCCCAGCGGGTCCAGCAGCGCTCGACCACGGCGTCGGAGTTGACCAGGGTGCCGTCCATGTCGAGGAGGAGGGCACGGGTGGTGAACCGGACGGGGGCGGCGGTCATGGGGCGGCTCCTGGAGGCGCGGAGGAGAAGTGAGCTCTTTGTTTCCCGATGATACAAAAGATCACGGGAGCAGGTGGGCGTTGACCGCCCGGGCCTCCGCGGCCAGCTCCGGCAGCTCCACCACCTCGACCCCGGCCGCCTCCAGCAGCGCGGTGCCCTGGCAGTCGGTGACGAAGAGGTCCGGCTCACGCCAGGCGACCACCACCCGGGGCACGCCCGCCGCGATGAGCAGCCGGGCGCACGGCACCGGGCGGGAGGCGCGCTGCCCGCAGGGCTCCAGGCTGCTGTAGACGGTCGCCCCGCGCAGTCGGGGGTCGCCCGCCGGGAGCTTGGCCAGGGCCGCCTCCTCGGCGTGGTCGTGCGCGTCCGCCTCCCGGCTGTAGCCCTCCGCCAGCACCTCGCCGTCGGCGCCGACGACCACCGCGCCGACCGAGAAGGCCGTCCCGGAGGGCGGGCAGCGGCGGGAGAGTTCGACGGCCCGGCGCAGGTGGTCGAGGTCAGTGGCGGCGGGGCGGTTCACGGCGCGGGCTCCTTCGGGGCGTACCTGAGCAGGACGACGTCGCCCACCGTACGTGCCTCCAGCAGTCGCATCCGCCGGGTCGGGCCGCCGGGGAACGCGGCCGGGCCGACGAACCGCGGCGCCCCGGGCTGGCCGACCAGCAGCGGGGCGACGGCCAGCTGGAGCTCGTCCGCCAGGCCCTGGGCGAGGAACTGGGTGTGCACCCCGCTGCCGCCCTCGACCATCAGCCGGCGCACCCCGCGCGCGCCCAGGTCGTCCAGCACCGCGCCGAGGTCGACCGAGTCGCCGAGCGCGACCACCTCGGCCAGCCCGTCGAGCCGGGGCCGCAGCACCGCCGCCCCCGCCTCGGTGGTGTAGGCGAGCTTCGCGCCGCCGGTGTGCCAGAACCGCAGGTCGGCGTCGAGTGCGCCGCTCGCGCTGAGCGTCACCTTGAGCGGGTGCTCCGGCCGCCCGGCGGCCGCCCGGGCGGCCCGTCGCGCGGGGTCGTTGACCAGCAGGCGCGGGTTGTCGGCGCGCAGGGTGTTGCCGCCGACCAGGATCGCGTCGGCGGCCGCCCGCTCCTGGTCGACCCGGTCGAAGTCGGCGGCGCCGGAGAGCAGCAGGCGGTCGGGGGAGGCGTCGTCGAGGTGGCCGTCGAGGGAGACGGCGGCGCTCAGCAGGACGAAGGGGCGCTGGCCGGGGCCGGGCATGGGCGGACCGTTCTCTCGGGACCGTGCGGTCGGGCGCCTCCACGGTACGGCCGCCGGTGCCGGCGGAGCCGCCCGGTGGTCGCCATGTGAGACGGTTCTTCTCGCCATCCGGGACGGGGCGTAGCGTCGGGGCATCGCGGAAACGGAAACACCGACCACGCCTCAGGGGGACCCCATGCCCGGACCGCAGCCTGCCGCCGCCTACACCCACGGCCACCAGGAGGCCGTGCTGCGCTCGCACCGCTCCCGTACCGCCGCCGACTCGGCCGGCTACCTGCTGGCCGAACTGCGGCCCGGCCAGGCGCTGCTGGACGTCGGCTGCGGCCCGGGCACGATCACCGCCGACCTGGCCGAGCTGGTCGGCCCCGGCGGGCGGGTGGTGGCCGTGGACACCTCCGCCGAGGTGCTGGAGCAGGCCGCCGGGTACGTCGCCGGGCGCGGCCTGGCCAATGTCGTGTTCGAGCTGGCCGACGTGCACGAACTGCCGTACCGGGACGGCGAGTTCGACGTGGTGCACGCCCACCAGGTGCTGCAGCACGTGGCCGATCCGGTGGGCGCGCTGCGCGAGATGGGCCGGGTGACCGCGCCCGGCGGGCTGGTCGCCGCCCGGGACGTCGACTACGCGACGATGACCTGGTTCCCGCAGGCGCCCGCACTGGACCGCTGGTTGGAGCTCTACCGGCGGACCGCCCGGGCCAACGGCGGCGAGCCGGACGCCGGGCGGCGGCTGCTGTCCTGGGCCCGGGCGGCCGGTCTGACCGACGTCACCGCGAGCACCGGCACCTGGACGTTCGCGACGCCCGAACGGCGCGAGTGGTGGGCCGGGATGTGGGCGGACCGGGTGACCGGGACGGCCTTCGGCCGGACGGCGGTGGAACGGGGCTTCGCGGAGCCCGCCGAGCTGGAGCAGATCGCGGCCGGCTGGCGGGAGTGGAGCGCCGCCGAGGACGGCTGGTTCTCGATGATCCACGGCGAGATCCTGGCCCGGGTCGGGGCGGAGCGGCCGGAGCGGCCGGGGCGGTGACGGCGGGGCGGCTGTTCGGAAAGATCGGGTAAAGTCGCGCGACCGTTCAGCTCGGGCCCGTCCGGCCCGGGCGGCGGTGTCGAGAGCCGAAACGCCGAGTCGAGGCCCGCCCCGGCGGGCAGGGGGAGTCCACGTGTCCGAGCCTGAGTCCGCGCCGCCCGCCGCTCCGGGGCCGGACCCGCGGGTGGACTTCCGCAAGGACCCGGGGCCGGCCGAGGCAGGGCCAGCCGCCACCGACCCCGCCCCCGACCCCTGGGCCCCGCCGGCCGAGGCCGGACCCCCGTCCCCGTCGGCCCCGCCCCAGCCACCGCCCCCGCCGCTGCCCGCCGGCGGCTGGGCCTCGGTGCCGCCCTCCGCCGAGTCCGGCCTCCAGCCCGGCCCTCACGCCCAGCCGGGCCCGCACCCCTACCCGCCGTACGTCCTCAACCCGTACGCCCCCCGGCCCGAGCCGCGCAGCAACGGCTTCGCCGTCGGCTCGCTGGCGACCGCGCTGAGCCTGCTCTCGCCGGTCGCCCTGGTACTCGGGATCCTCGCGCTGGTCCAGATCAAGCGCACCGGTCAGCGCGGCCGCGGCATGGCGGTGACCGGCCTGGTGCTCGGGACGGTGGGCACCCTGCTGCTGTCGCTCGCCCTGGGCGCGGGCGACTTCGGCCCCGCGCGGAACGGGCGGGGCGACCGGTACGCCGACAGGCCGCCGGCCGGGTCGGTCCGTTGGTCGGCGTTGAAGGTGGGGGACTGCTACCTCTCCTCGGGGACGAGCGGGCAGCCGGACGAGAACGGCGACGAGACGGTGTACTGGGTGCGCCGGGTGGCCTGCGCGGAGCGGCACAACGGCGAGGTGGCCGGCACCGCGAAGATCCCGGAGAGCAGCGGCGCCTACCCGGGCGCGACGGTCGTCCGCGAGCGGGCCGCCGCGCTGTGCCGCCGGGTGCTCGACGACTACGCGCTGGACCAGTGGGCCGTCCCCGACGGCATGGACGACGTCTACCTCTACCCGAGCGCGGGCAACTGGGCGGCTGGCGAACGGTACGTCACCTGCGCCTTCGAGGACCCGGACGACCAGCACCTGGGGACGGTCCGCACCGACCGCCGCAGCCTGACCTCCGTCCAGCTGGCCTACCTGGAGGCCGTCCGGGGCTTCAACGCGGCCTACCTGGACACCCCGAAGCAGGACGTGGCGGTCGCCGAGGCCGAGTACCGGTCCTGGGCCCGCCGGATGGCCACCGCCTCCCGGGCCGAGGCCGCCGCGCTGCGCAAGCCGACGGCGGAGTGGCCGACCGACGTCCAGCCGAAGATGGAGAAGCTGGCCGAGACCCAGTCCCAGGCGGCCGTCGCCTGGGACGCCGCGGCCTCCGGCAGCGACGTGGCGGGCGATCTGCGCCGGGCCCGGGCCCTGGTCGCCAGGTCGGTGCCGGTCAGTGTGGACATCCGGCGCTCGCTCGGCCTGTCCACCGGCGAGCAGGTGCCCGACCTCCGGGTCTGAGCCCACCCGCCCCGAACCCGCCCAGAGCCCACCCGCCCCGAACCCGCCCAGAGCCCACCCGTCCCGGGCCCGCCCGCCCCGGGCCGGTCGCCGGGTTACTCGGCGTTAACCCCGCCCGTACCTGCCGGTAGCGCGGGAGCCGTAGGGTCACCCGGGTGTCCCCGGCCAGACCCCCACGCCGGCCGGGGACACCGCGCCGGGGCCGCGCCGGATCCCGCGCCGGAACCCGGGCAAGAACCTGGGCCCCCGGAACCGGACCGTGCCCGGGCCCCACCCGGTAGCCTCCCGCCATGAGCACCTTCCGGGTGATGCGGCAGGACGACAACGGCAACCGCTTCCTGGTCGCCGACAACCTGGCCGAGGCCGAGGCGCACCGCCTGGCGGCCGAGTTCGAGGCGCGCGGCCACAAGCAGCTGTACTGGGTCGAGGCCCAGCGCCCGGACCCGGCCCCGTAGGGTCGGGGGCATGGAACAGGCCGGTGAGACCACTGTCGGAACCCCGCCGCGGATCGTCGTCGGCGGGGTGCTGATCCGCGGCGGCCGGGTGCTCGCCGCCCGCCGCAGCTCGCCCGCGTCGGTCGCCGGCCGCTGGGAGTTCCCCGGCGGCAAGGCCGAGCCCGGCGAGACCGAGGCGCAGGCGCTGGAGCGCGAGCTGCTGGAGGAGCTGGGCGTACGGGCGCGGGCGCTGCGGCGCCTTTCCGGCGGGTGGGCCGTGCGGCCGGGGCTGGAGCTGCGCTTCTGGGCCGCCGAGCTGCTGTCCGGCGAGCCGAGCGCGCTGGAGGACCACGACGAGCTGCGCTGGCTGGGCCCGGCCGAGCTGGACTCGGTGGACTGGATCGGGCACGACCGCGAGGTCCTGCCGCAGGTCGCCGAGCTGCTCGCGGCGGCGGGCGACGCGTAAGCCTCCGGATAGGTCAATCGGACAAGCCGACCCGGCAGCCGGGATAGCCTGGGTTCTGCTGGGTATGTCGCCTTTCGGCACCATTCGTCACCATCGGTGAGCCGTCCCAGCCGGCGACGCCGATCCCGACCAGAGCCGGAGGCCCCGTCGGTGTCGACAACCGGGAACGGCGGCGGGGGAGCGCGCCGGGCAGGCACCGCGGGAGGCGCCGCCGCCCGTGCCCGGCTGCGCCGTGCCGCCGCCGCGGCCGCCCCGCAGCCGCCGTCGTCCGGCCGTCGCCGTGGCGGGCCCGACATCCCGGTCGGCGCCCAGCCGGTCCAGCCCGCGCCGACCCTGGCCGCCCCCGAGCCCGGCGTCCGGCCCGCCCTGCGCAGCCGCCCCGGCCGGCCGTTCCCCGGCGGCCCGGCGGACGCCCGGCAGGGCCTGGACGCGCCGCCCGGGGGCAGCCTGCTGGACATGCTCAAGGTCGCCATCGCGATCCTGGACACCGCGGGCCGGGTGGTGCTGTGGAGCCCGGCCGCCGAGGAACTGCTCGGCTGGCCGAGCGAGCTGCTGGTCGGCCGCCGGATCGACGAGCTGATCCCGGACCAGGAGCAGGTCGCCCGGATCCGGGCCGCGGTCCAGGACACCCTGCGGCACGGCCGCTGGGCGGGCAGCGCCGAACTGCGCGACCGGGACGGCGCGCCGGTCGCCGTGGACGCCCGGATCTCCCTGCTGGTGGACGGCGACGGCACCCCGTTCCTCCAGGTCAACCTGGCCGAGGCGGCCGCCGTACGGGCCATCGAGCGGGACCTCGCGGTGCGCGACGCGCTCTTCGAACAGTCCCCGCTGGGCATCGCCATCCTGGACACCGACCTGCGCTACACCGCCGTCAACCAGACCCTGGCCGAGATGAACGGCGTCGCCCTGGCGGACCACGTCGGCCGCACCACCGGCGAGACCCTGCCCGAGCGGGCCGCTGACGAGATCACCGCGATCCAGCGCCAGGTGCTGGCCACCGGCGAGCCGGTCATCGACGTCACCCTCGCCTCCCCGGTCACCAACCGGGCCGGCTACCGCTCGATCTCCTACAGCCGGATGACCGACCGGGCCGGCCGGGTGCTCGGCATCTCCGGCACCGTGATGGACGTGACGGAGCGTTACCGGGCGGTGGCCAAGGTCGAACACGCCCGGCGCCGGCTCTCGCTGCTCAACGAGTTCGGGTCCCGGGTCGGAGACCTGCTCGACGCCGCCCGGATCGCCCAGGAACTGGCCGGCTCGGTGGTGCCCCGGCTGACCGACCACTCTGCGGTGATCCTGCTCCAGGCCGTCGCGCACGGTGACGACCTGCCCCGGCACGGCCACGACCGGCGCACCTCACTGCTCCAGCTCGGCACCGCCTCCGTCCAGGACGGCCCCGAGGTCGAGGTGATGCTCCGGCGCGGCGCCCGGATCACCTTCGCCGAGGACTCCGCCTGCGGCCGGGTGCTGCGCACCGGCGTGCCCGAGCTGCTGTCCGGCGCCGACCAGCTGGACGACGTCACCTACCCCGGCGACCCCAAGATGCAGGCTGCCCACGACCTGGGCGTGCACTCGATGCTGGTCGTCCCGCTGCGCGCCCGCGGCATCGTGATCGGCCTGCTGCTGGTCAGCCGGGCCGGCTACCGCGAGGGCTTCGACCGGGACGACCTCGCCTTCACCGTCGAACTCGCCGACCGGGCGGGCAGCTCGCTGGACAACGCCCGGCTGTACGCCCGCGAGCGCACCGCCGCGCTCACCCTCCAGCGCACCCTGCTCCCGCAGCAGGTCCCCCAGCCCACCGGTGTCGAGGTCGCCTACCGCTACGTGCCCGGCAGCAGCGGCACCGAGGTCGGCGGCGACTGGTTCGACGTCATCCCGCTGCCCGGCGACCGGACCGCGCTGGTGGTCGGCGACGTGATGGGCCACGGCCTGCGGGCCGCCGCCACGATGGGCCGGCTGCGCACCGCCGTCCGGGTGCTGGCCGCCCTCGACCTGCCGCCGGACGTCCTGCTGCGGCACGTCCACGAGCTGGCCGACGACCTCGCCCAGGGCCCGGACGAGGCGCTGCTCGCCACCTGCGTCTACGCCGTCTTCGACCCGGGCACGGCGAAGCTGACGGTGGCCAAGGCCGGGCACATCCCGCCGGTGCTGGTGGTGCCGGGCGAGGAGGCCGCGGAGCCGACCCGCACCGGCGGGCCGCTGCTCGGCGGCGCCGGGCGGATCCTCGACCTGCCCTCCGGCGCCCCGCTCGGCGTGGGCGGAGTTCCGTTCGAATCCGTCGAACTGAAGATCCCCGAGGGCAGCCTGCTCGCGCTCTGCACCGACGGCCTGGTGGAGTCCCGGGACAAGGACCTCGACGTCGGCCTGGGCCGGCTGCTCACCGTGCTCCAGGAGCCGCACGCCTCCATCCAGGCCGCCTGCGAGGCGGTGCTGGACACCATGGAGCAGGGCCGTGAGCCGGACGACGTCGCCCTGCTGCTGGCCCGGCTCGGGCACGGCCAGGCCGGCACCCCGACGGCCGGCTGGACGCTGCCCGCGGAGCCGACCGCCGTCTCCCGGGCCCGCCGGCTGGTCCGCGCCGCGCTCGCCGAGTGGGGTGTCGAGGAGCTCACCGACACCGCGGAGCTGCTGGTCAGCGAGCTGGTCACGAACGCCGTCCGGTATGCCAGCGCCCCGATCGGGGTACGGCTGACGCTCGGCGAGACCCTCCTGGTCGAGATCTCCGACCCGCTGCCGGACCCGCCCCGGGAGCGCCACGCGGCCGAGGCCGACGAGGGCGGCCGGGGCCTGGAGCTGGTCCACCGGCTCGCGCTGCACTGGGGTGCCCGGGCCGAGGGGATCGGCAAGGTCGTCTGGTTCGAGCTGGCCCTGCCGGGTACTGACCCCGGCGAGGAGTGACGCGAGTAGAGCGTCCGGATCGCCAGGAGAGCCGTGCTGCAACCGTGCTGCAACCGTGCTGCATATGCCAACGGGCGCCCAGGGGGAGCGCGCGCTCCGGAAGGGGGCGCGGGCGTGGCATTGTGGTTGCGCGGGCGGTAGGACAAAAACCTTCGCCCGATCTGATGTTGTGATGTTGAGGGCGTGTGAACGCACCCCTCGATGATGAATACTCGGTCTTCTCGACATCCGGACGGTCGCGGGTTTGGAGGGGTCGGTCCGTTGAACAGCACTCCGGCGCGGAACGCGCCGAGCAGCAGCGGTCATGCCGCTGTGCCCGGGCAGGCCGGTTCCCCGCACCTGCCCGTACCGCCGGCACCACCGGCCCGCGCCACCGCCGGCCCGGGCCGCGACGACCGCGCCGCGGCCCACCCGGCGGCCGAACCCCGGTCCTGGGGCGGCGGGGACCCGGGTTCGATCTACGACTACATCCGGGTCGCCACCTTCGCGATCGGCCCCGACGGCCGGATCAGCCAGTGGAGCGAGCGCGCCGCCGAGTTCTTCGGCGTCCCGGCCGCCGAGGCCGTGGGCGCCGACCCGATCAGCACCTTCGTCCCCCGCGAACTCTGGCGCCGCGGCCGCGCCCGGCTGGAGCGCACCCTGGCCGGGGAGGAGTGGGTCGGCACCACCCCCTACCGGGACGCCGCCGGCGGCGAGGGACTCGCCGAGCTCTACCTGATGCCCGACAGCGCCCTGCCCACCGCGGGCGCCACCTGTCTGGCGGTCGACCTCGGCCGGCTGCGCCGGATCGAGACCGACCTCGCCGCCTCCGAGGCCGTCTTCGGGCAGACGCCCACCGGCTTCGTGCTCTTCGACGACCGGCTGCGGCTGCAGCGGGTCAACGACGCCTTCGCCTCCGGGATGGGCCTGGTGCCCACCGACCTGGAGGGCCTCACCCCGCACGACCTCTTCCCGCCGTCCGAGGCCGACCGGCTCAGCGCCGCCCTGCGCAAGGTCCTGGCCACCGGCGAGCCCGTCTTCGACCTGCGCTTCCACAGCGCCGTCCCGACCCGCGAGGGCAACCGGCTCTGGGCCGTCTCGCTGTACCGGCTCAACGGCTCGGCCGGGCAGCCGATGGGCGTGGCCGGGCAGGTCTCCGACGTCACCAGCCGGCACGTCGCCGAGCGCGAGGCCGACGGCGTGCGCCGCAACCTCGCCCTGCTCAACGAGGCCAGCGCGCACATCGGCTCCACCCTCGACCTGGAGACCACCGCCAAGGAACTCCTGGACGTGGTCGTCCCGCCGTTCTGCGACCTCGCCACCGTCGACCTGTACACCGCGCTGCTCTCCGGCGAGACCGTCCCCAGCGCCGGCCGCCTCGGCGACACCGTGCTCACCGACGGCAGCGGCGAACTGCGCCGGGTCGCCGTCTCCAGCGTCATCGGCGGCGCCTCCTCGGTGCTCGGCTCGGTCACCGGACTGCCCATCGCCGAAGCCGGCGGCACCCTCTGCTACCCGCGCCGCTCCCCGCACGCCCGGGCGCTGCGCACCGGCCGCAGCGTCGTCCCCGAGCCCGGCCGCGACCCGCTGCTGCGCTCCACCCTGATCGTCCCGCTGGTCGCCCGCGACCAGGTGCTGGGCCTGGTCCAGCTCTCCCGGGCGATCGGCAGCGAGCCCTTCGACGCCCGCGACGTGGCGATCGCCGAGGAACTGGTGGCCCGCGCCGCCGTCTGCATCGACAACGCCCGGCTCTACCGCCGCGAGCACGAGCGGGCGCTGATCCTCCAGCGCAGCCTGCTGCCCCCGGGCAACCCGGCCGCCAGCGGCCTGGAGATCGCCTGCCGCTACCTGCCCAGCAACAACAACACCGAGGTCGGCGGCGACTGGTTCGACGTCATCCCGCTGCCCGGCAACCGCACCGCCCTGGTCATCGGCGACGTGATGGGCCGCGGTCTGCGCGCCGCCGTCGCGATGGGCCAACTGCGCACCGCGGTACGGACCCTGGCCATGCTCGACCTCGACCCGGCCGAGGTGCTCGGCGCGCTGGACGAGATCGCCCGCGGCCTCGGCGACGACTCCGTCCCGGTCGGGCCGCCCACCGCGTACGGCCGGCTCACCTCGACGGCCGACGAGGAGGCCCGCGAGGTCTACCTGGCCACCTGCGTGTACGCCGTGTACGACGCCGTCACCCGACGCTGCATGTTCGCCAACGCCGGCCACCTGCCGCCCGTCCTGCTCAGTCCCGGCGAGCCCGCCCGGATGCTCGACGTGCCGCCCGGCTTGCCGCTCGGCGTCGGCGGCGAGCCCTTCGAGGAGGTCGAGCTGACCCTCCCGGACGGCGCGGTGCTCGGCCTCTACACCGACGGCCTGGTGGAGAGCCGCAAGCACCAGCTGGACGAGGGCCTGCGCGCCTTCCGGGCCGCGCTCAGCGACCGCGGCAAGGGCCTGGAGGACCTCTGCGACCACGTCCTCGGCGAGCTCGACCCGCACCACGGCGAGGACGACATCGCCCTGCTGATGGCCAAGGTGCACGCCTTCCCCGAGGACGCGGTCGGCAACTGGTTCCTCCCGCCCGAGCCGACCTCCGTCGCCAAGGCCCGTGAACTGGCCTGTAGTTGGCTGCTCGCCCGGGGGCTGGACGAGCTGGTCGACACCACCGAGCTGCTGGTCAGCGAGCTGGTGACGAACGCGCTCAAGCACGGCCGGGGCGAGATCCGGCTGCGGCTGCTGCGCGAGCGCAGCATGGTCTGCGAGGTCTGGGACGACGGCTACGCCCAGCCCCGGCAGCGGCGCGCCCAGGAGACCGACGAGGGCGGGCGCGGCCTGCAACTGGTCAGCCTGCTGGCCGAGCGCTGGGGCAGCCGGCGCACGCCCAAGGGCAAGATCGTCTGGTTCGAGCTGGCGCTGTAGCGCCCGGCGGGGCTGGGCCGTACGGGTGCAGTCGCCCGGCGGCCCGCCGTGTCGGCGCGGGCCGGGTGGGGCGGGCGGCGTTCGATGGCCGCCATGCGTGTCCGCCAGCTCACCGCCGCAGCCGCCGCACTGCTGCTCTCCGCCGGGCTCGGCGGCTGCTCCGACGACCAGGGCCGCGGCCCCTCGCCCGCGCCGACCCGGGCCGAGCCCACCGCCACCACCGGGGACGTCCGCGCCGCCGACCGCGGCGCCGTCCGGGACGGCGGCACGCTGCACTGGGCGCTGGACGGTGTCCCGGCCACGCTCAACGTCTACCAGCGCGGGGCGGGCGCCGACTCGGCGCTGCTCGCCCACGCGCTGTACCCCTCGCTGTTCCGGCCCGACGAGCACGGCCGGCTCGTCCCGGACCCGGACTACCTGGTCGGCGCCGAGTCCACCCCGCCCGGGCAGCAGCCGCAGGTGGTCACCTACCGGCTCAACCCGCAGGCCGTCTGGACCGACGGCACCCCGCTGTCGGCGGCCGACCTCAGTGCCCAGCGAGCCGCCCTGTCCGGCCTGGACCCGGCCTACCGGGGCGGGCCGGCGGCCGGGTACGAGGCCATCGACTCGGTCGCCCAGGGGGCCGACCCGCACGAGGTCAAGGTGACCTTCCGGCGGCCGTACGCCGAGTGGCGGGCCCTGTTCGGGCCGCTCTACCCGGCCGCCGAGACCGCCACCCCGGCGGCCTTCAACCGGGCGCTGACCGGCACCGGCCACCTGAGCGCCGGGCCGTACGAGCTGACCCGGTACGACGAGGACGGCGGGCGGGTCACCGTGGAGCGCAACCCGCTGTGGTGGGGGGACCGGCCGAAGACCGACCGGATCGACTTCCTGGCCGCGCCGCCCGAGCGGCGGCTGGACGCGCTGGACCAGGGCCGGCTGGACGTCGCCCCGCTCACCGCCGCGGTGGACCGGGCGGTGCCGCCGCCCGCGCCGTCGCCCTCGGCCGTACCGTCGTCATCGCCCTCGCCCTCGGCCGTACCCTCGCCCTCGTCGTCGGGCAAGGGCGGTTCCGCGACGGCCGCCGCCCCGCCCGAGGCGGTGCCCGAGGCGGCGGTGCTGGCCCTGCGGCGGGCCGAGTCGCTGCCCGGGGTCACCGTGCACCGGGCGGCCGCCCCCTCGCTCACCCAGCTCACCCTCAACGCCGCCCGCGGCCCGCTCGGCGACCCGGCCGTGCGGCAGGCGGTGGCCCGGGCGGTGGACCGGCGCTCGATCGCGGAGGCCGCGCTCGGCCCGCTCGGCCTGCCCGGCGCCCCGCTCGGCAGCCACCTGCTCGCCGGGGACCAGGAGGGCTACCGGGACGACAGCGCCGCGATCGGACCGGCCGACCCCGCGACGCTGCTGGACGGGGCCGGCTGGAAGCTGATGCACGGGGGCACCCGGACCAAGGACGGCAAGGAGCTCGCCCTCACCCTGCTCGTCCCGGGCGGCTCCGCGACCGCCCGGCGCACCGCCGACGCGCTCGCCGTGGACCTCGGCGCCTTCGGCATCGCGGTCACGACGCGGGCCGTGCCGGCCGACACCTTCGTCCCGGAGCAGCTGGCCGACGGCGACTACGACCTCGCGCTGTTCTCCTGGCCGGCCGGCCCCAGTCCGGCCGTGGAGCAGCGCGCCGCCTACGCCAAGCCCCGGCCGGACGCCGACGGCACGCTCGAGTCCCGCGGCAACTACGGCCGCAGCGGCACCGAGGAGATCGACCGGCTGTTCGACCGGGCGGCCGCCGAACTCGATCCGGCGGCCCGGCTGGACCTGCTGCAGGAGGCGGACGTCCGGATCTGGCAGCTCGGGCACTCCGTCCCGCTCTACCAGCGGCCGGAGCTGGTGGGGGTACGGACCGGCGTGGTCGGGGCGGGGGCCTTCGGCTTCGGGTGGCCGCGCTTCCAGGACGTGGGCTGGAGCCGGTAGCGGGGCCGCGCGGCCCGGGCCGCCGGAGCGCGAACGGGGGTGTCGGAACTCGACCGCGGGGTGAAGGGCGCGTGACTCGTCTGTGATCTTGGTCCCGCCCGACCTGCTCGTTTCTGCCCCCTTGGGCGCTTCCCCGTACCATAGGGAAAAGCCGAGGCATGTCCAGATGCCCGGCGGGTGGACCGGTAGTAGCAGGCGGAACGGGTGGCGCGGCCGAAGGGCCGCCGATGCGCGTCTCGCGGCCGGGCCCGCCGTAACCCACGATTCCGGGAGAATCCGCTAGGCATGCCCACGCGCAACGACATCCGTAACGTCGCCATCGTCGCCCACGTCGACCACGGCAAGACCACGCTGGTCGACGCCATGCTCAAGCAGGCCGGCGCCTTCGCGGCCCACCAGCAGCTCGACGACCGCATGATGGACTCGAACGACCTGGAGCGCGAGAAGGGCATCACCATTCTCGCGAAGAACACCGCCGTCAAGTACCACCCGAAGGATGGTGGCGCGCCGATCACCATCAACATCATCGACACCCCGGGCCACGCCGACTTCGGTGGCGAGGTCGAGCGCGGTCTGTCGATGGTGGACGCGGTCGTGCTGCTGGTCGACGCCTCCGAGGGCCCGCTGCCGCAGACCCGCTTCGTGCTGCGCAAGGCGCTCTCGCAGCGCCTGCCCGTCATCCTGTGCATCAACAAGACGGACCGCCCGGACTCCCGGATCGACGAGGTCATCAACGAGACCTACGACCTGTTCCTGGACCTGGACGCGGACGAGGAGCAGATCGAGTTCCCGATCGTCTACGCCTGTGCGCGTGACGGCGTCGCCTCGCTGACCAAGCCGGAGAACGGCACCGTTCCGGCGGACAGCACCAACCTGGAGCCGTTCTTCTCCACCCTGCTGGAGCACGTCCCGGCCCCCAGCTACGACGTGGACGCGCCGCTCCAGGCCCACGTCACCAACCTGGACGCCGACAACTTCCTCGGCCGCATCGCGCTGCTGCGCGTCGAGCAGGGCGAGCTGCGCAAGGGCCAGACCGTGGCCTGGATCAAGCGCGACGGCACGATCCAGAACGTGCGCATCTCCGAGCTGCTGATGACCGAGGCGCTCACCCGCAAGCCGGCCGAGATGGCGGGCCCGGGTGACATCTGCGCCGTCGCGGGCATCTCCGACATCATGATCGGCGAGACCCTGGCCGACCCGGAGAACCCGATCGCGCTGCCGCTGATCACGGTGGACGAGCCGGCCATCTCGATGACCATCGGCACCAACACCTCCCCGCTCGTCGGCCGCGGCGGCTCGGGCAAGGGCGCGGACGCCAAGTCCGGCGTCAAGGTGGACCGCAAGGTCACCGCCCGCCAGGTGAAGGACCGCCTGGACCGCGAGCTGATCGGTAACGTCTCGCTGCGCGTCCTCGACACCGAGCGTCCGGACGCCTGGGAGGTGCAGGGCCGCGGTGAGCTGGCGCTGGCCATCCTGATCGAGACCATGCGCCGCGAGGGCTTCGAGCTGACCGTCGGCAAGCCGCAGGTCGTCACCAAGGAGGTCAACGGCAAGACCCACGAGCCGGTCGAGCGCCTCACGGTGGACGTGCCCGAGGAGCACATGGGTGCCGTCACCCAGCTCATGGGCGTCCGCAAGGGCCGGATGGACAACATGTCCAACCACGGTTCGGGCTGGGTCCGGATGGAGTTCGTCGTGCCGTCCCGCGGCCTGATCGGCTTCCGTACCGAGTTCCTCACCAGCACCCGCGGCACCGGCATCGCCCACTCGATCCACGAGGGCCACGAGCCGTGGTTCGGCCAGCTGACCACCCGCAACAACGGCTCGCTGGTCGCCGACCGCGCCGGTGTGGTCACCGCCTTCGCGATGACCAACCTCCAGGAGCGCGGCGTGCTCTTCTGCGAGCCGGGCACCGAGGTGTACGAGGGCATGATCGTCGGCGAGAACTCGCGCTCCGACGACATGGACGTGAACATCACCAAGGAGAAGAAGCTCACCAACATGCGGTCCTCGACCGCCGACGTGGCCGAGTCGATCGTCCCGCCGCGCAAGCTCTCGCTGGAGCAGTCGCTGGAGTTCTGCCGCGAGGACGAGTGCATCGAGGTGACCCCGGAGACGGTTCGCATCCGTAAGGTCGTGCTGGACCAGAAGGACCGCGGACGTACCGCCTCGCGCGCCAAGAAGGCGTGATCCGGACGGCTTGACCGGCCTTTGGCCGGAATGCTTCGCCCCCCTTTCCGATGGAGAGGGGGGCGAACTTTTTCAACTACTCCAAGTTGTCGGGGCCGCTATTAACGGAATAGCGCTCATCACACCCAGGTGTCCGCTGAGCGAACGTGACAGTTCGTCATCCGTGACGACTGTCCGTTTGGTGCCTGTCTGGCTATGTCTCATATGTCCGGTTTTCGAAACTTACCGACTGTTCATGTGACCTAATTGAGATCGTCACTGGTCACTTTCGTGTCCGTGCGTGACGGATAGTGGGTGCAGTCAGGCTCGGGTCAAGGGTGAACGCGCAGGGGTGCGCGCCGAAACCACGAGCGCGGACGGCATTGCGGGCCCGGTGACAACCGATCCGTGGTGCCCTCCTCGTCGCAAACGTCGAATTCAGGAGGCACACCGATGCGTGGTGTGAGCCAGGCCAAGTGGGTTGTCGCAGCTGTCGCTGTCGCGCTCGCCGCGACTGCTTGTAGCAGCAGCGGCAGCAGCGACACCTCCGGCGGGAGCTCGGACAGCGCCGCGGTCGACCCCTCGGGCACGTTCAGCTTCCAGAGCGCGGAGCCGCAGCGCCCGCTGCAGCCGGCCAACGCCATGGAGAACCAGGGCGGTCGCATCGTCAAGCAGCTCTTCACGGGCCTCGTCGACTACGACCCCGCGACCGGTGCTCTTCGCAACCAGGTGGCCGACAAGATCGAGACCACCGACGCCAAGAACTACACCGTCACGCTGAAGTCCGGCTGGACCTTCCACGACGGCACCCCGGTCACCTCCAAGTCCTTCGTGGACTCCTGGAACTGGTCCGCCAACACGGCCAACAACCAGATCAACTCCGACTGGTTCTCGGACATCGTCGGCTACGACGCCGTCCACCCGGAAAAGGGCGACCCGACCGCCAAGGAGATGTCCGGCCTCAAGGTCGTCGACGACACCCACTTCACCATCGAACTGTCGCAGCCCGTCTCGTACTTCACGTACAAGCTCGGCTACTCGGCCTTCTTCCCGCTCCCCACCGGGTTCTTCGCGGACCCGAAGGGCTACGGCGAGAAGCCGGTCGGCAACGGCCCGTACCAGTTCGTGTCGTGGGAGCACAACAAGGCCATCACGCTCAAGGCCTACGACAAGTACACCGGCACCAACAAGGCGAAGAACGGCGGGATCGTCTTCCGCGCCTACACCTCGCCCGAGGCCGCGTACAAGGACCTGATGTCCGACACCCTGGACGTGCTGGACCAGGTCGACTCGACCGACCTGCCCAAGTACAAGGACGACCTGGGCAAGCGCGCGATCGACCAGGCCCAGGGCGCGATCCAGAACATCTCCTTCGCGCTGTACAACGCGGACTGGTCCTCCATGGACAAGGACAAGGCCGCCAAGGTGCGCCAGGGCCTGTCGATGGCGATCGACCGCGACACCATCACCAAGACCGTGCTGAACAACAGCCGTCAGCCCGCCGACTCGTTCGTGGCGCCGGGCGTCATGGGCTACAAGGCCGGCGTCTGCGGCGACGCCTGCAAGTACGACCCGGCGAAGGCCAAGCAGCTCGTCACCGAGAACGGCGGCGTTCCCGGCGGCAAGATCACCATCCTGTACAACTCCGACGGTGGCCACAAGGAGTGGGTGGACGCGGTCTGCAACTCGATCCGCCAGGCGACCGGCGTCGAGTGCCTCGGTGACCCGAAGCCGGACTTCAAGACCTCGCGTGACATCGTCACCAAGAAGCAGGTCCAGAGCATGATGCGGACCGGCTGGGTGCAGGACTACCCGCTGAACGCCAACTTCCTGCGGGACGTCTACGGCACCGGTGCCGCCGCGAACGACGCCGGCTACTCCAGCCCGGAGTTCGACAACCTGGCGAAGCAGGCCGACGCGGCCACCACGGTCGAGAAGACCGCCGAGCTCTACCAGCAGGCCGAGGCCGTCCTGGCCAAGGACATGCCGGCGATCCCGCTCTGGTACTACAAGACCAACTCGGGCTACTCGAACAACGTCCAGAGCGTGAAGTTCAACTCCTTCGGCGACCCGGTCTACACCGACGTCGAGGTCAAGAAGAAGAAGTAATCGGTCGGCACCGCCTGACCCGGTGACAACGGCCGGTGCCCGTCCCATCCCCACAAGGGCGAGGACTGGCACCGGCCGTTGGCACGCCGACTTATCTCTTGCCGGGTTGACGGGCCCGGCAGAGCCATACATGGAGGCACGATGGGGCGCTTTGTCGCGAGGCGACTGCTCCAGATGATTCCGGTGTTCCTCGGAACGACCGCACTCATCTTTTTCATGGTGCACTTGCTGCCCGGTGACCCGCTGGCGGCACTGTGGGGCGACAAGGCGCCGGACCCGGTGCAGCTCGCAGTCCTGAGGCACCAGCAGCACCTGGACCAGCCGCTGGTCCAGCAGTACCTCTCCTACATGGGGGGCCTGCTCACCGGTGACTTCGGCACGGCACTGGACGGACGTCCGGTGCTCGACAAGATCACCGAGGCGCTCCCGGTCACGGTCCGGCTGGCGCTGTTCGCGTTCGCCATCGAGATCGTGGTCGGCATCGGCATCGGCCTGTTCGCGGGTCTGCGCCGCGGCAAGCTCTTCGACAAGGGCGCGCTGGTCTTCACCCTGCTGCTGATCTCGATCCCGGTCCCGGTGCTGGGCTTCCTGTTCCAGACGATCTTCGGCATCAACCTCAAGTGGGTCACGCCGACCGTCCAGCACAGCGACGACATCACCCAGCTGGTGCTGCCGGCCGTCGTGCTCGGCTCGCTGTCGCTGGCCTACGTCGCGCGCCTCACCCGTACCTCCATCGCCGAGAACATCAAGGCCGACTACGTCCGCACCGCGGTGGCCAAGGGCCTGCCGCGCCGGAAGGTCATCGGCACCCACCTGCTGCGCAACTCGCTGATCCCGGTGGTCACCTTCCTCGGCACCGACCTCGGCGCCCTGATGGGCGGTGCGATCGTCACCGAGGGCATCTTCAACGTCCAGGGTGTCGGCCACGCGCTCTACCAGGCGATCAACATGAAGGAGGGCGCGACCGTCTCCGGCTTCGTGGCCTTCCTGGTGCTCGTCTACCTGGCCGCCGGCCTGATCGTCGACCTGCTTTACGCGGTCCTGGACCCGAGGATCCGGTATGCCTGACCTGACCGAGAAGAAGACGGCCGGGAAGATCCCGGCCCAGACCACCGTCGCGCCGGCCGCCAAGCCGGAGAAGCCGCGCAGCCTCGGCTCCGACGCCTGGCACGACCTCCGGCGCAAGCCGATCTTCGTGCTGTCCGCGCTGCTGATCCTGCTGCTGATCGTGATCGCGATCGCCCCCGGGCTGTTCACCTCGGTGGACCCGCGGGCCGGCGACCTGCGCAACCACTTCCACACGCCGCCGAACTACAGCCACTTCTTCGAAGGGGACTGGTTCGGCTACGACGGCCAGGGCCGCAGCATCTACGCCCGCGTCATCTACGGCGCCCGCGCCTCGGTCGTGGTCGGCATCTGCGTCACCGTCGGTACGGCCGTCATCGGCGGCATCACCGGCATGCTCGCCGGCTACTTCGGGGGCTGGATCGACACGATCATCTCCCGGGTCACCGACATCTTCTTCGGCATCCCGCTGCTGCTCGGCGCGCTGGTGATCCTGAACGCCTTCCCCACGCGCACGATCTGGAGCGTGGTCTTCGCCCTGGTCGCCCTGGGGTGGACCCAGATGACCCGTGTCATGCGCGGTTCGGTGATCACGGTCAAGCAGTCCGACTTCGTGACGGCGGCCCGGGCGCTCGGCGCCAGCACCAGCCGGATCATGTTCCGGCACATCCTGCCGAACGCGATCGCCCCGGTGATCGTGGTCGCCACCATCGCGCTCGGCGGCTTCATCGCCCTGGAGGCCACGCTGAGCTTCCTGGGCATCGGTCTGCAGGACCCGACCATCTCCTGGGGCATCGACATCAACTCGGCCCAGAAGCTGATCCGTACGGCGCCGTTCGCCCTGTTCTTCCCCGCAGGCATGCTGAGCCTCACCGTGCTGGCCTTCATCATGCTCGGCGACGCGGTCCGCGACGCCCTCGACCCGAAGCTCCGCTGAGAGAAGAGGTGACGACCCGATGACCACCGTGATCGAGAAGAACAACCAGAACAAGGACCGTCTCGAAGTCGGAACCCCGCTCCTGGAGGTCAAGGACCTCCACGTGGAGTTCCACACCCGGGACGGGATCGCCAAGGCCGTGAACGGCGTCAACTACTCCGTCTCGGCCGGCGAGACCCTCGCCGTCCTCGGCGAGTCCGGCTCCGGCAAGTCCGTGACGGCCCAGACCATCATGGGCATCCTGGACATGCCCCCGGGCAAGGTGACCCAGGGCGAGATCCTGTTCCGCGGCCAGGACATGCTCAAGATGAGCAACGAGGAGCGGCGCAAGATCCGCGGCCGGAAGATCGCGATGATCTTCCAGGACGCGCTGTCCTCGCTCAACCCCGTGCTCAGCGTGGGCTACCAGCTCGGCGAGATGTTCCGGGTGCACGAGGGCGCCTCCAAGGCCGAGGCCAAGGCCAAGGCCGTCGAGCTGATGGACCGGGTGCGCATTCCCGCCGCCAAGCAGCGGGTGAACGACTACCCGCACCAGTTCTCCGGCGGTATGCGCCAGCGCATCATGATCGCGATGGCGCTGTCGCTGCAGCCCGACCTGATCATCGCCGACGAGCCCACCACCGCCCTGGACGTCACCGTCCAGGCCCAGGTGATGGACCTGCTGGCGGAGCTCCAGGCCGAGTACAACATGGGCCTGATCCTGATCACCCACGACCTCGGCGTGGTCGCCGACGTCGCGGACAAGATCGCCGTGATGTACGCGGGCCGGATCGTCGAGACCGCCCCGGTGCACGAGCTGTACGCGAAGCCCGCGCACCCGTACACCAAGGGCCTGCTGCGCTCGATCCCGCGCCTGGACCAGAAGGGCCAGGACCTGTACGCGATCAAGGGCCTGCCCCCGAACCTGCTCAAGGTTCCGGCCGGCTGCGCGTTCAACCCCCGCTGCGACGTCGCCACCGACCTGTGCCGCACGGAGGTCCCGCTGCTGCACCACGTGACCGACGAGGACGGCACGGAGATCACCGGCCGCCGCAGCGCGTGCCACCTCTGGAAGGAGACCCTCCATGGCTGAGAACATCCTGGAGGTCAAGGACCTGGTCAAGCACTACCCGCTGACCCAGGGCGTCCTGTTCAAGAAGCAGGTCGGCGCGGTCAAGGCCGTCGACGGCATCAGCTTCGACCTCAAGAAGGGCGAGACGCTCGGGATCGTCGGCGAGTCCGGCTGTGGCAAGTCCACGCTGGCCAAGGTGCTGATGAACCTGGAGCGGGCCACCTCCGGTCAGGTGCTGTTCAAGGGCGAGGACATCTCCACCCTGGGCGGCGCGGCCCTCAAGGCCGTCCGCCGCAACATCCAGATGGTGTTCCAGGACCCGTACACCTCGCTGAACCCGCGCATGACGGTCGGCGACATCATCGGTGAGCCCTTCGAGATCCACCCCGAGGTGGCGCCCAAGGGCGACCGCCGCAAGGCCGTCCAGGACCTGCTGGACGTCGTGGGTCTCAACCCGGAGTACATCAACCGGTACCCGCACCAGTTCTCCGGCGGCCAGCGCCAGCGCATCGGCATCGCAAGGGGGTTGGCGCTCAAGCCGGAGATCATCATCTGCGACGAGCCGGTCTCCGCGCTGGACGTGTCCGTCCAGGCGCAGGTGATCAACCTGCTGGAGCAGCTGCAGGGCGAGTTCGGCCTGTCGTACATGTTCATCGCGCACGACCTCTCCATCGTCCGGCACATCTCCGACCGCGTCGGCGTGATGTACCTGGGCAAGATGGTCGAGATCGGCTCCGACGAGGAGATCTACGAGAACGCCACCCACCCGTACACCCAGGCGCTGCTGTCGGCCGTGCCGGTGCCGGACCCGACGGCGCGCGAGAACCGCGAGCGGATCATCCTGACCGGGGACATCCCCTCGCCGGCCAACCCGCCGTCCGGCTGCCGCTTCCGCACCCGCTGCTGGAAGGCGGAGGAGCGCTGCGCCGAGGAGATCCCGCTGCTGGCGATCCCGACCACGCTGGAGGGCCCGGCCGCCCACGAGTCGGCCTGCCACTTCGCCGAGGTCCGGGAGTCGGCCGCGGCCTGACGTCCCGTACGCACCAGGAAGGGTCCGCGGCTCCGGCCGCGGGCCCTTCCGGCGTTCCGGGCGCCGGGGAGGATCCGGCGCCGCGTCAACTCGGCAGGGGGTCACGGCACCCGTCCGGGTGCACCCGGCTCGCGCCGTCGCCGGGGCGCGCTTCTCATGGGGTGTGATGCGACACACACCCCTGAGGAGGGACCTCCATGCCCGTAGCCGCCCGTGCTCGCCTGGTCCTCGCCGCTGCGACGTCCGTGGTCCTGGTGGCCACCGGGTGCAGCAGCAGCGGGGGAGGCGGTGGCAGCAGCTCGTCGGACGCCGGCAAGACGTTCAGCTACCAGAGCAATGAGCCGCAGAACCCGCTGCAGCCCGCCAACGCCAACGAGGTGGGCGGTGGCCGCATCATCCAGAACCTGTTCAAGGGGCTGGTGGACTACGACCCCAGCACGGCGAAGATCCGGATGCAGGTCGCGGACAAGATCGACACCAGTGACTCGCAGACCTTCAACATCACCCTGAAGGACGGCTGGAAGTTCCACGACGGCACCCCGGTGCACGCCAAGAACTTCGTGGACGCCTGGAACTGGGGCGCCAACCCGGCCAACGCCCAGATCAACAGCTCCTGGTTCTCCGACATCGAGGGCTACCAGGACGTCCACCCGGCCACCGGCAAGGCGACCACGGACAAGATGTCCGGCCTGACCGTCACCGACGACCTGCACTTCACCGTCAAGCTCAGGAACAAGGTCTCGTACTTCGAGTACAAGCTCGGCTACATCGCCTTCTCGCCGCTGCCGGACGCCTTCTACTCGGACCCGGCCGGGTACGGGCAGAAGCCGGTGGGCAACGGCCCGTACCAGTTCGTCAGCTGGTCGCACAACACCGAGGTGGTCACCAAGACCTTCCCGGACTACCAGGGCGTGGACAAGCCGAAGAACGGCGGCATCGTCTTCAAGATGTACACGACGTCCGAGGCCGCCTACGCGGACCTCCAGTCCAGCAACCTCGACGTGATGGACCAGGTGCCGCCGTCGGCGCTGGCCAACTACAAGAACGACCTCGGCGACCGGGCCATCGACGCCCCGCAGGGCGCGATCCAGAACATCGGCTTCACGCTCTACCAGGCCGACTGGTCCTCGCCGGACAAGGCGAAGGTGCGCCAGGGCCTGTCGATGGCGATCGACCGGGACGTCATCACCAAGACGGTGCTCCAGGGCTCCCGCAAGCCCGCCACCGCCTGGGTCGCCGAGGGCGTCGAGGGCTACAAGGACGGCGCCTGCGGCGACTTCTGCAAGTTCGACGCGGCCAAGGCCAAGCAGCTGATCCAGGAGGGCGGCGGCGTCCCCGGCAACAAGCTGCTGATCACCTACAACGCGGACGGCGGCCACAAGGAGTGGGTCGACGCCGTCTGCAACTCGATCCGGCAGAGCACCGGCGTGGACTGCCTGGGCGACCCGAAGCCCGACTTCAAGACCGCCCGCGCGGCGATCACCGCGCACCAGCTCAACGGCGCCTTCCGCACCGGCTGGGTGCAGGACTACCCGCTGAACGCCAACTTCCTCTCCGACGTCTACCGCACCGGCGCGGCCTCCAACGACTTCGGCTACAGCAACCCGCAGTTCGACGACGCCGCCACCAAGGCCGACGAGGCCGCCAGCGTCGCCGACACGGTGACCGGCTACCAGCAGGCCGAGGCGGTGCTGCCGAGCGGCATGCCGGCCATCCCGCTCTGGTACTACCGCACCAACTCGGGCTACTCGAACAAGGTGCAGAACGTGAAGTTCGACTCCTTCGGCAACCCGGCCTGGACCCAGGTCGAGGTCAAGGGCTGACCCGCCCCCCACGCGGCCCCGTCCTCCCCGCACGGAGGGCGGGGCCCGGTTCTCCCGGCCGGTCGCCCCCGGCCGGTCACGCCCTGGAAGGAGGCTCGGATGGGCAGTTACGTGCTGCGGCGGGTGCTGCAGATGATCCCGGTGTTCTTCGGCACCACGCTGCTGATCTTCCTGATGGTCTACACGCTGCCCGGGGACCCGGTGACGGCGCTGTTCGGGGAGAAGGCGGCCGACCCGGCCGTGGTGGCCAGCATCAAGCACAAGTACTTCCTCGACCAGCCGGTCTGGAAGCAGTACCTGCACTACATGGCGAACCTGTTCCAGGGCGACTTCGGCACCAGCTTCACCGGGCGCCCGGTCTCGGACATCATGGCCGGGGCCTTCCCGGTCACCATCCGGCTCGCGCTGCTGGCCTTCGTGTTCGAGCTGATCCTCGGCCTCGCGCTCGGCCTGGTCTCCGGACTGTGGCGCGGCAGCATCGCCGACACCCTGGTGCTGGTGCTGACCCTGGTGGTGATCTCGATCCCGGTCTTCGTGCTGGCGTACATCGCGCAGACGGTCTTCGCCACCAATCTGGGCTGGGTCACCCCGACCGTGCAGGACAGCTACGACCTCTCCCAACTCGTCCTGCCCGCCGTGGTGCTGGGCTCGCTCTCGCTCGCCTACGTGGCCCGGCTGACCCGGACCTCGATCGGCGAGAACCTGCGGGCCGACTACATGCGCACCGCCGTCGCCAAGGGCCTGCCCCGGCGCACCATCATCCTGCGCCACCTGCTGCGCAACTCGCTGATCCCGGTGGTCACCTTCCTCGGCACCGACCTGGGCGCGCTGATGGGCGGCGCGATCGTCACCGAGGGCATCTTCAACGTGCAGGGCATCGGCAACGTCCTGTACCGGGCGATCAACACGAAGGAAGGGCCCACCGTGGTCGGCATCGTGACCGTCCTGGTGATCGTCTACCTGGTCGCCAGCCTGCTCGTCGACCTGCTCTACGCGGTCCTGGACCCGAGGATCCGCTATGCCTGACATCCACGACGAGGACTCGCCCAAGCCGCACCCCAAGCCCGGTGTCTCGCACCTGGACTACGCGGGCGAGCAGGGCATGGCGGTCGAGCTGGAGACCCTGGTCGAACCCGACGTGGAGAAGCGGGAGGAGGCCCGCAGCCTCTGGGGCGACGCCTGGCGGGACCTGCGCCGGCGGCCGATCTTCCTGATCTCCGCGGTGCTGATCCTGCTGCTGGTGGTGATGGCGGTCTTCCCGTACGCCTTCACCGACGCGGACCCGCGCAGGGCGGACCTGGTGAACAACTACCTGCGCCGGCCGGACTGGGGCGACGTCTTCGGCGCCGGCTGGTTCGGCTACGACGCCCAGGGCCGCTCCATCTTCGCCCGGGTCATCTACGGCGCCCGCGCCTCGATCACTGTCGGCATCTTCGTGACCGCCGCGGTCACCGTGCTCGGCGGGCTGACCGGCATGGTCGCCGGGTACTTCGGCGGCGCCGTGGACGCGGTGATCTCCCGGATCGTCGACATCTTCTTCGGCATCCCGCTGCTGCTCGGCGCCCTGGTGCTGCTGAACGCCTTCTCCACCCGCACGGTCTGGAGCGTGGTCATCGCCCTCGGCGTGCTCGGCTGGACCCAGATCGCCCGCGTCATGCGCGGCGCGGTGCTGACCGTCAAACAGGCCGACTACGTGGTGGCGGGCCGGGCGCTCGGCGCCGGGACGGGGCGGCTGATGTTCCGGCACATCCTGCCGAACGCGATCGCCCCGGTGATCGTGGTCGCCACCATCGCGCTCGGCGGCTACATCGCGGCCGAGGCCACGCTGAGCTTCCTCGGCATCGGCCTCCAGGACCCGACCATCTCCTGGGGCATCGACATCTCCTCCGCCCAGAAGGTGATCCGCACGGCGCCGTACGTGCTGTTCTTCCCGGCCGCGGCGCTCTCCGTCACCGTGCTGGCCTTCATCATGCTGGGCGACGCGGTGCGCGACGCCCTCGACCCGAAGCTTCGCTGAGCGAGGGGAGCGCATCGTGAGTACAGCTGTGGACGCCACCGGGCAGGAGCGGCAGACGCCCTACGAGGGGCCGCTGCTCGACGTGCGGGACCTGCACGTCGAGTTCGTCACCCGGGACGGCGTCGCCCGTGCCGTCAACGGGGTCAACTACAGCGTCCGGGCCGGGGAGACGCTGGCGGTGCTGGGCGAGTCCGGCTCCGGGAAGTCGGTGACCGCCCAGGCGATCATGGGCATCCTGGACATGCCGCCGGCCCGGATCCCGCGCGGGGAGATCCGCTTCCGGGGCCAGGACATGTTGAAGATGGGCAAGGAGGAGCGGCGCAGGATCCGCGGCCGGAAGATCGCGATGATCTTCCAGGACGCGCTGTCCGCGCTCAACCCGGTGCTCAGCGTGGGCTACCAGCTCGGCGAGATGTTCCGGGCGCACCAGGGCGTCTCCCGGGCCGAGGCGAAGGCCAAGGCCGTCGAGCTGATGGAGCGGGTGCGCATCCCGGCGGCCAAGCAGCGGGTGAACGACTACCCGCACCAGTTCTCGGGGGGCATGCGCCAGCGCATCATGATCGCGATGGCGCTGGCGCTGGAGCCGGACCTGATCATCGCCGACGAGCCCACCACCGCCCTGGACGTGACGGTGCAGGCCCAGGTGATGGACCTGCTGGCCGAGTTGCAGGCAGAGTTCCACATGGGGCTCATCCTGATCACCCACGACCTGGGCGTGGTCGCCGACGTCGCGGACAAGATCGCCGTGATGTACGCGGGCCGGATCGTCGAGACGGCGCCCGTGCACGAGCTGTACGCCCGGCCCGCGCACCCGTACACCCGGGGCCTGCTGGACTCCATCCCCCGGCTGGACCAGAAGGGCCAAGAGCTCTACGCCATCAAGGGCCTGCCGCCCAACCTGCTGCGGATCCCCAAGGGCTGCGCCTTCAACCCCCGCTGCCCGCGGGCCCAGGACGTCTGCCGGGCCGAGGTGCCGGAGCTGTTCCCGGTCACCGAGGAGGACGGCACCCCGCTGGAGGGCCGCGGCAGCGCCTGCTTCTTCTGGAAGGAGACCCTCCATGACCGTTAACGGGGCCAGCGCGTCGGGCGTGGCGGTGCCGGAGGAGGTCGCCTTCGAGCAGCCGGTGCCGCGCGGCGAGCCGATCCTGGAGGTCCGGGACCTGGTCAAGCACTTCCCGCTGACCAAGGGCGTGCTGTTCCGGAAGCAGGTCGGCGCGGTCAAGGCGGTGGACGGGGTCAGCTTCGACCTGATGCAGGGCGAGACGCTCGGCATCGTCGGCGAGTCCGGTTGCGGCAAGTCCACGCTGGCCAAGGTGCTGATGAACCTGGAGCCGGCCACCGGAGGGTCCGTCCGCTACAAGGGCGAGGAGATCTCCCGGCTCTCCGGGGCCGGCTTGAAGGCCGTCCGGCGCAACATCCAGATGGTGTTCCAGGACCCGTACACCTCGCTCAACCCGCGGATGACGGTCGGCGACATCATCGGCGAACCGTTCGAGATCCACCCCGAGGTGGCGCCCAAGGGCGACCGCCGCAAGGCCGTCCAGGACCTGCTGGACGTGGTCGGGCTCAACCCGGAGTACATCAACCGGTACCCGCACCAGTTCTCCGGCGGCCAGCGCCAGCGCATCGGCATCGCAAGGGGGTTGGCGCTCAGGCCGGAGATCATCATCTGCGACGAGCCGGTCTCCGCGCTGGACGTGTCGGTCCAGGCGCAGGTGATCAACCTGCTGGAGCAGCTGCAGGGCGAGTTCAACCTCTCGTACATGTTCATCGCCCACGACCTCTCCATCGTCCGGCACATCTCGGACCGGGTGGGGGTGATGTACCTGGGGAAGATGGTCGAGCTCGGCAGCGACCTGGAGATCTACGACCACGCGACCCATCCGTACACCCAGGCGCTGCTGTCGGCGGTGCCGGTGCCGGACCCGACGGCGCGCGAGAGCCGGGACCGGATCGTCCTCACCGGGGACGTGCCCTCGCCGGCCAACCCGCCCTCGGGGTGCCGGTTCCGCACCCGCTGCTGGAAGGCGCAGGAGCGCTGCTCGGTGGAGGTGCCGCTGCTGGCCGCGCCGGGCTGGCTGAGCGGGGCGGCGGTGCACGACTCGGCGTGTCACTTCGCGGCGGAGCGCGGGACCGGGCAGAGCGCGGCGGAGTGGGGGAAACGGCAGCCCGACGACGGCTCCGGCCAGGAGCCTTAGCGGTCGGTGCCACCCAGGGCGCGTCCTCGTACCGAGGGCGCGCCCTTCGCCGTGATGGAACCGAGATCTGCCGCACACTCCCCAAGTGAACGTCGTTCCTTGATAGTTGCTCTGCGCCAGGCGATGGTCGCGGCTGCGCTGAGGAGGGCTGCCCGGATGGATGCGGTCGAGGTGGTCGGCGGCGGACGGGAGAACCTGGTGCCCGGGACGCCGTTGCTGGAGGTCGAGGACCTGCACATCGAGTTCCACACCCGGGACGGTGTCGCCAAGGCCGTCAACGGGGTGAGCTACTCGGTGGCGGCGGGGGAGACGCTGGCGGTGCTGGGCGAGTCCGGCTCCGGGAAATCGGTCACGGCGCAGGCGATCATGGGCATCCTGGACGTGCCGCCCGGCCGGATCACCTCGGGGCGGATCCTGTTCCGGGGCGACGATCTGCTGACCATGAGCCCCCGGCTCCGGCGGACCGTCCGGGGCCGGCAGATCGCGATGATCTTCCAGGACGCGCTGTCCGCGCTCAACCCGGTGCTCAGCGTGGGCTACCAGCTCGGCGAGATGTTCCGGGTGCACCAGGGGTTCTCGCGCGCCGAGGCGAAGGTGAAGGCCGTCGAGCTGATGGAGCGGGTGCGCATCCCGGCGGCCAAGCAGCGGGTGAACGACTACCCGCACCAGTTCTCGGGCGGCATGCGCCAGCGCATCATGATCGCGATGGCGATGGCGCTGGAGCCGGACCTGATCATCGCCGACGAGCCCACCACCGCCCTGGACGTGACGGTGCAGGCCCAGGTGATGGACCTGCTGGCCGAGTTGCAGGCCGAGTTCAACATGGGCCTGATCCTGATCACCCACGACCTGGGCGTGGTCGCCGACGTCGCGGACAAGATCGCCGTGATGTACGCGGGCCGGATCGTCGAGACCTCCCCCGTGCACGAGCTGTACGCGCGCCCGGCCCACCCGTACACCCGGGGCCTGCTGGCCTCCATCCCCCGGCTGGACCAGAAGGGCCAGGACCTGCACGCCATCAAGGGCCTGCCGCCCAGCCTGCTGCGCATCCCGGAGGGCTGCGCGTTCAACCCCCGCTGCGACCGGGTGCAGGACCGCTGCCTGACCGAACTCCCGCCGCTGGTGCCGGTGGCGGACGCGGAGGGGGCCGAGCTGCCCGGCCGCCGCAGCGCCTGCCACTACTGGCGGGAGACCCTGCACGGCTGAGCCGGGGCGCTACTTGGTGAAGCCGACGTTCTCCCAGACGATGTCGGACAGGCCCTGGGCGCCGATGTTGGCGAGGTCGGCGCGGGCGCCGTACAGCTGCGGGCGCTGGTAGAGCGGCAGGACGCCGGCCACCTTCCAGAGCTCGCCGTCGGCCTGGTTGATCGCCTCGGAGGCGGTGCCGGCGTCGGTCGCGCCGGCGGCCCGGTCGAGCGCGGCGTCCACCGCGGGACTGCCGGCGCCGGCCCGGTTGGAGGAGCTGTTCTGGACGTAGCTCGCGCGGCTGCCGCTGGCCGGGAACGGGGTGCCGAGCAGTGCGTAGACGGCGATGTCGAAGTCGTCGCGGTTGACGTACTTGTCGAAGAACTCGTTGGCGGCGGCGGTCACCGGGGTGACCTTGACGCCGACGTCCTTGAGCATCTTCGACACGGAGGCCGTCTCGTTCTGGGCCACGGCCACCCCGGCGGGGACGACCATCCGCAGGTTCAGCTCGCGGCCGTCCTTCTTCCGTACGTCGCCGTCGAGCTTCCAGCCCGCCGCGTCCAGCTTGCGGGCGGCCTCGGCCGGGTCGAAGCGGGACAGCCCCAGGGAGTTGTCGCGGTAGCCGTTCTGGTTGGCGACCAGCAGGTGGTTGTTGAGCGGGACGGCGGGCCAGTCCAGGCCGTTGAGGTCGGTGCGGATCAGGGCGTCCCGGTTGATCGCCTGGAAGACGGCCTGGCGGACGGTCGGGTCGGCGAGCACGGGGTTGCGGGCGTTCAGGGTGAGCTGCCGGAAGTCCGGCCCGCCGGCCCGGCGCACGGCCGCGCCCTTGGTGCTCTTGATGACCTGGTAGCCGGCCAGGTCCGGGCCGTTGTTGAGGAGGTCGATCTCGCCCTTGGCGAAGGCGGTGCGCATCGCGTCGGGCAGCATGGCGTGGAAGACGATCCGGTCCAGCACCGGCCTGTCGCCCCACCAGGCCGGGTCGGCGACCAGGGTGACGGTCTGCGCCGACGGGTCCAGCCGCTCGACCTTGAAGGGGCCGGCGGTGAGCGGGATGGCGTCCAGGTAGGCCGAGTTGAACAGTTCCGGGGTGGACACCTTGCTCGCGGGCAGCAGCGGCGCGTTGGCGGCGCCGTTGAACATCGACTGCCACTCGGAGAACGGCCGGTCGAAGGTCATCACGGCCTGGAAGTCGTCCTTGCCCCGCTCGACCGAGCTGACCAGCTCGAAGCCGGAGGTGCTGGACGGCCGGTACGCCGGGTCCTTGCCGTTCATGGCGCGCCAGTTGGCCTCGATGTCGCGCCAGGTGATCGGGGTGCCGTCGGACCAGTGGGCCTTCGGGTTGAGCGTCCAGGTGACCACCTGGTGGCCGTCCCTGAGCTCGGCGTGGGCCTCCTGGAGGTACGCCGGGTTGACGGTCTGGGTGCCCGCCGCGTCGGAGCGGAAGAAGGTCGGCAGCAGCGGCTTGCTGACCGCGACGGTCGAGGACTCGGTGCCGTCGGTGTGGATCGGCGACCACTGGTGGGAGAACTGGGAGATCGCCAGGTTCAGGGTGCCGCCCTGGCGCAGCTGGGCGCGGTCGTGGGCGTTGATGTCGACCGAGGTCAGCTTGGGCATCCCGGTGGCGGCGATCGGGGCGTCCGCGGCGGCGCCGCCCGACCCCGCGGAGCAGGAGCAGAGCGCGAGGGAGAGCGTCAGGGCGGTGAGACCGGCGAGCAGTGCCGTCCGGTGGTGCTGGAGGCTGCGGCGGCCCATCGTGGTGGCTCCCGGGGTGACTGTGACGGATGGTGTGGCGTCACATCTTGCTGACCGGGAGGAGGAGTTGTCGAGGGGCGGGGCGGCCGCATCCTTGCGGTGCGGCGGGCCAGCCCCTCGTTCGTGCCCGGTTCGTCGGCCGACGCCGCCGGACGGTGGTGCCGCCGGACGGTGGTGCCGTCCGGCGGCGTCGGCCGGTGTCAGGCGTCTCGGGTCAGGCGACGGTGAACTTGAAGGTGCGTTCCTTGTCGCCGGTCTTGTCGAACAGCGAGGTGACGGCGTCCGCGACGTCCTGCGGGGTGATCGCGGCGGTCTGGCCGTTCTTCTTGGCCTTCACCTTGTCGAACGCGCCGTTGAGCTGGGAGCCCAGCGCGTCGAGGTCCCACTTGGGCGCGATCTTGCCGGAGGCGTCCGGGGTCAGGGTGAGCGCCTTGGCCGCGGTCTTCGGGCCGAAGTCCCAGGTCTTGGCGCCCGCCACGATGTGGATCTTCCCGCTGGTCACCTGCTTGCCGAGGCTGTCCGCGGCGGCCTGGAGGGCCTGGGTGGAGACCTTGGGCTGGGCGGCCGTGACGGCCAGGGCGATCGGCTGGTCCGGCTTGCCGGCGGCGCGGTCGCGGTAGGCCTGCTCGACCACGTCCAGCGCGGCGTTGGTGTCCACCGCCTGACCGGCCTTGCCGGGGACCACGACCGGGTCGCCGTTGTCGGCGAACTTGACGTAGCCCTCCTGGAGGCCCTGGCCCGAGCCGGCCGCCAGCGAGTCCAGCGCGGCCTTGAGCTTGGCACGGTCGACCCGGACCTCCGGGGCGACGGCCTTGGTGCCGCCCTGGATCGACTTGATCACGTCGACCGGGTTGTAGCTGTGCGCGGCGAGGCCGTCCACGGTGGCCGTGGTGTCGAAGCTCAGGCCGGCGACCGTCGGGTCCAGGTCGACGCTCTGGTCGCCGATCTTGAGCTTGAGCGGCTGCTGCCCGGCCTTGCCGACCGAGGCGTCCAGTGCGTGGATCGCCTGGTCGCGGCCGTTGCCGCCGATGTCCGTGCCGAGCACCACGGTGCCCTTGGGGATGTCGGACTGGTTGAGCATCAGGCCGGTGCCGTACGCGGCGGCGCCGAGGAAGAGCACCCCGCCGACGGCGTAGACGCCGAGCTTGACCAGCTTCTTCGGGCCGCCGCGCTTGGCCTTCGCCTTGCCCTTGGCCGGGGCGGCCGGCTCGGCCTTGTCCTTGGCGGGGGCGGGGCCGGCCGTGGGGGCCGGCCCGGGGACGGCGCCGGGGAGGAACGGGGCGGCGTCGACCTGGCCGCCGGGGCCGCCGGTCGCGGCCTGGGGGCCGGGGGCGGGCAGCGGGGTGACCTCGGTGGCCTCCGGGTCACGACCCGCCCGCCGGGGGCCGCCGGGGGCGGGCTGCGGGGCAGGCTGGGAGGCGGGCTGGGGTGCGCCCGGGAAGAGCCCGCCGGGGCCCGTCGGGGCGGCGAAGGGGTCCTGGCCGGGGGCGGCCGGGCGCTGGGTGGCGAACGGGTCGGCGCCGGTCGGGGCCGAGGCGAACAGGCCCGGCTGCGGACGGCCGTCGGCACCCTGCGGGGCGTTGCCGTTCGGGGCGGTGCCGTTCGGAGCAGTGCCGTTCGGGGCGGTGCCGTTCCGGGGCAGGCCGGGTATGGCGGCCGGGGGTGCGTCGTGCTCGCGGATCGGCGCGAAGCCGTCCACCGAGGTGTCCTCCGGGCCGGGCCCGGCCTGCGGGAAGCCGCTCTGCGGGAACCCGCCCTGCTGGGGGCCGCCCTGCTGGTGCGGCGACGGCTGCTGCGGACGGCTGCCACGCGGGCCGCGCTGGTCACCGCGGCCGCGCGCACCGGTGGCGGGGCCGGTCGGGCCGGTCGGGCCGGTCGGGGCGAACGGGTCGGCGACCGGTGCGAACGGGTCGGCGCTCTCGTACACCCCCGGCTCCTCGGCCGGGCCCCCCGCGCCGTAGGGCGAGGCGGGGTTGGCCGGGGCGGCGCCCTGGCGCGGGGCCTGGCCCCGGGTGGGCAGCGGGCGGCCGTTCGGCCGGGGGGCGCCGGCGTCCGGAGCCGGGCGGGCACCGTTCGGGGCGGCCTGCGGCCGGGCCTCGGCGCCGGGGCCGGGCACGGCCGGGGCCTCCGGCGCGCTCGGGACGCTCGGGGCGCCGACCGGCACGGCGGCAGGGGCGGGCTCGGCGGCCGGGGCCTTCTTCTGCCGCGGTCGGAACCACGCGCCGGTGGACTCGGACTCCGAGGTCGCCGGCGGGATCGGCGGGATCTGCCACTCCGGCGGCAGGTTCGGCGGGGTGGCGGAGCCGGAGCCGCCCTCCATCACGCCGAGGACGGGCGAGGCGGGCGCGGAGCGGTGTCGCGGGCCGCCCGGCTCGGCGCCGGGCGCGAACGGGTCGGCCGGGCCGTCGTCGCCCCGGGCGGTCTCGTTCTTGACGGTGCTGCGGACGACGACCGGCGGGATCGGGCGCGAGCCGGGGATGTTGATCCGGACCCGGGTGGTCAGGGTGGTCTCGGTCTTCGGACCGTCGTCCTCGCCGCCCGACCCGGTCTCGGTGCCGGCCCGGTCGCCGCCGGGGCCCGCCGGGGTGCCGTAGGGCGGTGTGCCCGACGGGTAGGCGTCCGGACCCGTGCGCCGGGGCGTCGGGTTGGCGTTGTCAGATTCGCGGCTGCTCAATGCTGCTCTGCTCCGGGTTCGCGGGCGGGCCGTGCGGCGCGACCGCGGTTCGTGGTCGCCGGGCCTGGGGCAAACGGCGGTCGGGTACGACGTACTGCGGGACCACCATACTGGGAAGAACTGAGCGGTGAACGGCTTCGGACAGATCCTGATACGTCCGGTTCCTCCGGTATGAGAGTACGGCGGAGTGGTCCTGACTGCGCGTTGTGTGCGCTACCGTACGCGGCCGCCCGCCCGGTTCAGCGCTTGGGGCTGGGCACGCCGGGGAACCAGCTGGTGCGGGTGGGCAGGGTGGCGCAGATCACGCCCAGGATCGAGCCGACGAACAGCCAGGCCAGCGATGTGGCGTTGGACCAGAGCACGTTGTCGCCCTCCGGCCGGGGCACCATCAGCAGCAGGATCGCCATGAACCAGCCGCCCGCGGGCACCGCGGCGCCCAGCTTGGTGCCGGTGACCCGCAGGCCGGCGTAGAAGGTCGCGGCGGTGGCGGCGAGCGCCAGCAGAACTCCCACGGGCGGCCACAGGGCCTGCACAAAGGATCCGCACACCGACACCGCGATGCCCAGCAGGAAGAACAGGACATACGCCGCGATCCGGGCGGCGCGCGGGGGTTGGGGCTCGGCCAGCCGCTCCTCGCGGGTGCCGAGGACGGTCACCGCGATCGAGCGGCTCTTCGGCTTGGCGGCGGGTGCGGTCATCGGGCGTTCCCCTCGCTCGGAATCGGGTCGGCGGCCAGGCCTCTCGGGTCGGTCGCCGTGGGGTCAGTCGCCGGGTCCGCCGGGTCCGCCGGGTCCGCCGGGTCCGCCGCCGGGTCCGCGGCCTCGGTGTCGAGGCCCGCGAAGAGGTCGCGCTCGGGCCGCTCCGGCCCGGCCTGGCCGCGCACCAACTGGTAGTACTCGGTGGCGAACAGCGGCTGGCCGAGGTGGTTGGAGAGCGCGAAGGAGTCACCGGCCACGGTGATCTGGGTGGCGTGCGCGGTCAGCGCGGCGGCCTTGCGGGCCGCGTAGCCGGTGCCGTCCAGCACGGTGGTGACCACCTCGTCGGCCACCACCCCGGGGACGTCGGAGGGTTGTGCGACGCCCGGGAAGCGCGCCTCGGCGGCGGTGGCGGCGAGGCCGGCGTCCAGCACCGAGCGGGGCATCCGGTTCCAGTACACCTTGGCGATCCGCCAGGGAGCGCCCGCCTCCGGGGCGTACGCCGGGTCGGCGGCCAGCTCGTACGCGCGCATCGCGACCCGGTGCGCCTGGATGTGGTCCGGGTGCCCGTAGCCGCCGTTGTCGTCGTACGTGACCAGCACCTGCGGCCGCACCTCGCGGACCACCGCGACCAGGTGGCCCGCCGCCTCGTCCACGTCCGCCCGCCAGAAGCAGCCGGGGGCGTCGTTCTCGGGCACGCCCATCATCCCGGAGTCGCGGTAGCGCCCCGGCCCGCCGAGGAAGCGGAAGTCCGTGACGCCGAGGGCGCGCATCGCCTCGGTCAGCTCGCCGATCCGGTGGGCGCCGAGGGTGTCGTCCCGATCGGCCGTCAGGTGGGCCAGCCCGGGTGGGATCACCTCGCCGCCCTCGCCGAGGGTGCAGGTCACCAGCGTCACCCGGGCGCCCTCGGCGGCGTACCTGGCCATGGTGGCGCCGTTGCCGATCGACTCGTCGTCGGGATGGGCGTGCACCAGGAGGAGGCGGCGGCCGGTAGTCGCGGTCATGGGAGGAAGCCTAGCCACCGGCCGGAGGGGTCAGAGCTTGAGGCCGTTGATCATCCCGGCGAGGTTGCTGGTGACCTGGCTGATCGACGGTGCGATCGAGCTGGAGGCCAGGTAGAAGCCGAGCAGTGCGCAGACGATCGCGTGCGCCAGCTTGAGGCCGGAGCGGCGGATCAGCACCACCACGATGACGAGCATCAGCACGGCTGCGGAGATGTTCATGGCCATGTGGGCTCATACCCCTTCTCGGGCGCCGGCCCCCTGGGGGAGGGCGGCGGTGGGACCGTACGGGAATCGGGGCCGGGTGGCCGGCGGGCCCGGGACGGGGCCCGACGATCACTCGCCTGACCAGTCATACCCGATGGGTAAGGGGAGCATTACATTCAGTGAGTCCGCGCGCGCCGGGGCAACGGGGCACTCGTGGGGCGCACGGGCCGGTCGGAGGGGGTGTGGGGCCCTTCGGGGCGTACTCGGCGGTGATGCTCCGAACGAGTGATCGCCAGTCACCCGGCCGTGGCAGTCGCCCGTCGTAGGGTCTGGTGCCATGACCTCCCACACTCCTGCGGACACCTTCCCCCGGCAGTACGCGCGGACCCTGCGCTACACCGTCGGCGCCCCCCGCTCCTTCTCCGTCGCACCGGACGGCTCGCGGGTCGTCTTCCTGCGCTCGCGCTCCGGCAGCGACCGGGCCAACCTGCTCTGGACCCTCGACACCGCCACCGGCGAGGAGCGGATCGCCGCCGACCCGGCGGTGCTGCTCGGCGGCGGCGAGGAGGACCTCTCGCCGGCCGAGAAGGCGCGCCGCGAGCGCAGCCGGGAGAGCTCGGCCGGCATCGTCGGCTACGCCCTGGACGCCGCCGGCGACCGGGCCGCCTTCGCGCTCTCCGGCCGGCTGTTCACCGCCGACCTGACCGCCGGCACCACCGCCGAACTGCCCGCCGTGGGCCCGCTGCTGGACCCGCGGCTGTCCCCGGACGGCGCCCACGTCGCCTACGCCAACACCGCCGGCGAACTGCGGCTGACCCGTACCGACGGCAGCGGCGACCGGGCGCTCGCCGAGCCGGACGGCCCGAACGTCACCTGGGGCCAGGCCGAGTTCATCGCCCAGGAGGAGATCGACCGCACCCGCGGCTTCTGGTGGTCCCCGGATGGCGAGCGGCTGCTGGCCGAGCGCGCCGACGACAGCCCGGTGCGCCGCTGGTGGATCGCCGACCCGGCCAACCCGGACCGCGAGCCCGCCGAGGTCGCCTACCCGGCGGCCGGCACCGCCAACGCCGAGGTCGGGCTCTGGGTGCTCGACCTGCACGGCGGACGCACCGAGGTCTCCTGGGACCACGCGGCCTTCCCGTACCTGGCCCGGGTGCACTGGTCCGAGGGCGGCGTGCCGCTGCTGCTCGTCCAGTCCCGGGACCAGCGCGCCCAGCGGATCCTCGGTGTGGACGTGGCCACCGGCGCCACCGAGGTGCTGTTCGAGGAGCACGACGAGGTCTGGCTGGAGGCCTTCCCGGGCGTGCCGGCCTGGACCCCGGACGGCAAGCTGGTCCGGATCTCCGACCAGGGCGGGGTGCGGGCACTGGTGGTCGGCGACCAGGCCGTCACCGGGGCCGACCTGCACGTGCGGTCGGTGGTCGCGGTCACCGAGCGGGAGGTGTTCTTCAGCGCCTCCGGCGGCGCCGAGGAGACCGACCCCGAGCCCGGCTGGATCGCCGTCGGCCGGATCAGCCACGACGGCAAGGAACTGGCCTGGGAGTCCGCCAACGGCCGCCCGTTCACCTCCGTCACCAGCGCGGTGCACGCCGGCGGGATCACCGTCCGGGCCACCGCCGAGCCCGACCTGCCCGGCACGCTGGTGCAGGTCGCCCGCGACCTGCCGGAGGGCGTGGTGGTCGACGACGTCGCCACCATCGCCTCGTACGCCGAGACCCCGGCCATCACCGCCCGCCCGGTCTTCCGCTTCGCGGGCGAGCGCCGCATCCCGGCCGCCGTGTTCCTGCCCACCGGCTACGACCGCGAGCGCGACGGCCTGCTGCCCGTCCTGATGGACCCGTACGGCGGCCCGCACGGCCAGCGCGTCGTCCAGGCGCACAACCCGCACCTCAACTCCCAGTGGTTCGCCGACCAGGGCTTCGCGGTGGTCGTCGCCGACGGGCGCGGCACCCCCGGGCGCGGACCGGCCTGGGAGAAGTCCATCGCCTTCGACTTCGCCGGGGCCACCCTGGACGACCAGGTGGAGGCGCTGCGGGCGCTGGCCGGCGAGTTCCCGCTGGACCTCGACCGGGTCGCGATCCGCGGCTGGTCGTACGGCGGCTACCTCGCCGCGCTCGCCGTGCTGCGCCGCCCCGACGTGTTCCACGCGGCGGTGGCCGGGGCCCCGGTGACCGACTGGGAGCTGTACGACACCCACTACACCGAGCGCTACCTGGGCCACCCGGCCGAGCGGCCCGAGGTGTACGCGGCGAACTCGCTCAACGGGTACGCGGCCGGGCTGGAGCGTCCGCTGATGATCATCCACGGCCTGGCCGACGACAACGTGGTGGCCGCCCACACCCTGCGGCTCTCCTCGGCACTGCTGGCCGCCGGGCGCCCGCACACCGTGCTGCCGCTGTCGGGCGTCACCCACATGACGCCGCAGGAGGAGGTCGCGGAGAACCTGCTGCTGCTCCAGGTCGACTTCGTGAAGCGCTCACTGGGCCGCTAGGCGCCCCGGGCCGGGCCGTCGTGCCCGCGGCATGACATCCGTCATACCGAAGGCACGACGGCCGGCACTGCCGCCGGCCCCGGCCCGGGCGGGACCCTGGTCCGGTGCGGACAGCTCCGCACCGGACACACCAGGGAGAGGAGCCGGGCGATGGTTACCGAGGTGGCCGCCTTCCGCGGCGTCGGCAAGAGCTACGGGCGGGTGCGCGCCGTGGACGGGCTGGACCTGGTGCTGCGGCCGGGCGAGACCGTCGCCCTGCTCGGCCCGAACGGCGCCGGGAAGTCCACCAGCCTGGACCTGCTGCTCGGCCTGCGCGAACCCGACCAGGGCAGCGTCACGCTGTTCGGCGGCACCCCGCGGGCCGCGATCGCGGACGGGCGGGTCGGCGCGATGCTGCAGTCCGGCGGGCTGATGACCGACGTCAAGGTCCGCGAGCTGGTCGAGCTCGCCTGCAAGGTGCACCCGCGCGGTCGGTCGGTCACGGGGGTGCTGACCGACGCCGGGATCACCGAGATCGCCGAACGCCGGGTCGACAAGCTGTCCGGCGGCCAGGAGCAGCGGGTCCGTTTCGCCCTGGCGATCGCCGGCGACAGCGACCTGATCGTGCTGGACGAGCCCACCACCGGGATGGACGTCAGCGTCCGGCAGGCGTTCTGGGCGAGCATGCGCGCCCAGGCCGACTCCGGGCGCACGGTGCTGTTCGCCACCCACTACCTGGAGGAGGCCGACTCGATCGCCGACCGCGTCCTGGTGCTGCACCGGGGCCGGCTGATCGCCGACGGCAGCTCCGCGGAGATCAAGGCGCGCGCCGGGGCCCGTCGGATCGCCTTCGAGCTCCACGACGCCGACCTCCCCGCGGACGTCCGCTTCGACGAGGCCGTGCTGCGCTCCCTGCCGGGCGTGCAGGCGCTGGACGTCACCGCAAGGGTCCCGGGGGTGCGGACGGTGCGGATCCGGACCGCGGACGCCGACGCCGGCGTCGCCGGGATCTACCGGGCGGGCCTGTACCCGCGCGGCCTGGAGGTCACCGGGGTCGGCCTGGAACAGGCCTTCCTGACCATCACGGGCGAGCTGGACCGCCGGGCCGACGCCGAGAAGGAGAGCGTGCGATGACCACCCTGATCAAGCTGGAGATCCTGCGGACCCTCCGCAACCGGCGCTACCTGTTCTTCACCGTGCTCTACCCGGCGCTGATGTACGTCTTCTTCATCAACGCCTACGGCTCCGGCAACCAGGCCGGCGGCCTGCCCGTGAAGACCTACTTCATGGTCTCGATGGCCACCTTCGGCGCGGTCGGCGCGGTGCTCACCGGCAACGCGCAGCGGATCTCGCTGGAGCGCAAGAGCGGCTGGACGCGCCAGCTGCGGCTGACCGCGCTGCCCGGCCGGGCGTACACCGTCGGCAAGATCGCGGCGACCGCGGTGACCACGCTGCCGGCGATCCTGGTGGTCTTCGCGGCCGGGGCCGTCCAGGGCGTCTCGCTGAGCGTGCCGCAGTGGATCGGGCTGGCGGCCGCGCTCTGGCTGGGCAGCTTCGTCTTCGCCGCGCTGGGGGTGGCGCTGGGCTACGCGGCGGCGCCGGACGCGGTGCAGCCGATCGTGATGATCACCTACATGGCGATGGCGCTGCTCGGCGGCACCTGGTTCCCGGTGAGCGGCTCGCTGGAGACCTTCGCCCGGTTCAACCCGGTGTTCCTGTACAACAAACTGGCCACCTTCACCCGGCCCGGGCACTCGCTGGACCTGGCCGCGGTCGCCGGCCTGGCCGCCTTCTTCGCGGTGTTCGTCGCCGGCGCAGCGGTGCTGTACCGGCGTGACGCCCGCCGGGCATGATGATCACCATGACCGACGAGCACCGGACCGACCGCCCCGACGAACCGGTGGAGGCCGGTCCGGCGCGCGCCTCCTTCATGAACGTCCCGGGCGCCCCGGTGGAGACCCGGCGGCAGATGACCGTCAAGGTCGCCTGGATGCTGCTGTGGATGACCTACCTGGCCTACCCGGCGAGCAGCCTGCTGAACGGCCGCCACAGCGGGGCCGAGCAGGTCTTCGGCTGGGTCTGCCTGGCGGTCTTCGTGGTCGCCTACGTCCTGCTGGTGATCTTCCGCTCGCAGGCGGGGATGAAGCCGCGGGCCTGCCAGGTGACCGTCGGGACGATGATCGTGCTCGCGGTGGCCTCCGCCGCGGTGCTCGGCGGCGAGTTCCTGACCATGTTCATCTACGCCTCGGTGTGCCTCGCGGTGATCACCCCGGTGAAGCACGCGCTGCGCGCCCTGGTCGCGATGGCCCTGCTCACCGCCGGGACCGGCCTGGCGATCCACGCCGACAACGACAGCACCACCACCTTCGCCCTCAGCGCCTTCCTCTCCGGCGTCGCGATGACCGGCCTGCAGCGGCTGGTCGCCACCATGAACGAACTGCGCGAGGCCCGGGCCGCCGTCGCCCACCTGGCCGCCTCCGAGGAGCGGCTGCGGCTCGCCCGCGACCTGCACGACCTGCTCGGGCACTCGCTCTCGCTGATCACCCTCAAGAGCGAGCTGGCCGGCCGGTTCATGGACGCGGGCAAGGACGAGGCGGCGCGGGCGCAGGTCGCCGACATCGAGCAGGTCGCCCGGCAGTCGCTGATCGACGTGCGGGAGGCCGTGACCGGCTTCCGCCGCCCCACCCTGCCGGTCGAACTCGCCGCCGCCCGTACGGCGCTGGCCGCTGCGCAGGTCCGGCTGGAGGCCGCGCCGTCGCTGGTGGACGCCTGGCCGTCGCTGGCCACCGAGGAGGCGGGCGCGCTGGCCTGGGCGCTGCGCGAGGCGGTCACCAACATCGTCCGGCACGGCGAGGGGGCCACCGTCTGCACGGTGACGGCGGACGAGAGCTGGGACGGCGGCGGCGAGCGGTACGCCGTCCTGGAGATCACCGACAACGGTCCCGGCCCGGGCAAGTCCCAGCCGGGCAACGGCCTGTCGGGCCTGGAGGAGCGCCTCGCCCTGGTCGGCGGCCGGCTGGAGACCGGCCCGGGGGAGCGCGGCAAGGGCTTCCGCGTCCGGGCCTCGGTACCCCTACGAACGGCACCCGCACCGGCCGAGCCCTCGAAGGCCGGTTAGCCGGACGGGCCGCGACTGAGCGGTGCCCCCTTCGAGTGATACGCATTGCGCTTGCTTCGAATGTTGCGAATAATTCACTTGGGGTGATGAGAGGAGGCCGCCATGTCATCGATCACCGAGGGCCGGAAGATTCCGCCGGGCGCGGTTGACGCCGAGTCCGCAGCGCGAGCGTTGCGCAGAGTCAAGGACTACCTGGCACACACGGCTCGACCGGACGAGGACATCCGGATCCACGCGGAGACCGGCGACGACGTTCTGGTGCTTCCCCGGCCGACCGTCGAGATGTTCGCGGCGATCCTCGCCTCCCTGGCCGCCGGCCAGGGCGTTCAGCTGGTTCCGGTCAACGCCGAGCTGTCCACCCAGGTGGCTGCCGAGATGCTGAACGTCTCACGGCCCTACTTGATCGGGCTGCTGGAGCGGGGGGAGATCCCCTTCCGGCTCGTCGGCCGACACCGCAGGGTCCGGTTCGACGACCTGGTGGCCTACCAGCGGGAGGACGACCGGCGGCGCAAGGACGCGGCCGACGAACTCACGCGACTCGACCAGGAGTTGGGACTGGACTGACCCATGGCGTTCGTTGTCGTCTACGACGCATGCGTCCTCTACCCGAACACTCTGCGCGATCTACTGATCAGGCTCGCCCGCGCGGGCATGGTGCAGGGCCGACGTCGTTAGGGGTATGGCCACCCGTTCTGATGTGCCTCTGCGCAGGAAGTCGGCGCGGCCGACTTCCTGCGCAGAAGGACGTTGAGATCCGGTCATCCGGGGGCGCGGGCGCTCAGTGTGGGCGTTCAGTCGCCGCCGGCGAGGGAGCGGTGGTAGCGGAGGCCGGGGCGGTCATCGAGGAGGCACTCCCCGGTGGCCGTGAAGCCGTTGCGGGTGAGGACGGCCTGGGAGGCCGGGTTGTCGAGGGTGGTGGCGGCCGTCAGCGAGTGGAGGCCGTAGTCGTGGGCGGCGAGGCGGCGGGCCAGGCCGACGGCGGCGGTGGCGATGCCCCGGCCCGCCGCGGATTCGGCGATGCGGTAGCCGAGTTCGGCGCTGCCGTCCACGAGGTCCAGCAGATTGAGCCGGCCGACCAGCGTGCCGTCCGCGTCGAGGACGAGGTGGAAGCGGCAGACGCCCGCCGCCTGTTCGGCGAGCAGGGCGGCGTGCCGGGCCGGGAACTCGGCGAAGTAGGCGTCGCCGCGGTCCGGGACGGTACGGGCGAACCAGGCGCGGTTGGCGAGTTCGAAGGCGAGCACGGCGTCGGCGTGGTCGGGGTGCAGTGGTTCCAGGGTCGGCATCCGGTCAGTCTGCTGCGCAGGGCCTCGGTGAACCACTCGAATACCTTCCGCAGGCCTTGACGGAGAGTCCGGTGCGCCGGGAGAGGTCGCCGATCGAGTAGAGCGGTTCGCTGCCGTCCATGGGCACCACTGCGGGGTCTCCCCCTGCCGGAGGCTCAAGTCCCTCCCCCTCTAAGGTCGTGGCCATGGGTACTGCAGAGAACGGCCCCTCGATCCGCGTGCTGCTCGCCGAGGACCAGGGGATGGTCCGGGAGGCGCTGGCGGCGCTGCTCGGCCTGGAGGGGGACATCGACGTCGTGGCGCAGGTCGGCCGCGGGGACGAGGTGGTGGCGGCGGTGCTGGCGAACGAGGTGCAGGTCGCCGTGCTGGACATCGAGATGCCGGGGATGACGGGCATCGAGGCGGCCGCCGAGCTGCGCAGCCGGGCGCCGGGGACGCGGGTGGTCATCGCGACGACCTTCGGCCGCCCCGGCTACCTGCGCCGGGCGATGGAGTCGGGGGCGGACGCCTTCCTGGTGAAGGACGCGCCGGCGTCCGAGCTGGCCGAGGCGATCCGCCGGGTGCTGCGCGGCGAGCGGGTGATCGACCCGGTGCTGGCGGCGGCCGCGCTGGCCGAGGGCGCCAACCCGCTGACCGCGCGCGAGCGGGACGTGCTGGGCGCGGCCGCGGACGGCGCGGTGAACGCGGACATCGCCAGGCGGCTGCACCTGTCGGAGGGGACGGTCCGCAACTACCTCTCGATGGCGATCCAGAAGACCGAGGCCCGCAACCGCACCGAGGCGGTCCGGATCGCCCGCGAGAAGGGCTGGCTGTGACCGTCCGGGCAGAGGCCGGGTCAGCCGTCGGTCAGTTGAGCCGGTGGCGGGCCGCCCGGGCCTCCTGGCGGACCTTGGCGGCGGTGTCCGGGTCGAAGGCGTCCAGGATCCGCGCGTAGTCGTCCATCTCCGCCGAGCCGCCGAGGAAGTCGCCCATCCGCACCAGGAGTTCGGCCCGTTCCAGGCGAAGCTGGGCCGGGTGCCGGGGGAGCAGCAGGGCGAGTTCGGTGGCCCACAGCTGGGTGCGGGCCTGTTCGGGCCGGTCGGCGGCCCAGGCCCGGATGTTGCCGAGCACCCGCAGCACGATGTCCAGCGGCTGGGCGGGGGTGAGCAGCGCGGGGGTGAAGTCGTGTCCGGAGGCGGCGACCAGGCGTTCGACGTCGGCGGGGTCGAGCAGTCGCCCGCCGTGGAAGGGGTCGGCGAGGACGTACTCCTCGCCGCCGGCCGGGCCGCCGACCGCGACGATGAAGTGGCCGGGCAGGGCGATGCCGTGCACGGTGAGCCCGGCCCGGCGGCCGACGGCCGTCCACACCAGCGAGAGCATGATCGGCAGTCCGCGCCGGCGCCGCAGCACGTCGGGCAGCAGGGAGGACTCCAGCCGGCGGTAGTCGGACTGGCGTCCGTGGAAGCGCTCCCGGCCGCCGAGCACGGCGGCGAGCAGCGCGGCGGTCTCCTCCGGCCCGGACGGTGAGCGTTCGGCCACGGCGAGCCGGACGGCGGCCGCGTGCCGGTCGAGCGCGGCCTCGCAGGCGGCCAGCAGGGTGTCCACGCCGGGCGGCTCGCCCGGATCGCCCGGGTCGAGGACCGGGTCGTGCTCGGCGGCGGCGAGCAGGCAGAGCAGCACCGGGTCGGGCTGCTCGGAGCGGGCGGCGGTCCGGAAGCGGTCTCTGCTGTGCTCGGTCACGGTGACGGCGACGGCCTTCGTACGACGGACGGACAAGCGGACATACCAGGATGGAACGGTCGGTCGGCTACTCCTGGGGGAGGAGCGCGTAGTGGTAAGTGTGACTGGTCGTGAAGCCGAGTCCGTCATAGAGCGCCCTCGCACCGTCGTTCTCCGCCTCGACCTGCAGGTACGCGCCGCTCGCCCCCTCCTCCGCCGCACGGGCGGCGAGCACCGCCATCACCGTGGTCGCCAGTCCGGCCCGCCGGGCGTACGGCTGGACCTCGATCGCGCCGAAGCCGGCCCACGGGCCGTCGATGACGCAGCGTCCGATCGCCAGCGGCGGCTGCCCGGGGGCGCCGGGGACGCTGGCGAACCAGACCGAGGGCCCGCCGTGCAGTACCCGGCGGGCCGCCTCCTCCACGGCCGGGTCCCCGCTCACCCGCCGGTACAGCGACATCCAGTCGGTGTCCACCGTCCGGGCGAGCCGGACCCGCTCGTGCCCGGCGCCGGTCCGGGCGAGCGCGGCGAGCGGGGCGGTGCGCACCAGGGTGGGGGCGTACCCGGCGCCTAGCCGGTCGAGTTCGCCGCGCAGCTCCTCGGGCGAGCCGGGGCTAATTACCTCGACGTAGGCGGGCAGCCCGCGCGCCGCGTACCAGGACCGGACGGCGGCCAGGGCCTCGGGCAGCGGCACGCCGGGATCGCCGAGCGCCTGGACGGAGTTGGCCCGCCGGGTGAACCCGGCGGCCGCGCGCAGCGTCCACTCGCCGAGCGCCTCCTGCTCGACGGCCGGCCAGCCGCGCCCGGCGGTCCGCTGGAGTTCGACCGGCGTGGCGGCGGGCAGCGGCGCGCGCCGCGCCGGGAAGGGCGGCACGACCTTGCCCGCGACCAGCAGCTTCTCCGGGAAGCTCACCGGACCGCCGGAACGGGGCTCGACCGTGAGCCCTTGATCGTCCCACGATGTGAGCACGCCGATCACATCGCGGAACACCGGACGGTCGCCCACGAACTCCGAGAGGCGTCGCACGGAGACCCGAAGTCCCACGTCAGAGGGATCTATCCGGACTTCCGGGCGCCGTTCCAGCTGGTCTCGGGTCATGATCCGGCCACCTCCTGTGCATTTGCCTGCTCCGACCCGCGATACTAGGTGCGGGCATCGACGACGCCGCGCTCACACCGCGCACGGCAGCAGAACAGCACGGGCCACCAGGCCCTTCCGAGGAGGAACGACAGCGTGACCTACGTCATCGCGCAGCCTTGTGTCGACGTGAAGGACAAGGCGTGCATCGAAGAGTGCCCGGTTGACTGCATCTACGAGGGCCAGCGCTCCCTCTACATCCACCCGGATGAGTGTGTCGACTGCGGCGCGTGCGAGCCGGTCTGCCCGGTCGAGGCGATCTTCTACGAGGACGACACTCCGGAGGAGTGGAAGGACTACTACAAGGCGAACGTCGAGTTCTTCGACGACCTGGGCTCGCCCGGCGGCGCCTCCAAGCTCGGCCTGATCGAGCGGGACCACCCGTTCATCGCCGCGCTGCCGCCGCAGAACGCCGACCACTGACGATCGGTGGCTACTGAGCTGTGAACACCAACAGCACGCGCGCGCCGTTCCCGGGTCACCCGGGGGCGGCGCGCCGCGTTTCCGACCGGCTCCCGGTCTTCCCCTGGGACAAGCTGGAGCCCTACAAGGCCACCGCCGTCGCCCACCCCGGCGGCATCTGCGACTTCTCCGTCGGCACCCCGGTGGACCCGGTCCCCGAGCTGATCCAGAAGGCGCTGGCGGCCCACACCGACACGCCGGGCTACCCGACCGTCTGGGGCCCGCTGGAGCTGCGCGAGGCGATCGCCGACTGGCTGAACCGCCGCTGCGGCGCCGAGATCGGCCCGCGGGCCGTGCTGCCGACCGTCGGCTCCAAGGAGCTGGTGGCCTCGCTGCCGACCCAGCTCGGCCTCGGCCCGGGCGACCAGGTCGCCTACCCGCGGCTGGCCTACCCGACCTACGAGGTGGGCGCCCGGCTGTGCGGCGCCGAGCCGGTCGAGTACGACTCGGTGGACGAGCTGGACGGCTCCCGGGTGCGGCTGCTCTGGGTGAACTCGCCGTCCAACCCGACCGGCCGGGTGCTCGGCGCGGACGAACTGCGCCGCGCCGTCGAGTGGGCCCGGGAGCACCGGGTGCTGCTGGTCAGCGACGAGTGCTACTTCGAGCTGGGCTGGGAGGCCGAGCCGGTCTCCGTGCTGCACCCGGACGTCTGCGGGGCCGACCACGAGGGCCTGCTGGCCGTCCACTCGCTCTCCAAGCGCTCCAACCTGGCCGGCTACCGCGCGTCCTTCGTGGCGGGCGACCCGGTGGTGGTCGAGGAGCTGCTGGGGCTGCGCAAGCACGGCGGCATGATCGTGCCGGCGCCCGTCCAGGCGGCGACGATCGCGGCGCTCGCCGACGACGCGCACGTGGCCGAGCAGCGGGAGCGGTACGCGGCCCGGCGCTCGGCTCTGCGGGCGGCGCTGGAGGCGTACGGCTTCCGGGTCGAGCACTCCGAGGCGAGCCTGTACCTGTGGGCGACCCAGGACCGCCCGTGCTGGGAGACCGTGGCCGAACTGGCCGGGCTGGGCATCCTGGTGGCGCCCGGTGACTTCTACGGGCCGTCCGGCGCCGGCTTCGTCCGGGTCGCGTTCACCGCGACCGACGAGCGGGTCGCCGCGGCCGTGGAGCGGCTGGCCGCGGCGCGCTGACGGCGGCGCGCTGACGGCGGGTACGACGGAGGGGCCGGTGTTCCGAGACGGAACACCGGCCCCTCCCGCGCGTGCGGACCGCGGCGGGGGCTGCCGCGGTCGACCGCGGGTCTAGAGCGGCAGGCCGCTGATGCTGCCGCCGTTCACGCCGCCCAGCAGGCCGCCGACCGGGCCGAGCGAGTTGGTGAGGCCGGACAGCGGGTTGTTCGGGCCGAGGTCGGCGCCGCCGAGCCGGTTGGCCGAGCCGTGCTCGGCCAGGCCGAGCACGTCGGTGGCGGGCAGGCCGCCGGGCAGCGCGTGCTCGACCGAGCCGAGCGGCAGGGCGCGCTCCACGGCGCTGGTGGGCAGCGCGTCGGTGACGGCGCCGGTGCTGGGGACGGCTCCGGAGAGCTTGTCGGCACCGGGCAGCGCGTGGGCGAGCGCACCGGCCTGGCCGAGGCCGCCGACCGGGCTGCTGCCCGCGTTGGCGCTGCGGGTGCCCATGCCCTTGCCGGTGACGGCCTCGCCGAGCTTGCCCGCGAGCGCCGAGGCGACCTTCGGGGTGACGGCGGAGAGCTGGCCGGTGGTGGCGGCGGTCTGGTCCACCGGGGCGGTCAGCGAGCTGGCCTTCTCGTTCGCCTCGGGGAGCTGGTGGGCGACGATGTTCCCGGCGGCGTCGGCGGAGGCCGGTACGCCGGCGGCGACGGTGGCCGCGCCGGTGGTGCCGGCGGCCTGGCCGAGCTGGTGGGTGGTGTGCTGCAGGGTGGAACCGGTGTCGGTGTTGGTCAGCTGGCCCAGCGGCGCCGCGAGGTCGCTCTTGGGAAGCAGGGCGTCCCCGCCCAGGGCGGACGCGGAGCCGGCCGCGACCAGCGGGGTCGCTCCGGCGGCCACGACGAGCGCGGCCTGGGCGATCCGGCGCGTGAGGGGGTGAGACATGAGGCTCCTCGAAGGGGTCTGGGTCCGTCCCGTCCGCCGGGTGGACGTTCCGGGTGCGGACGGGACCTGGCGGACGACGTTGTTACCGCTTGAGAAGCCAGAAGGTTTCGGTCGGTGCAAGGAACGAGCCTGACCGACCATCGGATCGTATGACCGCAGCGGGCGCCCTTTCCGGCCTCGCGAGAGGGCGTCGGACCGGCCCGGGCAAGGGGAGTGACGGTTCTCCGGTCGGGGTCGCCGGAACGGGCGGCCGGTCCATCGCGGTTGACCGGAATCACCCGTCCGGCGGCTACCCGAACGTGAGTGCGTCAGCCTTTCCCGTACGGGGCCAGGGTGACCTGGACGAGCTTGGTCGAGGTCCCCGAGGTCTGGGTCTGCCAGCCGTCCTCGGACTCGGACTTGCGCCAGATCTTCCCGTCGTAGGCGACCGTCGCGATGCCCAGCTGCTGGGCCTGGGCGACCGCCCAGTGGGCCACCTCCCAGCCGCTGGCCCGCTCGGCGGGCGCCCCGGCGTCGGCCCCGGCGTCCGCCGAGGTGGTCAGCGCGGCGGCGGCCGGGTCCGGGGTCAGCGCGACGGCGTTCTCCGCGCCCTTGATCGTCGAGGCGTAGCCCGCCGCCGGGGTGACCGTCTTGCCGAACTCCCGGCGCACCCGGTCGGACAGCACCTGGGTGCGGTCCGGCTGCGCGGCCGGGGTGGCCGTGGCGCCCGCCGTCGGCGACGCCGAGTCGGCCGGGTCCGGTTTGGCGTAGTCCTTCACCACACAGCTGAACGACGCGGGCTCCCGGCCGGCCAGCGCCGAGGTGAGCAGGGTCGCCTTGGTCTCGTGCTTGGCGTATGCCTGGGGGTAGCCGCTCTTCTGCACCGCCTGGGCCGCGTCGGTCAGCGGCAACCGGGTGTAACCGGGCACCTTGACCAGACCGTCCAGGAACTTGTTGGTCGCGTACACCGGGTCCGCGATCTGCTCCGGGGTGCCCCAGCCCATCGAGGGCCGCTGCTGGAACAGGCCGATCGAGTCCCGGTCACCGCCCGCGAGGTTGCGCAGCTTGGACTCCTGCATCGCGGTGGCCAGCGAGATCGCCGTCGCCCGGTCCGGCAGGCCCCGCGAACGCGCCACCGCGGCGATCGTCGCCGCGTTGGCGGCCTGCGGCAGCTCCAGCGTGCCGCTGCCGGCGGCCGTCTTCACCGAGCACTCCTCCGTGGCGCCCTGCCGGAAACCGAACCACCAGATCCCGACCACCGCCAGGCCCGCGACCATCGCCAGGCCGAGCAGCCCGACCAGCACGAGCAACAGCGCACGGACCGGACCACGACGGCGGGGCGCCTCTTCGTCGCCCAGCTCGTCGCCCAGCTCCTCGCTGTTCCTTCTCCTGGCCACCGTCGCCCCTCTCGCGCCCGCTACTTGATCCGACACCGTACCCACTCGGACGGATGTGCGGCGCATTCCGGTTGCCGGTCCGTGGGCGTTCCACGTCACAGGACGACCACGCGGAGTGCCGATCCGACGGCACTAGGCTGACGTCATGAGCAGCCCGAACCCGACGCCCCTGGACCTGACCCTCGACGGCGGCACGCTGACCGCGCGCCTCGTCGACTTCCCCTCGGTGAGCGGCGACGAGCAGGCACTCGCCGACGCCGTCGAGGCCGCCCTGCGCGGCTACCCGCACCTGACCGTGGATCGCTACGGCAACAACGTGGTCGCCCGGACGAACCTGGGCCGCGCCGAGCGCGTCGTGCTGGCCGGCCACCTGGACACCGTGCCGATCGCCGACAACCTGCCCTCGTACGTCGACGGCGACCTGCTCTACGGCTGCGGCACCTCCGACATGAAGTCCGGCGTGGCGGTGGCGCTGCGCCTCGCCGCCACCCTGACCGAGCCCAACCGCGACCTCACCTACGTGTTCTACGACTGCGAGGAGGTGGAGGCCTCCCGCAACGGCCTCGGCCACCTCGCCAAGGACCACCCGGACTGGCTGGCCGCCGACTTCGCGGTGCTGATGGAGCCCAGCGGGGCCATGGTCGAGGGCGGCTGCCAGGGCACCCTGCGGGCGCAGGTGCGGCTCAGCGGCGTGCGCGCCCACGCGGCCCGCAGCTGGCTCGGCGACAACGCCATCCACCACGCCGCCGAGGCGCTCACCAGGCTCGCGGACTACCGGCCGCGCCGGGTGGAGATCGACGGCCTGGAGTACCGCGAGGGCCTCAACGCGGTGCGGATCGACGGCGGCGTGGCCGGCAACGTGATCCCGGACGAGTGCGTCATCACGGTCAACTTCCGCTACGCGCCGGACCGCAGCGAGGCCGAGGCGGAGAAGCACGTCCGCGAGGTCTTCGACGGCTTCGAACTGACCGTGACCGACTTCGCCCCCGGCGCCCTCCCCGGCCTGTCCCAGCCCGCCGCCAAGGCCTTCCTGGCGGCCACCGGCGGCCAGGCCCGGGCCAAGTTCGGCTGGACCGACGTCGCCCGCTTCAGCGCGCTCGGCGTCCCGGCGGTCAACTACGGACCGGGCGACCCGAACTTCGCGCACAAGCGGGACGAGCACTGCTCGCTGACCGCCATCGCCGAGACCGAGGACCGCCTGCGGGCCTGGCTGACCAGCTGACTCGACAGCGTTCGTGGTCGATCCGGAAGCCGGGCGAACGCCATCTTCCGGTTGCTTGACCGACCTTCCCCCGTTGCCTGAAATCGGGGGGAGGTCGGCGTAGGGTTCCGTCATGACAGGCACAGGAGACGACAGGCAGTACGGACACGGCCCCGAGCAGGTCGGCGTGCCGCGGAAGAAGAAGGCCTGGCCCGAGAAGCAGAAGGGCCCGGTGCTGGTACGCCGGGACCAGGTCGGCACCAGCACCACGGACCAGCGCCTGCTGGACACCACCGGCCCCACCGACTGGCTGCACACCGATCCCTGGCGGGTGCTGCGGATCACCTCCGAGTTCGTCGAGGGCTTCGGCGCCCTCGCCGAACTCCCGCCCGCGATCAGCGTGTTCGGCTCGGCCCGGACCCCGGCCGACTCGCCCGAGTACGAGGCCGGGGTGGCCATCGGCCGGGCCCTCGCCGAGGCCGGCTACGCGGTGATCACCGGCGGCGGCCCGGGCGCGATGGAGGCCGCCAACCGCGGCGCCACGGAGGCCGGCGGCCTCAGCGTCGGGCTCGGCATCGAGCTGCCCTTCGAGCAGGGCCTCAACGAGTTCGTCGACCTCGGGCTGAACTTCCGCTACTTCTTCGTCCGCAAGACGATGTTCGTGAAGTACGCCCAGGGCTTCGTGGTGCTGCCCGGCGGGCTCGGCACGCTGGACGAGCTGTTCGAGGCGCTCACCCTGGTGCAGACGAAGAAGGTCACCCGCTTCCCGGTGATCCTCTACGGCAGCGCCTACTGGGGCGGCCTCTACGAGTGGTTGAAGAACACCCTGGTCGCGCAGGGCAAGGCGGCCCCGCACGACCTGGAGCTGTTCCACATCACGGACGAGATCGACGAGGTCCTCAAGATCCTCGCGGACGCCCGCCGGCCCGTGAACGAGATCTAGCACGGGCCACGCGAGCGCTTCGGAGGCGGGCCGGGCGCCGATGAGGGCCGCGGCTAGGCCAGCCCCCGGCGGGCGACCGCCGGGGGGCGGGTGCCCCGGATCGAGGCGACCATGTCCAGCACCTGGCGGGTCTCCTCGACCTGGTGGACCCGGTAGATCCGGGCGCCCAGCCAGGCCGAGACCGCCGTGGTGGCCAGGGTGCCGAGCAGCCGCTCGTTCACCGGCCGGTCCAGGGTCTCGCCGACGAAGTCCTTGTTGGAGAGCGACACCAGCACCGGGAAGCCGGTCGCGGTCATCTCCGGCAGCCGCCGGGTCGCCTCCAGCGAGTGCCGGGTGTTCTTGCCGAAGTCGTGCCCCGGGTCGATGATCACCGCGTCCCGGCGGACGCCCAGGCCCACCGCCCGCTCGGCCAGCCCGACGGTGACCCGCAGGATGTCCGCCATCACGTCCTCGTACCCGACCCGGTGCGGCCGGGTGCGCGGCTCGGCGCCGCCCGCGTGGGTGCAGACCAGCCCGGCGTCGTACCGGGCGGCCACCTCGGCGAGCTTCGGGTCGACCCCGCCCCAGGCGTCGTTCAGCAGGTCCGCGCCGGCCTCGCAGACCGCCTCGCCGACCTCGTGCCGCCAGGTGTCCACGCTGATCACCGTCCCGGGGTGGCGCTTGCGCAGCTCGGCCACGAACGGCACGGTGCGCCGCAGTTCCTCCTCGACCGTGACCTCGTCGCCCGGCCCGGCCTTCACCCCGCCGATGTCCAGGACGGCCGCGCCCGCGGCCACGGCGCGGTCGGCGGCGGCGAAGGCGGCCTCGTCCGCGAAGGTCGCCCCCTTGTCGAAGAACGAGTCCGGGGTCCGGTTCACGATCGCCATGATCACCAGCTCGTCGTCACCGAATTCGCGCGGTCCCAGGCGCAGTGCCACCGATGTCTCCTCCACAGCTGCTGCGGGTGCGATGATGGCCCCCGGCCTCACTAGGGACCATGCTGTCATGATCAGCCCGGTTCCCTGGCCCCTCGGAGGAGGCCGACCGGGAGTTCGGGAGGACAGCTCGTGTTCTGGGTGATCGTGGTCGCCATGGCCGTGGTGGTCGGCGGCGCCGCGCTGGTTGCGCTCGGTGGGGGCGGCTCGATGCCGGAGGCGGTGCCGGACCGCATCGCCGCGCGGCTGCCGCAGGACCGCCCGCTGAGCAAGACGGACGTGGACGAGCTGCGCCTGCCGATGGCCGTGCGCGGCTACCGGATGGACGAGGTGGACGACGTCCTGGACCGCCTCGGCGCCGAACTCGCCTACCGCGACGCGCGGATCGCCGAACTGGAGGCCGCCGCCCAGCTGCGCGGCGCGGTCGAGGCCACCGGCGCCCCCGACCCGACCGCCCAGCCGCTGCCCGGCCTGGAGCAGTTCGCCACGGTGGTCGAGCCCGCCGTCGCGCTCACCAAGTCGCAGGCCCCCGAGGACGCGAAGCCGGTGGAGGACCGGTGACCGAGACGCCGGGTGGCACCGTGCTCGGCGCGGACGGCCTGCGCCGCTGCGGCTGGGGCGACTCCACCGACGACTACCGGGTCTACCACGACACCGAGTGGGGCCGGCCGGTGCACGGCGACGACGCCCTGTTCGAACGGGTCTGCCTGGAGGCCTTCCAGTCCGGCCTGTCCTGGCTGACCATCCTGCGCCGCCGGGAGGGCTTCCGGGCCGCGTTCGCCGGCTTCGAGATCGGCAAGGTCGCCGAGTTCGACGAGGCCGACGAGGAGCGGCTGCTCGCCGACCCCGGCATCATCCGCAACCGCGCCAAGATCCGGGCGGCGATCGCCAACGCCCGGGTCGCCCGCGACCTGGACGGCGGTCTGGACGCGCTGATCTGGCAGTTCGCCGCCGACCCGGACCGGCCGGCCCCCCGCACGATGGGCGAGGTGCCGGCCGTCACGCCCGAGTCGACGGCGCTGGCGAAGACGCTCAAGAAGGCGGGCTTCCGCTTCGTCGGCCCGACCACCGCCTACGCCCTGATGCAGGCCTGCGGCCTGGTCGACGACCACCTGGCGGACTGCCACGTCCGCACCGGCGGTCGCGGGGGCCGGTAGGGCCCGTCAGCGGCCGACGTACTTCGGCTTCTCCTTGGCGATGAAGGCGCGCACCGCGATCCGGTGGTCCTCGCTCTCCCCGGCCAGGGTCTGGAGTTCGTCCTCCTTGTCGAGCAGCTCGTCCAGCGAGTGCGAGGCGCCGTACGCCAGCGACTCCTTGACGGCGCCGTAGGCCACCGTCGGGCCCTCGGCCAGTTCGCGGGCGAAGACCCGTGCGGTGGCGGCGAGTTCGTCGCCCGGCACGACCTTGGTGGCCAGGCCCAGCTCCATCGCCTCGGCGGCCTTGACCGTCCGGGGCAGCATCAGCAGCTCGGTGGCCTTGGCGTGCCCGACCAGCCGGGGCAGCGTCCAGGACGCGCCGGAGTCGGCGGTCAGGCCGATTCCGACGAAGGCGGTGTTGAAGCCGGCCCGGTCGGACAGGATCCGGAAGTCGCAGGCGAAGGCGAGCGAGGCGCCCGCGCCGGCCGCCACCCCGCCCACCGCGGCGACGGTCGGCTTGCGCATGCCCGCCAGCGCGCGGGTCAGCGGGTTGTAGTGCTCGGCGACGGTCCGCAGCGCGCCCTCGCCGGTCTCCTCGAAGCGCTTGAGCAGCGCCAGGTGCTCGTTCAGGTCCTGCCCGACGCAGAACGCCCGCTCGCCCGCCCCGGTGAGCAGCACCGCGCGCACGGCCGGGTCCCCGGCGGCCTCGATAACGGCGTCCCGCAGCGCCACCTTGGTGGCCACGTCCAGGGCGTTCATCGCCTCCGGGCGGTTGATGGTGATGACGGCGAGGCCGCCGTCCAGCTCGTACAGCACGGAATCGGACATGGGTGAGGGCTCCCTCGACGGTCGTCACGCGGGTGGTCGTGCCAGGATGCCGGAGTGGAGGGCGGACTGGGGAGTGTGAGGTATCGCACCTTCCGGTGCCGTCAGCACCGCCGCCACGCCGGGGCTTTTGGTGCCGATTGCGGTGGTTGCTGCCGGTCCGGCCGTGGTTGCACCGAGAGTGATGTTGGTCATCAGGCCGTGGCATGCGGGATAATGGCTTCCGATCAATGCGTTCGATACCGGCGGTGGACGGACTGCCGGTGCGTAGCTGAGCGGTTGCAGGAAGGGGAACGAGCATGGCGGCCATGAAGCCGCGGACGGGTGACGGCCCGCTCGAAGTCACCAAAGAGGGGCGGGGCATCATCATGCGCGTTCCGCTCGAAGGCGGCGGACGTCTCGTGGTGGAGCTCACTCCCGACGAGGCCGACGCCCTGGGCGAGGCCCTGAAGAAGGCCTGCGGCTGACCGCAGCGTTCGCCGTCTCCTGGAGACGTACCGCCGGGCCCGGGCACGACGTCATGTCGGCCCGGGCCCGTGTGTTCTCCGGGGGCGTTCCCCCGGGGGCGGTTCCGGCGTCCCCGGCGGTCCCGGGGCTTCCTAGCGCTTCACGGCGCAGAGCAGCCCGTCCGAGACCGGCAGCAGCGCGGGCAGCAGGGCGTCGCTCTCCCGCACGTCCCGCACCAGGTCGCGCACCGCGCCGGTCTGCGGGTCCTGGAGCTCGGGCTCGGCGAGCCGGCCCTCCTGGAAGACCCCCTCGAAGCAGACCATCCCGCCCGGCCGCAGCAGCCGCAGCGACTCCAGCAGGTACTCCCGCGACTCGGCCGGGTCCCCGTCGCAGAACACCAGGTCGTACTGGCCGTCGGCGAGCCGGGGCAGCACCTCCAGGGCCCGGCCCGGTATGAACCGCGAGCGGTTGGCCGCGAACCCGGCCGCCTGGTAGGCCTCGCGGGCCAGCTGCTGGCGCACCGGCTCCGAGTCGACCGTGGTGAGCACGCCGTCCGGCCGCATCCCGCGCAGCAGGTAGACGCCGGAGACGCCGGTGCCGGTGCCGATCTCGGCCACCGCCTTGGCGTCCAGGGCGGCGGCCAGCAGCCGCAGGCAGGCCCCGCCGCTCGGTCCGATGGCCCGTATGCCGGTCCGCGCGGACTGGGCCCGGGCGTAGGTCAGCACCGCGTCCTCGCCCACGTAGGTGTCGGCGAGGGCCGCGCGCGCGGGCCCGAACTCGCTGATGGCTGCCTCTTTCGGAGCCCCGGGTGGCGGCCCGGTGCCGGAGGATGTCGATATTTCCTGCCACAGATTACTGGCCGGGCGGGAACCGCGTACGGCGGCGGGCCGTTGTCACTGACGACCGGGTGCGCAAGACCTCCCGGGCACTTTTATCCGGGCTTGACGGGTGAGGTGGATATGGTGGTGGCCCTGCTGGGCAGAAGAGCCGACCGAGGAGGTGTGGCCGAGGGCGACGTCCCTGTGCGGCGGCACTCCCGCGGCACCGCGTCGGCCCGTACGCCGAAGCCCGTGATGAACCAGCCTGCGCACTCCGACCTGGACCAGCCCGCCGCCGCCACGCCGGCCGCCGGTACCGCCGAGGCCCCTGTCCTCGCGACCTTCGCCGAGGGTCCCGACGCGCAGAGCTGGACTCCGCCCACGTGGGAGGAGATCGTCGAGGCGCACAGCGCCCGCGTCTACCGCCTCGCGTACCGGCTGACGGGCAACCAGCACGACGCCGAGGACCTCACCCAGGAGGTCTTCGTCCGGGTGTTCCGTTCGTTGTCGACCTACACCCCCGGCACCTTCGAGGGCTGGCTGCACCGGATCACCACCAACCTGTTCCTGGACATGGTCCGCCGCCGCCAGCGCATCCGCTTCGACGCGCTCGGCGAGGACGCGGCCGAGCGGCTCGCCTCCCGCGAGCCCAGCCCGGCCCAGCACTTCAGCGACACCCACTTCGACGCCGACGTGCAGCAGGCCCTGGACACCCTCGCCCCGGAGTTCCGCGCCGCCGTGGTGCTCTGCGACATCGAGGGCCTGTCCTACGAGGAGATCGCCGCCACCCTGGGCGTCAAGCTCGGCACCGTCCGCAGCCGCATCCACCGCGGCCGCTCCCACCTGCGCGCCGCCCTCAAGCACCGCGCCCCTGGCTCGGCCCCGGGCCGCGAGCGCCGCGGCGGCTCGGAGGAGCCGGTGCCGGTCGGCGTCGCTGCCGAGGTGGCGACGGCGCCGGGCGGGCGCGGACGGAGGCGATCGTGAGCGGAACCGGCTGGTCCGGTCCGGACCGTTCGGATGCGTCCGAACGGTCCTCGACCCGGCGGAGCTGGGCCCTGCCGGGCCGCCGTGCCGCTGCGGATCCGGTGGGTGCCGACCTCGGGGACCCGCTGCTGCCCGCCGTCCCGCTGCCCGCCGACACGGCGCTGCGCGCGCTGCCCGTACGGCCCGCCGAACCCGCGGCCGAGGAACACCACCTGGGCGACCGGCTGTCCGCCTTCCTGGACGGCGAACTCGGCCACGACTCCCGCGAGCGGGTCCTGGCCCACCTGGCCACCTGCCCGCAGTGCAAGGCCGAGGCCGACGAGGGCCGGTCGGTCAAGCACCTGCTGACCCGCACCGACACCCCCGGCCCCTCCTCCGCGCTGATGGCCCGGCTGATGGCCGTCGGCAGCCTCCCCGAGGACGCCCCGGCGGACGCCGGCCGGCCCCGCGGCCGGGACGACGACGACCTCCCCGGTGGCGGCCTGAACGCCACCGGGACGCTCGGCGGCAGCCGGCTGACCGGCGGCTCCTTCGGCCGCGGCGCCGGGGCCTCCTTCGGCGCGGGCGCGCTCGGTGCCGACACCCCGGTGCCCGGGGTCGACCCGCGCGCCTTCGGCCGCGGCTCGGTGCTGCGACCGCTCATCGGCCGGCGCACCGGCCGCCCGGAGGCCGTCGCCCGGCCCGACCGGACCGCCGCCCGCCCGCAGCCCGCAGCGGCCGCCCTGCGGCCCTCCCCGGCCCGCGGCCGCCGCCTGGTGTTCGCCGCCGCCGGCGCCTTCTCGGTCGCCGCGGTGACGCTCGGCGGCGTCGGCGTCGGCGGACTGACCCAGGGCGAGGAGCAGCACGGCACCACGGTCAGCCCGGTGGGCGGCACCAGCGGCCGGGGCGGCTACGTCCCGATGAACGCGCAGGTCCCGGTGGACTTCCCGGGCCGCCCGGTGGCCGCCACCCGCCCGGCGCAGCCGACCTCCTCCCCGGAGCGCTACCCGGGCAACGTCGCCGCCCTGCGCCAGCAGATCCGCTAGCTGATCGTCGCCGCGCCCCCGGCCACCGGCTGGTCTTTACCACGGCTTCATCCCGCCGTGGACCAGGGACTCGCCGGTGGCCATTACCCTGTAGGAACCGTCGTCCGATGAGCTAGGGAGCCCAGGTGTTCACCGATGTAGGCGGGCTGAAGCTGCTGACCCTGGCGGTACTGGCGATCGTCGTCTTCGGCCCGGACAAGCTGCCGAAGCTGATCCAGGACACCATGGGCTTCATCCGGAAGATCCGTTCCTTCGCCGACACCGCGAAGGAGGACATCCGCAGCGAGCTGGGGCCCGACTTCAAGGACTTCGAGTTCGAGGACCTCAACCCCAAGACCTTCGTCCGCAAGCAGCTCATGGGCGACCAGCAGGACCCGCTGGGCCTCAAGGACATGAAGGAGTCGCTCGACATCCGCTCCGTCCTGGACGACAGGCCGGCCGGGCCGGTGAACGGCCGGACGGGCAGCGTGAGTTTCGAGAAGGCCGCGGCGCCCGCCTCGGCCGGCGCCCCGCTGCAGCCCGGCGAGCGGCCCCCGTTCGACCCCGACGCCACCTGATCCGGGCCGGCCGCCCGCGGCCCGGGGCGCGCCCGACAATTCCGGCCGGCCCGCCCGGCTGAGCGGGGCCCCGGCGTGCGCGCCGCTATTGTGCTGATTGTTCCCGTTGAGCCGTCCGTCACATCCGCGCCCGCGCGGACCAGGAACGGCCCCCGGGAACGCCGAGGTGCGCCACCATGGGAGCGCGCCACGGCAGGCACACGTGCGTTTGAGGAGGCCCGGGGATGGACGCGACGAGTCAGGCGGGAGGGGCGACGGTCACGGCCGGCGGCCCGGTGGTCGGCGGGCAGGCCGGCCCGGCGGACCCGCTGGTGCCCTACCTGTCCGCCGACTTCCCCTGGTACGGCCTGGACGAGGGCTGGACCGGCCGCCGCTTCCTGATGCAGGCGGGCGCCGGCGGCCCCCGCGGCGGGACGGCCGGCGGCGTCGACTACGGCACCCTCGGCCACGGCGACGAGCCGGCCAAGCAGTACGAGCCGCGCGACGTGCGGAAGTTCGCCGTGGTGGTCACCGTGGCCCGCCGGGACAGCCGCCGCAGCGCCGACAACACCGGCACGCTGGAGGCGACTTCCGCCTCGTCCGCGGCCTGGCTGGCCGGCTCCGGCCTGCTCGCCGCGACCTGGCCCGGCCAGCTGGACCGGGCGCTGCGCCAGGACTGGCTGGACCAGCAGAGCAACCTGGCGTGGGACCTCGCCGACGACCTGGCCGGGCCCGGCTGGTCGACCCTGAGCCTGCCGGTCAACGGGCTGCCGCAGCCCTTCCGCTACCGGGAGTCCGAGTACGGCTGGGTGCTGGCCGGCGAGGCCCCCGGCGTGCTGCTCGGCGCCTTCGGCCGGGGCGTCAGCGCCTACGGCGTCGGCTTCGCCACCGTCCCCGACCTGGGCGGCTACGCCCGGCCGTAGCCGCGCGGCGCCGCGGACACGCAGCGGGGCCGGACGGTGATCCGTCCGGCCCCGCCGCGTACGCCCGCGCGGAACGTCAGAACTTGTTCTTGGGCGTCAGCCCCAGCGACATGCCGGACAGGCCGCGCTGGCGGCCGCCGAGCTTGCCGGCCACGGCGCGCAGGGCGGCGCCGGCCGGGGAGTCGGGGGCGGCGAGCACGACCGGGCGGCCGTCGTCGCCGCCCTCGCGCAGCCGGACGTCGATCGGGATCGAGCCGAGCACCGGGACGGTGGCGCCGACGGTGCGGCTCAGCGCGTCGGCGACGGTCTGGCCGCCGCCGGTGCCGAAGACGTCGATCATCTCGTCGCAGTGCGGGCACGGCATGCCGGACATGTTCTCGATCACGCCGACGATCTTCTGGTGGGTCTGCACCGCGATGGTGCCGGCCCGCTCGGCCACCTCGGCGGCGGCCATCTGCGGGGTGGTGACGATCAGGATCTCCGCGTTGGGGACGAGCTGCGCCACCGAGATCGCGATGTCGCCGGTGCCGGGCGGCAGGTCCAGCAGCAGCACGTCCAGGTCACCCCAGTAGACGTCGGCCAGGAACTGCTGCAGCGCGCGGTGCAGCATCGGGCCGCGCCAGACCACCGGGGCGTTGCCCGGGGTGAACATGCCGATCGAGATGACCTTCACGCCGTTCGCCTGCGGCGGCATGATCATGTCCTGGACCTGGGTGGGCCGGCCCTCGACGCCCAGCATGCGCGGCACGCTGTGGCCGTAGATGTCGGCGTCCACGACGGCGACCTTCAAGCCGTCCGCGGCCATCGCGGCGGCCAGGTTGACGGTCACCGAGGACTTGCCGACGCCGCCCTTGCCGGAGGCGACGGCGTAGACCCGGGTCAGCGTGCCCGGCTTGGCGAACGGGATCTCCCGCTCGGGGGCACCGCCGCGCAGCAGCTGGGAGAGCTCCTTGCGCTGCTCGTCGCTCATCACGTCGAGCTCGACCTCGACGCCGGTCACACCGGGCACCCGGCCGACCGCGTCGCGGACCCGGGTGACGATGGTGTCGCGCATCGGACAGCCGGAGACGGTCAGGTAGACCGCGACGCGCACCGCGCCGTCCTCGGCGATCCCGACCGATTTCACCATGCCGATCTCGGTGATCGGGCGGTTGATCTCCGGGTCGTTGACGGTCGCCAGCGCCTGGCGTACGGAGTCCTCCGTGACGCCGGCCGCGACCTCTGTCTCGTTGGCCATGCCTTGATGGTACGGCTCCGGGCGAACCGCTCGACCGGCCGGTGGCGTGCCGCCGGTCACAACGACTCGGGGGCGCCCCGCCGTTCGTCGATCTCCTTGAGCAGCGCGTGGAGTTCGGAGCGGATGCTGCCCAGTTCGGAGGTGATGAAGGCGCGGGTGGCCACCTCGCCGAGCCCGTGCCGCAGCGCCGCGACCTCGCGGGCCAGGTACTCGGTGTCGGCGATGTTGCGGTCGCTGCGGGCCCGGTCCTGCTCCATGTTGACGCGGTCCCGGTTGTCCTGGCGGTTCTGCGCCAGCAGGATCAGCGGCGCCGCGTAGGAGGCCTGGAGCGACAGCACCAGGGTCAGGAAGATGAACGGGTACTCGTCGAAGCGCGCGGCCGGCGGCAGCATGGTGTTCCACAGCACCCAGACGATGATCACCACCGTCATCCAGACGATGAACCGCCCGGTGCCGAGGAAGCGGGCGATCCGCTCCGACAGCACGCCGAAGGCCTCGGGGTCGTAGGACGGCAGGGTCAGCAGGCCGGGCCGCGCGGTGCGGGGCTGGTCGAGCCGGACGCGGTTGGAGCCGGTGATGGGGGAGGTCTCCAGGCGCTCCCGGCCGCCGCCCTCGCGGGTGCGCAGTTCGCGCAGCTGGCGAAGCTCCCGCAGTTCGCCCTGCAGGCGCCGGCGGGCGGACTCGCCCCGCCGGCCGTTGCGGTCACCGTCCACCGTGCACCTCGTCTCTGTCGTCGTCCCCGGCGTGCAGCGCGGCGTCGCGCCAGTCCTCGGGCAGCAGGTGGTCGAGCACGTCGTCGACGGTCACCGCGCCGAGCAGGTGGTCGGCCTCGTCCACCACCGGCGCGGCCACCAGGTTGTACGTCGCCAGGTAGCTGGTGACCAGCGACAGCGGGGTGTCCGGCGGCAGCGCGTCCAGGTCGTCGTCCACCAGCGAGCCGACCAGCACGTACGGGGGCTCGCGCAGCAGCCGCTGGAAGTGCACCGCGCCCAGGTACTTGCCGGTCGGGGTCTCGTTCGGCGGCCGGCAGACGTACACCTGGGCGGCCAGCGCGGGCTTGTGGTCGCGGATCCGGATCCGGGCCAGCGCCTCGGCGACCGTCGCGTCCGGCTCCAGGACGATCGGCTCGGTGGTCATCAGACCGCCGGCGGTGTCCTCCTCGTAGGAGAGCAGCCGGCGGACCGGCTCGGCCTCCTCCGGCTCCATCAGGCCGAGCAGCCGCTCGGCCTCCTCGCCGGGCAGCTCGGAGAGCAGGTCGGCGGCGTCGTCCGGGTCCATCGCCTCCAGGACGTCGGCCGCCCGCTCCTCCTTGAGCTTGCCGATGATCTCGACCTGGTCGTCCTCGGGCAGCTCCTCCAGGACGTCCGCGAGCCGCTCGTCCGGCAGCGCGGCGGCCACCTCGGCGCGGCGCTTGGCCGACAGGTGGTGCATCACGCTGGCGAGGTCGGCCGGGCGCAGCTGCTCGAAGGTGGCGAGCAGGTTCGCCGCGCCCTGGTCCTGTTCGGGCAGCGCGAAGCCGGTGACGTCCTGCCAGTCCAGGGTGAGCCGCTCGCCCTTGCCCTTGCGCAGCCGGGTGGCCCGGCCGACCTGGACGAAGACCTTGGTGACCTCCCACTCGCGCAGCCGGGTCTGCACCATGCCGACGTCCAGCACGGTGACGTCCTCACCGGTCTTGGACCAGGTGACGGTGCGGTCCAGCAGCTCGGCCAGCACCAGGGTCTCGGACGGGCGCTGCTCGAAGCGGCGCAGGTTGATCACGCCGGTGGTGAGCACCTGGCCGGACTCCAGGCTGGTCACCCTGGTCATCGGCAGGAAGATCCGGCGCCGGGCGACGACCTCGACCACCAGGCCGAGCACCAGCGGAGGGCGGCCGCCGAGGCGCAGCGAGACCACCACGTCGCGGACCCGCCCGACCTGGTCGCCGTTCGGGTCGAACACCGCGACGGCGGAGAGGTGGGAGATGAAGACCCGGCTTCCTGGCCCTGCCATGAACTCCCTCGACTCCCTCGACCCTGCCCGGGCGGTCCGACCTGCTCGACGCCGTACGGTGCGCACCGGGGCGCACGTCCGGCCCAGGCTACCTGTGCCGCCTGCACCCGGCCCGGTGAGGCACGGTAGCGGGCCCAGGAGTCCTCGGCATGAACCTTTAGCGGCGCTTGAACAGCAGTTTGGGCAGCCCGGCGGGGATCGGGCGGCGGGTGGTGGCCGGGGTGGGCATCGGCTCGGCGGCGAGCGAGCCGTCCGGCATGGCGCCCGGACGCTCGGTCAGCGCCCCTACCGGCCGCAGCCGCAGCACCCGGCACTCGCGGGCCCAGCGCTCGGCGATGGTGTCCGTGTCGGGCGCGTTCAGCCGCTTGCCCTTGAGCTCCTCGACGGCGGCCAGCCAGGCCTCGCCGTCCGGCGCCAGCTCGACCACCTCGGCGGCCCAGCCGGTCAGTCGGCCGCCCTTGTCCTTGCTGCGCACGGTGATCACGGCGCGGCCGCCCGCGGTCAGGCCGTGCAGGGGCTGCTCGCCGCCCCCGCCGACCACCACCACGGCGCCGTCGTGCCAGGCGTGCCAGAGCGGGCGGGCCTGCGCCTCGCCGTCCGCGCGCACCCAGAGCAGTCCGGACTTCTTCGCGGCCTCCTCCAGCAGGGCCTGGTCGAGGAAGTCGTCGGCGACGGGGGCGGCGGAGTTGCGGTCCATGGCGACAGCGTACGGGTTCGCCGCCCGCGCCCGCCGGGCCGGACGTCTCAGCCTCCGGGCGACAGTTCCATTGACGCCCCACGGGCCTTACCGTATGAGCGCCACACCCCCGCGACCAGCGAAGGAGCGCCGTGCCCGCCGCCCGGCCCGCGACCGCCCCCGCCCCTGCCACCACCGCCGCCGGCCAGCGGCCCGCGCACCCGCTCCCCACCGTCGACCTGCTGCTGCTCGCCGTCTCGATCGGCGGCATCTCCCTCTCCGGCCCGCTGATCTCCGCCACCGCCGCGCCCGCGCTGGCCATCGCCTTCTGGCGCAACGTCATGTCGGTCGGCGCCCTGGGCCCGTACGCGCTGCTGCGCCACCGCGCCGAGCTGCGCGGGATCGGCCGACGGGCGCTGCTGCTCGCGGTCGCCGCCGGGGCGCTGCTCGCGGTGCACTTCGCGCTCTGGATGCCCAGCCTGCGGATGACCTCGGTGGCCTCCGCGACCGCGCTGGTCACCACCACCCCGCTGTGGACGATCCTGCTGATGCGGCTGTTCGGCGTCCGGGCGCCGAGGATGGTCTGGCTCGGGACGGTCGTCGCCTTCGCCGGGGTGCTGGTGCTGACCGGCGTCGACCTCTCGATGTCCCCGCGCGCCCTGCTCGGCGACGCCCTCGCGCTCGCCGCGGGCCTGGCCGCGGCCGGGTACATGCTGCTGGGCGCGGAGGTCCGCAGGACGGTCAGCACCACCGCGTACACGCTGGTCTGCTACGCGACCACGGCGGTCGGCCTGCTGGTGCTCTGCCTGGCCACCGGCACCCGGCTGTCCGGCTGGTCGGCCGGGGCCTGGTGGCAGATCGTGCTGCTGATGGTCACCGCGCAGCTGCTCGGGCACTCGCTGAGCAACCGGGTGGTGCGCACCCTCGGCCCGTCGATCACCTCCACCGCGATCCTGCTGGAGACCCCGGGCGCGGCCCTGATCGCCGCGCTCTGGCTCGGCCAGTGGCCCCCGGTGGCGGCGTACCCGGCGGTGGTGCTGATCCTGCTCGGCCTGGTCCTGGTCGCCCGCGGCGGACGGCGCTGACGCCCCGCGGGGTCCCGCCCTGCGGGCCCCGGCCCCCGCGGGGCGTGACCCCGGGGCGGGCGCGGGCGGGGGCGGGCGCTACAGCCAGCCGTTGCGGCGGAAGCCCCGGTACATCCCGATGCAGATCAGCGTGATCGCGGTGAGCACCATCGGATAGCCGTAGGCGTGGTGCAGTTCGGGCATGTAGTCGAAGTTCATGCCGTAGACGCCGGTGATCATGGTGGGCACCGCGAAGATCGCCGCCCAGGCGGTGATCTTGCGCATGTCCTCGTTCTGCGCCACCGACACCTGCGCCAGGTTGGCCTGGAGCAGCGAGTTCAGCAGTTCGTCGAAGCCGTGCACCTGCTCGGTGACCCGGGCCAGGTGGTCGGCGACGTCCCGGAAGTACTTCTGGATGTCCGGGTCGACCAGGCCCTGCTGCGGCTCCGACAGCTGCTGCATCGGGCGCAGCAGCGGTGCCACCGCGCGCTTGAACTCCAGCACCTCGCGCTTGAGTTGGTACACCCGGCCGACGTCCGCGGTGCGCGCGCCCTTGGCCGAGAAGACGCCGTACTCGATCTCGTCCACGTCGTTCTGCAGCCGTTCGGCGACCAGCAGGTAGTTGTCCACCACGTGGTCGGCGATCGCGTGCAGCACCGCGGCCGGGCCCTTGGCGAGCAGCCCGGCCTCGTCCGCGTCCGCCTCCAGCCGGTGCCGCAGCTCCTGCAGTGAGCCGTGGCCGCCGTGCCGGACGGTGATCACGAAGTCCCGGCCGGCGAAGACCATCAGCTCGCCGGTCTCCACCACCTCGCTGGTGGGCGTCAGTTGGTCGTGCTCGACGTAGCGGATGGTCTTGAAGACGGCGAACAGCACGTCGTCGTAGCGCTCCACCTTCGGCCGCTGGTGGGCGTGCACCGCGTCCTCCACCGCGAGCGGGTGCAGACCGAAGCGCTGGGCGATGCCCTCGAACTCGGCCTCGGTCGGCTCGTGCAGCCCGATCCAGCTGAACGACCCGGCGGTGTCCGGGAGTTGGTGCGCGGCCTTGACCCGGCGGGCGGCCTCGCGGGGGCTGCAGGTCTCACCGTTGCGCCGGCCGTGCTGGTAGACCGCGCAGTCCACGACCGCCGAGCCGACGCCCTCGGGCACGGCGTCGTACGCCCCGACGGGGCCCCGTCGGCGGTTGGTGCGGACGGCGGCGCGCAGGCTGTTGATCATCGACATGACAGGCTCCCTGGGGCAGGAGCCGTCGCACGGTGGCGCGGTAGGGACGCGGAAGGGCCGTGGTGCGACGGCGAGGAACACCGGTGAAGGGGACGAGGGGTGCTCTCCCGGCCGGTCCGTCCGCCGACGACCCGCGCCCGGGCCACTGGGGCTCGGTCAGCCGCTGAGGCCTGCGGGGCGGGGGTCACGGGGAAGTCGGGGCCGGGCAGAGCTGCCGGTACTGCATGGTCGGCCGGTATCCACCGCAACCACCTCCTTCGCTCGCCGCCCCGGAACCTGCGATCCCGGTGGCCAGTCGCTCACCCTAACATCTGACCGGGCATCGGTGCCCCGGGGTTTCCCGGGCCTTCGCCCGTACGCCCCCGCGCGGACGCCGGGGCGGCCCGGGTTACGCTCACCGGCATGGCGCACGACTTCCTGTCCTTCGGCGACCCCCACGGCGGCAGCTCCCCGGAACTCACCCGGGAGGCGGTGCTGGCGGCCGTCGAGGCCCGGCTGATCTCCACCTTCGGCGAGCCGAGCGGCCGCGCCGCCGTCACCTTCCTCGGCACCGACCGGATCGAGGTGCTGCGCTTCGGGCCGGACACCGACGGCCTGGTCCGCTACGCGACGCTCGGGATGTCGGCCGCCCCGATGGCCGACCCGACCCAGCCGGTCGCCGACCAGCTGCGCGGACCGCGCGTCGAACTGGTGCTGACCGTACGCGGCGGGCGCGACGGCGTGCTGCGCAGCCTCGCCACCTTCGCCGCGACGCCGCAGGTCGAGGGCCTGGTGGTGGCCCCGGGCGGCTCGCTGGACCTCGGCGCCCCGCTCTGGGAGGGCGCTCCGTTCACCTCGGTGCTGGCCGCCGAGCCGGGCGGGCTGGTCGAGGACCTGGAACTGGCCGAGCCCGCCGAGCCGGTGCGCTTCCTGCCGCTGCTGCCGATGACGCCCAACGAGGCGGGCTGGAAGCGGGTGCACGGCGCGGCCGCGCTCCAGGAGCGCTGGCTGGACCAGGGCACCGACCTGCGCGACCCGGGGCGGCGCGGCGTCAGGCTCGACTGACCCCCGGTCGGGACCGGGCCCCGGCGTCGGTTCCCAGCGGGGAGGGCGTACGGGCGGGCCCGCCCGCCGCACCGCGCCCCGGTGCGCCGGAGCGCGGCCCCGCCCGCCGTCAGCGCTCGATCGGCTTCGCCCCGGTGGCCTGGGCCAGCAGCGCCTCGTACACCCCGGGGTCGGTGGTGTGCTCGCCGAGCCGGACGGTCTTGCGGCTGCCGTGGTAGTCGCTGGAGCCGGTGACCAGCAGGCCGAGGTCGCCGGCCAGGCCGCGCAGCCGCTGCCTGGTCTCCTCGTCGTGGTCGGTGTGGTCGACCTCCAGCCCGGCCAGTCCGGCGGCCGCGAGCTCGGCGATCACCCGGTCGGGGACGGTCCGGCCGCGCTTGACCGCGCCAGGGTGGGCGAAAACCGGCACCCCGCCGGCCGCCCGGACCAGCCGGACGGCCCGCACCGGGTCGGTCTCGTGCTTGCGGACGTCCGCCCGGCCGCCGTTGGCCAGCCACTGCGGGGTGAAGGCGTCCGAGACGGTGGCCACCACGCCCGCCTCGACCAGCGCGCTGGCGATGTGCGGCCGCCCGACCGAACCGGTCCCGGCGATCCGCCGCACCTGCTCCCAGCTGATGTCCGCGCCGAGCTCCCGGCAGCGCTCGACGACCGCCCGGCCGCGCCGGAACCGGTCGGTGCGCACCAGCTCGCGCTCGGCCGCGAACTCCGGCTCCTCGGGGTCGAACAGGTACGCCAGCAGGTGCATGCTGACGCCGTCCACGACGCAGGACAGTTCGGCGCCGGGGACGACGGTCAGCCGGGTGCCGTCCGGCAGCGCGTGCAACGCGGCGGCGGCTCCGGCGTGCCCGGCGACGGTGTCGTGGTCGGTGAGCGCGACCACGTCGAGGCCGGCCGCGACCGCCGCCGCGACCAGCTCGGCCGGGCTGTCGGTGCCGTCGGACGCGGTGCTGTGGGCGTGCAGGTCGATGCGCACGGGGCAGAACTCCTCAGGCTGGTGGGTGCCGCCCAGGATAGGCCGTGCGGCCCGCCGTCAGCCCAGCAGCCGGGGGGAGAGCGCCCCGCAGGGCAGCAGGTCCAGTTCGGCGCCGGCCTCGCGCAGGTCGGTGAGCACCAGTTCGTCGTACATCACCAGCGCGGACTGCTCGGGCCAGGCGATCGCCCAGAGCCAGAGCCCGCGGGCCTCGCCGACGAACACCGCACGGTCGGCCGGGGCGTCCGGGACGTGGAACATCGGGGTGGGCCGCCCGGCGGCCATCAGCTTGGCGTCGGCGGGCTTGTAGAGGCCGACCGAGTCACCCGGGTCGGGGCCGGGCAGTCCGGCGTAGCGGGCGCCGAGCCCGACGCCCAGTTCCTCGGCGACCAGCACCAGTTCGCCGAAGCCGCCGAGAGGGGCGGGCCCGGAGCAGGCGACGGCGGTGGCCCGGGCGCCCGAGATGTCGTCGCCGACGTGGGCGATGCCGGTGTAGAGCCAGCCGACCGGGAGCGGCCAGGGCAGCCAGACGGGGACCTGGGAACGGACGACGGCGACGCCCAGGGCTTCCACGCTCGGGGGTAGTACGGGTTGCATCGGGTGCACGGCTCCGTGCCGGTCGCACTGCCAGGTGTCCGAAAAAAGACCGGGGGCGCGGACCCGACCGGCGCACCTCGGACAGCTTGGCTCGCCCCTCATAGCCGACAACGCTCCTCCCTCCGGACCGCCGCGTCAAGGACGATCACCCGTACGGACGGCTCGGCGGCACCCTGTCGGTGCTGGACGCCCGGCCGGCGCGGGTGGGTGCGGCGCGGGCGGTTCCCGTTGGGGGATGTCCCGTGGCGGGCGGAGGCAAACGTTCCGGGGCCGGGGCGGGGTCGGGGCCGGGCCGGGGTCGGGCTGAAGCCGGGTCGGGGCGGGGTCGGAGCCGGGTGGGGGCCGGTTCGGGGCCGGACACACTGACGCCCCGTCAACGGCGATCGCGGTGACGGGGCGTCAGTCGGGTATCGGTACGTCCGGATCGGACGCTCCCGGCTCGTCGGCGGCGGGTGGGGCCTCCCGGTCGGAGGCGCCGCGCCGGGTCAGACGGTCGGGCACGGGCGGATGAGCAGGCGCTCGCCGGTGCGGGCGGCGTCCTGGACGAGCTCGCGGACGGTCTCGGCGTCGGCGATCACGCGGTCGGTCGCGGAGCCGTTGGCGTCGTCCAGGCGGAGGATCTCGAAGCGCATGGGCTTGGTCATGGGCGTCTCCTTTCCGGGCCCCGCGGTGCGGGGCGGTTGCGGCTGAGTCGGTATCAGCCCTTTCGGGGTCCTGCGGATCCGGCGCTGCGGCCGGACCACGCGGGTGGTACGTGTGGCGGTCTGCTGCGGCAAGGGCTCCCCCTGGGCTTGCCTGGTGCGTCCAGTCCCTCGTGCACCACGGTGTCGTGGCGGTGCTACCGGGCCATTGCCCGTCCGTAACGTCCGGGTTTCGGCTGAAAGGCACCCCGGTGGGGGTCGCCGATGATTCCCGGACAGAATCAAAGATTACCGTAACTAACGACTTTTGTCCTGTGCCGAGAGCGGTCGAACCCCCGGAAGTGGTACAGACCACGCCGGGGGAGGGGGCGGTCGGAGGCCGGGCTCAGGCCCAGAACGCGGCCAGCGCCTCGGCCGTGGCGGCCGGCCGCTCGGCGTTGGGGGAGTGGGCCGCGCCCGCGACGACCACCCGGCGGGCGCCCAGCCGCCGCGCCATCGCGCCCTGCTCCGGCACCGGCCAGGCGTAGTCCTGCTCCCCGGACACCACCAGCACCGGCAGCGTCCCGGCCGTCACCGCGGCCAGCTCGTCCACCCGGTCCGGCGCGGCCACCAGGTGCGCGCCGGTGACCGCCAGCGACCGCGGCACATTGGCCACCCAGCGGCGGTGCAGGAACTCCGCGACCCCCGGCGCCAACGCCGGCTTCGGGCTCCCGCTGCTCTCGTCCATCTGCCGCATGACCTGCCAGATCTCCTCCAGGCCCATGACCGGCAGGACGTCCAGCAGCATCCTGGTCCGGGCCGCCTCGGCCGGGTCGATCGCGCCCGGCCCGGTGGCCATCAGGGTCAGCGAACGCCACGGCAGGGGGCCCTCCTCGGCCGCCGCGAGCACCGCCTCACGGACCACCTGGCCGCCGAAGGAGTGCCCCAGCAGGTGCACCGGCCCGTCCTCCGCGGCCAGCACCTCGGTCAGCGCCCGGACGTCGGCGCCCAGCGCGCTCACCTCGTACGCCGCCTCGTCGTCCGGCCCGCCGGTCTCGTACTGCCCCCGCTGGTCCACGGCCGTCACCCGGTACCCGGCGGCCGCGAGCGGCGCGAGCAGCGCGATGAAGTCCTCCTTGCTGCCGGTGAACCCCGGCACCAGCAGCGCCGAGCCGCGCACCGGGCCGTCCGGCTCCGCCCGCAGCGCCGCGAACTCCCCGCGCGCGGTCGGCACGCGCTGCGCCCGGGCGCAGCGGGGCAGGTCCAGGAACGGCGGAGTACTCATGAGCGGGTTCCCTCCCGGGGCAGGCGATGCCACGAGCCTATGCCGTCCCGGTACCCCTCCCACCAGGCGGGACGCCCGGGAATGCCCGAGGGGGCGGGGGGGGGCAGCCCGCCGGGGGGGCCGCCGGGGGGGGCACGGGCAGGGGCAGGCGGGGGGGCGTGGCGCGCGCGGGCCCCCCCGCGGCCGGC